>CAZMVY010000045.1:0-19016 GCA_964569765.1 uncultured Planctomycetales bacterium
GCAAGGAGTAAGGATGAAGACTTGACGGACCCGGCTTCATAGAAGGGGCGACAGAGCCGCTGGAGGTGCCCTGTCTCTGTCGCCCCTTCGGGGCTTAGGGTCGTGTGACGCACCGTAACCCCGGGCTGACGCCCGGGCTACTATCTTTCGCCCCTTTACGGGGCTTGACTTCGCACGAGATCCGTTCGGCGCGTCACTCGTCCCGCGGGAGGCGGCTTCGATGCCGGCAAAACGCTCATCATCGACGGTTGGCGATGTCTGCTCCGCGATGGATGCGCTCGCGCCGCCACGATTGGCACAGGAGTGGGACAACGTCGGCTTGCTCGTCGGCGATCGGAGGGCGGCGTGTCGGCGGGTGCTGCTGTCCATCGACACGACGCCGGCCGTGCTGGTTGAGGCGCGTCGCCTGCGTTGCCCGCTGATCATTTCGTACCACCCGGTCATCTTCCGGCCGATCAAGACGATCCGGGCCGACAGCGACGGGACCGACGCGCTCGTCCACGAGGCGATCCGCCTCGGCATTGCGATCTACTCGCCGCACACGGCCCTCGATGCGGCCGAGGGCGGCACAAACGACGTGCTCGCGGAGCTGTGCGGCCTGCGGGATGTGGGGCCGTTCGAGTTCGTCTCCGCCGGAGTGCGCGAGTGCAAGGTCGTCGTGTTCGTACCGCCAGATGCGCTTGATCGCGTGGCGAACGCGATGTTCGCGGCCGGGGCCGGGCGGATCGGCGAGTACGAGCAGTGCAGCTACCGGCTCCGCGGCGAGGGGACGTTCTTCGGCACGGAGGCAACAAACCCGGCCGTCGGCCGGAAGGGTCGACTGGAGCGGGTCGAGGAGATCCGCCTGGAGATGGTCGCGCCGCAGAATCGAATGCCCGAGGTCGTGCAGGCGATCCGCGCCTCGCACCCGTACGAGACGCCGGCGTACGACGTTTATCCGCTGGAGGGCCCGCCGGCTAAGGGCATCGGCCGCGTGGGCACGCTACCGCACGGAACGACGCTGGCTGCGCTGGCTCGTTCGCTGAAGCAGCGATTGTGGAGTGCGGCCTCTCCGAGGCCGCGTAAAACGAGTGCCACTGGCAGCGTGTCTGTCAGTGCGGATGCCCCATCCCTTCGGGGTGGGGGACTGATCCAGATCGTGGGCGATCCCGAGACACGTGTACGTCGAGCCGCCGTCTGTGCCGGCGCCGCGGGCCGATTGCCGCTGGAGCATCCCCGCTCGGCCGACGCCGACGTGATCGTTACCGGCGAGATCCGTCACCACGACGCGCTGACGTTCCTGCGGCTCGGCAAGTGCGCGATCGCGCTGGGGCATTGGGAGAGTGAACGGCCCGTGCTGCCAAGGCTGGCAGAGCGACTGAAGACCGCCGTCGCCGGCCTCGATCCGGTCGTCAGCCGGGCCGACACCGGACCATTGCGATTCGTGTGATGTGCATGGCAAGCGCGATGCGTCCCGGGGGCGTCGTGCCGCCTTATCGCCTGGTGTGCAATCGTCCGGCCGCGACGTCCCCGCTGTCGCCGTCGGCGAAGGAACAGGATTGCGCGCGTGCGGCTCCGGCCCGGATCGGGTAAGCTCCCTCTATCACTTTCACGGAGGTATCACATGACGCGGCATCTGACGTTGGCATTGTCGGCTTTGGCGGCGGCTTTCCTTTCGGCCTGCTCTTCGCCGGGCGACGCTCGCGACGTCTCCCCACTGGCGCGGCTGACGCCCGGCAAGACGGCGGCGCAGAACGCACTCTGGATCGAGACGCCGCTGGAGCGGCAGTTCAAGTCCGGCAAGCGGGTCGTCATCGCCGACATCGCCGGCCCGGCCGAGATCACCATGATCCACTTCGCCGTCGGCGTGAACGAGGTCTCCAAGAAGGGGGCGCTCAACCGGGATCTGCTCATCCGCGCGTACTGGGACGGCGAGGAAAAGCCCAGCGTCGAGGCGCCGCTCGTGGACTTCTTCTGCGATCCGGCCGGGCTGCGCGATCGCGTGGACAGCGCCCTGGTCAACAAGAAACGCGGCTTCAACTGCTACTTCCCGATGCCGTTCCGCAGGTCGGGCCGGGTGGAACTGGTCTACGACGGGCCGATCCCCGCCGGCGAGCAGTTGTGGTCGCAGATGCCCTGTTACAGCTACGTCATGTATCGCACGCTCGCGGGCGTGCCTGAGGACGTCGGCTACTTCCACGCGAGCTGGCGGCAGGAGACCCTGCTGCTCGGCAAGGTCGATTACCTTGCCCTCGACGCGAGGGGCAAAGGGAAGTTCATCGGCTGGAACGTCACCGTGCGGAACCCCGGCAAGGGCGGCTACGCGCCCGGCGGAAGCGGTTACCCCGTGGACATGAACGAGAAGTGGTACATCGACGGCGAGGCCGAGCCCTCGATCGAACTCCAGGGCATCGAGGATTCGTTCGGGTTTTCGTGGGGCTTCCCGGAGGCCGAGAACATGTTTCCTTACACCGGCTGGTTCCCGTTCTTCAAGGGGGCGGCCGCCTACCGCTGGTTCATCCAGGACGCGATCCGCTTCGAGAAGAGCCTCAAGGTCACGATCGGCTTCGGCAAGAACGAGCACCCGATGTTCCGTCGCGACTTCAGCAAGCCGGAGAACGCATTGCAGCTCTCCAGCACGTGCTACTGGTATCAGACTGAGCCGCACGCCGACCTGCCGCCGATGCCCGGCGTGAAGGAGCGGGCCCCCGCGCCCGACGAGCCGTTCCAGGAGAAGCTGCCCAGCGCGGAAGATCTGAAGAAACGGGGCGTGAAACTGGAGATGCTCGCCGGCCGGCCGGAGAAAGAGGTTATCTTCGCCGAGCCGGGTTACGGCGCCATTGCGAAGAAGGGCTTCTCGTACGCCGGCTGGGGTGCGCCTGTGTATCACTGCCGTGCGGACGAGAAGGATGTGCAGATCGAATTGACCGTGCCGAAGGGTGCAGAAGGCAAGGTGCGTGTCTACGTGATCGACCCCGATGAGTTCCAGGGCGGCCGAAAGCAGGCGGTGACGATTGCCGGCAGGTCGCTTGGCGTCATCGAGAAATTCCAGGACGGCCGCTGGCTCGAGCAGCGCCTCGACTCAGGCGACACCGCCGGGGGCAAGGTGCTCATCGAGGCCCACAACGCCCGCGAGGGCTCGAACGCTGTCATTTCGATCGTCGAGTGGGTCGAAGGAAAATGAGCTTCGCGCATGGCCGAACGACGGGGCCGGTTCCCCGCGCGGGCCGCGCTCCAGAGAACTTGACCCCGTGCCACCGTTGGCGTAGCCTCGCCCTCGTCATGCCGGAGAAGATGACAGAGCGGATTGCGTCCCTGTTGATGACGTCTTCGGCGATGCTCGCGACGTTCGGTTGCCAGTCGCCCGAGCGGGAGAGGACCGAGCCCCTTCATGCGGTGTGGGAATCCCCTCCCGCCGGCGTCGAAGCGGCCGCGCCGGCACGGAATCCGCCCCCGGTGGTCAACGTTCCCGCCAGCCGGCCGATCGGCGTGCCCGCTTCGGCTCCCGCGGGGCCTGCCGACGATCCGATTGCAACGGTCAACGGTGAGCGGATCATGCGTTCGGCGTTTGTCGACGCGGTCATCGAGGCGCACGGGGTGGATACGCTCGAAAAGTTCATCCTGACGGCGGCGCTGCGGCAGAAGGCCGCCACGATGGGCCTGACGATCAGCGAGGCGGACGTGCAGGCCGAGTACGACGACGCCCTCCGGCGGATCACCGCACCCTTCGACGCTTCGCCGCCGTCCGACAGCCGGCCGGCCGATTTCGATCGTGCGGCGGCCGAAAAGGTCCTCGAGGAGTTTCTCGTCACCAAGAACATTGCGCGGAGCGAGTTCCACATGCGGATGCGCCAGAATGCGTACCTGCGGAAGATCGCGGAGCGCGAAGTTAAGGTGGATGACAGCCTCCTGCCCGACGAATACGAGCGGGCATACGGTGAGAAGGTGCAGGTCCGGTGTATTCAGGTCTCCAGTCCCGAGGCGGCCAAGCGGGCGCGGGCGGCGCTGGATGAGGGCAAGGACTTCGAACTCGTCGCGAGGCAGATGAGCGAGAACCGTGTCGTGGCCGCGCGGGGCGGGCTGCTGCCGCCGTTCACCCGGTTCGACGACGTGCCCAGGCTGCTCCGCGACGCCGCCTTCGCCCTCCGCCCCGGGCAGGTGTCCGCAACGATCCATGAAAACAACCAGTTCTTCATCCTGCGACAGGAGAGGCGCTTTCCGCCGAGCGAGGTGGGCATCGAGAACGTCAAGGACGAGCTCCGGGCGAGGATTCGCGATCGGCTCGTGCGCCAACGTATGGATCTTCTGGCGGGCGAGGTCTTCCGCGGTGCGGCCGTGCAGATTCACGATCCGGCGCTGCGCGAGGCCTTTCGGAAACGCTACCCGGATGTGCGTGCGGGCGGCGCCGGCGGGAAATAAAGGGAGCGCCGCTGCGAATCGTGGAATAGGGAATCTTGCCGCGCCGGGCGGGCCGGCGAATGTCGATTCGGTATTCGTTTCGGGCAGCGGAAAGGGCCGATGTCCCGTGCCGCACGGTATGGACGACGGCATCCCGCGCAGGAGGGCAGGGCGCAAAGTCGCCCCGCACAGTCAGGATGATCCAGGCCATCGCGAGGTTCGTCGGCGGCAAGCTTCTGACGGCGGTGCTGACCGTCGCGGTGGGGCTGATTGTCATCTGGTACTGGCGGCTCGATCCGGCAGCGCGCGCGACGATCTGGACGACCGCGCAGCGGGTGCTGACGTGGATCGGCCTGGTGGCGATCCTGCCGTGGGCCCTGTTCTTCGTGCCGCCGCTGGTACTCAAGGCCGAATCGAACCTGGTCAGCGGCCTGGTCCTGCTGGGATACCTGTCCGTGGATGTGCTGCTGGCCCTCTGGCTGGCGGGCTGGGACGTGGCCGGTTCGCTCGCGTGGGCCGTCATGATTCTGGGTTTCCTCACGGCGGCCGTTTATAATTTCCTTGTCTGCGAGTACATCGCGACGCGGGCGGATGCCGTCCCTTGAGGGACGACGCCTTGTGCCGCTTGCCCCGCGGCCGGGAACCGGACATGCGATGACCCCACCCATCCGCAAAGCCCTCGAAGTGGAGTCGATTTACCTGGCCGGGGCCGAGAACAACCTGACGCAGGCCCGCGGCCGGCAGTTTCGCGGAACCATCTGGCAGACCGAGCGGCTCGACGAAGGGCTGGCGGTACGCGAGGAACTCGCCCGTCGGGGGCTGTTTGACCCTGACCTCCTCTCGCGGCTTCCGCAGAACCGGCGGGTTGTGATGCGCGGGTACGAGCGGCGATGGTGGCGGTTCGGAAAACGTCCGACGGGCGTGGTGATCGCCTCGGTGCTTGCGCCGCCGGGGCAATACATCTCCCGGGAATCGGCGGACTCGCCGGCGCCGCCGGTGGGGCTGGCCGACCTGCTGGAGCACGTGCGGCGGATCGCGCCGACGGCTGATGTGCCGCATGTGATCGGCGTGTGCAGCCCGAGCGGATTCACGGATGAGGTGAAGCACTCGCACCTGGACCTGCCGAACGTTACGCTGGTAGTAGTGGAGCCGCGTGCGGACGGAGGCTGGGCGGTGACGTCGCTGAGCGACGCCGCGGATGAGCCGATCCGCCGGCTCTTCGACCCGGACACGACGGCGAGGAAGATGGAGCGCGTCCGGCAGGAGATCGAGGCCCGCCGCGCGGATCTGCTCACCGGCGGGTTATCGGCCGGGGATCTGGCGGAGCGGATGGGTCTGCCGACGCCACTCGTGGTGCAGGCCTTTCGGCAGGCGGCGCTGGCGGATCCGGAGTTGCGGGCGAGCGCGTCGGGGGCAGACGTGCTTCTGTTTCGCGGGGCGGCGGCGATGGAGGACCAGGCGATGTCGGTAGTCGATCGGATCCGGCAGCTTTTCGGGATGGCCGGAAACGAGGCCCGAAAGATCAACCTGCTCACGGAACGGCGGGCGAAGCTCGCGCAGCGGCGGGACCGGCTCTACGAGGACATCGCGAAGCTCGAGCAGCGGGAGCGGGATCTTCTGGAGCAGGGCCGGCAGAACAAGTCGGAGGTGGTGCGGCGGCGCGTCGCCTCGCAGCTCGCGCAGCACCGGCGCGACATGAACCGGCTCAACACGACGGCCAGCATGCTGAACCAGCAGATCAACGTGATCAGCACGCACATCCACAACCTTACGCTGATCCAGCAGGGTCAGATGGCCCAACTGCCTGAGACCGAGGAACTGACGCAGGATGCGGTCCGTGCGGAGGAGATGCTCGAGCAGCTCAAGGCGGACGTGGATCTCGTGAGCACGCTCGATACGGGCATCAGCAACGTGCTGGCTACGCAGGACGAACTGGACATCCTGAAGGAGTTCGAGGAGGCGGACCGGGCCCAGCAGCAGAAGGCCGAACAGGCCGCGCCCGACGCGGCCTCCGCCGGACCCCAGCCGGCGCCGCCGGCCGCGGAACGCAAACGCGAGGCGCCGGAGGCAGGATGAGACACAAAATGAGAAAGCGGGACAGTGGGAAAATGAGAAACGGGCAGACCACGGAGCGTTCCCCACTTTTTCACTTTTCCATTTTCCCGCTTTGGGCCGTGGAGAAACCATGAGTCTGCTCGGCTGGCTGACAAGAAAACAGAAGTCGATCTCGCAGATGACCCGCTCCGAGCTTCGCCGCGAGGAGCTGCTGCTGGAAAAGGACCGCACGCAACTGCTCCAGCGCATCCAGAAACTTGCCGCCGAGAAGCAGCAGATCTTCGAGCGGGGTTCGACCGAAAAGACTCCGGAGGTCCGCCGTGTGCTCGCCCAGGAGTTCGAGATGAAGACGAGCGAGCAGCTTATGCTCGCACGCCAACTCAACATCCGCAGCAAGGAGATGCTCACCGTCTCTCGCTTGCGGATGCTCCGCGAGAACGCCGAGCGGGCCGCCCTGCACGGAAACCGGCTGGGCCTGATCAGCGAGAAGGATCTCCTGCGGCTCAGTCGGCTGATCGAGAACGACGCGATCACGGCGGAGATGTATCAGCAGCGGCTCGACGAGGTCCTCGCGATCGGCGCCGGCGTGGACGAGGGCCGCGCGGGCCTGTCGGAGGCGGGTCAGAGTGTCCTGAAGGTCTGGGAGCAGATGGACACCGGCCTGATCAAGGATCGATCCGAGGCCTTCGAAGAGGCCGACCGCCGCGTCCGCGAACAACAGAAAGCTCCCGCGGAAGAGTAGCCCCGGTGCCGCCGGATCCGATGCCGGTACGCGTGCGGAACGTCCCGGTTTCGGTGCGGCGCCGCGAAGCGACCGGGCGCGGCGCCGTGTTCTGGAATGCGGCGGGGCGGGAACGCGAAGGCGGCTTCGCCGCGGTCCGAAGCGGCGCCGCTTGACGCGTTTTTCGCTCCTCGCGAGGCGTACGGCCACCCGGCGACGGGGTGCGGCGCCCGTGCCATGCACCGGACCTGCGACCTATGCCGCTGCGGATCGGAACCCTCACGCTTGCGACGAACCTGCTGCTGGCCCCGGTGGCACGATACTGCGATCTGGCCTTTCGGCTGACGGTGCGGCCGCTGGGCGGCATCGGTCTGGCCTTTACGGACCTTGTGAATGCGCGGGGCCTGCTGCGGCGGACGCGAAAGTCCTTGGAACTGGTGGAGAGCGACGCGGCGGATCGTCCTCTCGCCGTCCAGTTGTACGGCTCGGATCCGGACGAGATGGCGGCGGCTGCGGCGTGGTGCGAGGGGCGCGGCGTTGCGGCGATTGACATCAACATGGGCTGTCCGGCCGAGAAGGGGTGCAAGCGGGGCGGCGGGGCGGCGCTCCTGCGCGACCCGGAGCGGGCGGTGTCGCTGGCCCGGCGCGTCGTGCGGGCCGTCGGCATCCCCGTGACAGCGAAGATGCGCCTGGGGTGGAACGAGGATGAACTTGTCGCGCCCGGCCTCGCGCGGGCGCTCGAGGACGTCGGCGTCGCCGCCGTCACGGTTCACGGGCGGAGTGTGGCGGCCGGGTTCCGCGGCTCCGTCCGCCTGGATGGGATCGCCCGTGTCGTGGAGGCCGTGCGCCGCATCCCGGTTGTGGGCAACGGCGACGTATGTTCGCCCCGGGATGCCCGGAAGATGATCGACCGCACGGGCTGCGCCGGCGTCATGATCGGCCGCGCGGCCCTGCGGGATCCGTGGATCTTCCGCGACACGCAGGCGTTTCTCGCCGGCGGCGAGGTTCCGCCGCCGCCGACCTTCGCGCAGCGCCTGGCCGTGGTGAACGATCATTTCCGCCACCTCGTGCGGCGGCGCGGCGAGCGCCCGGCCGTGCTGATCTTCCGTCAGCGGGTGAGCTGGTATGCCGGAAGGCTGAATCTGGCGCGCGAGGTCTTCGACCGGTTGCGGCGGTTGTCGAGCGTGGCGGAATACGAGGAGATTGTCGGAAGATTGTCCGGCGGGCGGTAACGCGCAGACGCGCGGGGTTTGTGGTGTGCGGGCACGCATCCTGTCCCGCTGCGGCGGAAAGCCGCGCTACGGCCCCGGGCGGGCGGGTCGTTTCGGCGGGCGGTCCATCAGGAACGTCACGCGTTCGAGCACGTCCTTGCGGAGTGTTTTCGCCAGGATCGCCTTGGCGGCGGCCAGCGGGGTGCGACGGGTTACGTGCGTGATCACAATGTGCGGGCAGTTCACCGCCGGCAGGACCTCGACCAGGTCCCGCACGTGAAAATGCTGCCCTGCTCGGGCGCGGTGAACGTGGTCCGGGTCGAAGAACGTGCACTCGATGAGCAGGATCTCGGCGTTCTTCACGTCGGGGCGGTTCAGAAAGGCCCCGGCGGCGGTGTCGCCGCAGTACGCGATCCGCGGGATCTCGACGCGCTGATCGATCTGGAAACCCTTTTTCTTGAGGTCCACGAGTTGCGGCCCGGTGAGGCCCGCGTATTCCGGCTTGAGCTTGTGCCGCAGCTCGATAATGCAGAAGCCCATCGACGGCCCGCGATGCGCCACGGCAAATGCGCGGACCGCCAGATCCCGCCGGATGGAGACATCCTGATCGGGTTCGATCGGGACCAGGTTGGCCGGCGAGGGATGGCCCTCGATCTCGGCCCAGGCGGCCATGAGCCGTTCCACCGGCCGGATGAGGCTCGGATGGAGAATCACCATGCCGGGGGCGACGCCGAGAAAGTGTCGCTGGCTGAAGTAGTAGGCGATCCCCGCCGCGTGGTCCATGTGGCCGTGCGAGAGGCACACATGATCGATGGACATCAGCTCCCGCGGGCCGCGGCCGAAGTCGAACGCGACGTTCATCTCCGGCACGGCGACGACGTTCTCCTCACCGGCCAGTGTGTACCCGAGGATCTCCAGGGCGCCGACCTTCTGGCTGACCATCCGTGTTGACATGCCGCCAATATCGCCCACGCGCAGGGTTCTGCCAAGGCCGCGGTTGCGGCCCCGCTTCGGGTTGCGGAATGGACGATGTCGGTTTACAGATGTAGAGTATAAGGATGGGGCGTGCCCAAGATATGGGGTGCGTCCGGGGCTGCTCATGCGTTGCCCGTTCTGCAAAGAGCTTGATACCGATCGCGTCATCGACTCGCGACTGAGCGACGGAGGTGCGACCATCCGGCGGCGGCGGCAGTGCGGTGCCTGCGGGCGGCGGTTCACGACCAAGGAGCGGATCGAGACGGAGGTGCGGCTGCACGTGGTGAAGAAGGACGGAACGCGTGTGCCGTACGATCGGGGCAAGATCCTGGCCGGCCTGCAGAAGGCGTGTTACAAGCGCCCGGTGAGCATCGAGGACCTGCAGGCGATCGTAGAGAAGGTCGAGGACACCATCTTTCATCGCTTCGAGCGCGAGGTTTCAAGTCAATTCATCGGGGCGGAAGCGGCACGGCTGCTTCGGGATCTCGACAAGATTGCATACGTCCGATTTGCCAGCGTTTACCGGGAGTTTCAGGATCTCGGCGAGTTTGTCGAGGAAGTCAAAGACGTGATGGATCGCGCCGAGACCGAGGCGCCCGGCCAGCAGATGCTTTTCTGAGCGGAAGCGGGGAAGGACCGAGGCGGCGCATCGCCGTCGCACGATCGGGCAGGCCCGCCGGGGCTTCCGGCGACGAGGTGCGGCGCGCGGGGTTGCCCGTTGCGCCCGGCGGGCCTCGTGCGGCGTCCGCAACGTCATTGACATCGGCGTCGGCAGCGTCTACCACATCCGTCACCGACGGGCGCGGGATTCTCCGTCAGGTTCGGTGCCTGCCGAGGCAAACCGTGCAGGACGGGGCCGGTCCGCCGGCCTGCCCTGTGCAAACTGGGGAGTCGATCCTATGACAAACCGTGCAAGCCGGGTCTGGTTTCGCGTCGGCGGCTGTGCGGCGGCCGGCCTGCTGATGCTTTCGGGCTGTCAGTTGTTCCTGGACGACGCGGACCGGCAGGTCTACAAACTGGTCGACGCGCGACAGAAAGAGGCCGTCGGAGCGAACAGCAACATGCGGTTGCCGCGGGCGATCGCCTCGGCGGGGCAGCGAGACGCGTTCGGCGCCCAGGAGAGCCGTTATTCGTTCGTTCCCAACCCGGTGGACGCCGAGGTGCCGGAGGCCTTCACCCGGCCGGCGCCGGCCGTGGAGATGCCGACGACGCAACCGGCCGGTGCCCCGACGCCCCGACCGGCCGAAAGCCGTCCGGCGCGGGAAAGGCGCGACATCCGTACGCCGCTGGCCGACGGCGCCGGGGAGCGGCCGTCCAACGTGCCACTGGATGATGTGGCCATTCCCGACGAACACGGCGCTGAGACCGGCCCGCCGCCGCCGTTGCCGCCGCTGCGGGTCCGCGGGCCGACGACATCGCCCGCGACGAAGGAGTTGACGCTCTCCGACGCGCTGGCGTACGCGTTCGCCCACTCCCGCGACTTTCAGACCGCCAAGGAAACGCTGTATCTGGCGGCGCTGGATCTGACCCTGGAGCGCCACCTCTGGGGGCCGATCTTCTTCGCCAATCTCGGCAGCGACTACACGAATCTCGGCAAGGCCAACCAGTTCGACCAGTCGCTGCAGTCGGTCATGGAGGCGGGCGTGCGGCAACGGCTCCCGTATGGCGGCGAGGTCGTCGCCCGCACGATCGACACCCTGATGAGCGACCTTCGCGACCGGGCCGTCGACGGTGCCACGGGGCAGATGCTTCTGGAGGGGAATGTTCCGCTGCTGCGCGGGGCGGGCAAGGTGGCATATGAGACGCGGTATCAGGCGGAACGGAACCTCATTTACGCCGTGCGGCGCTTCGAGAACGTCCGCCGCGACCTGGCCGTCACCATCGCCGGCGATTACTTCAACCTGCAACAGTTGCGGCAGCAGATTATCAACGCGCGGGCAAGCATCCGGTCGTTTGAGCTGGAGGTCGGACGGACACGCGCCCTGTGGCGGATCGGGCGGTACATCCGGCTGGACGTGCAGCGTGCGGAACAGAACGTACTGGCCGCCCAGAACGCCGAGGTCGATGCCATTGAGGCTTACCAGGCGGCGCTGGACCGGTTCAAGATCCTGATCGGCATGCCGATGGAGACGGCGATCGATGTGCCGTTCCCCGCGGAGCTTACGGCCGCCGCAGGAGAAGTGAGCCTCGGGCGACAGGATCCGCTGGCGGAGTCGCTGAAGATGCCGGCGGTTTCGGAGGGGGAGGCCATCCGCACGGCGCTGAAGTACCGGCTCGAACTGCTCAACGCGTACGACCTGATCGGCGATGCGGAACGGGGCGTGGCAATTGCGGAGAACAACCTGTTGCCGGACCTGAACGCGACGGGAAGCATCGCGTGGGCGACCAATTCGGCCTACCGCCGGCTCTTCGACTACAACACGGACCGCGTTACGTACAAGGCGGGCGTGACGCTGGAACTGCCGCTCGACCGGGTGAAGGAGCGAAACGCCCTCCGCCGCTCGTTCATCACGAAGGCCCAGGCGGAGCGGAACTACGAGGAACTCAAGGACAGCATCATCCGGGAGGTGCGCCAGGCCGAACGCGTCGTGTTGCAGCAGCAGAAGTCGCTTGAGATTCAGATCCTCAATCGGGATCTCGCCCTGCGGCGACGTCAGGCGGCCGAGGTGCAGGCGCGCCTGGGCAAGTTCAGCAACCGCGACGTGGTCGAGGCGGAGCAGGTGTTGCTGGAGGCGCGGAATCGCCTGGCCCAGGCGCAGGCGCAGCTCAGCCTGGCGATCCTCCAGTTCCGGCGGTCAACCGGCACTCTGCGGATCGACGATCAGGGCCGATGGACGGGCCCGGGAGGCGGTGCGAAGTGAACCCGACCCGGACCGCGTACGCCGGGTGAGTTTTCTCGCCTTGCGGTGCCATGGCGGCCGATAATCCCGCTATGAGTTTCCGGGAGTCCCTGTGTGCACTCATTCTCGCGACCGCCGCCTTGGGGCTGTTCGGCTGTAGCGACGTCGGCTACAACCCGTATGTGCAGAACGACGGCCATCGTCCCATCGGCAAGGCGCTCGAAGCGGTCGGCCCGGAGGCGGCCAACGATGGCCTGAGTCATCTCGACGCCCGGCTGGAGAATGCCTGCAACTGACGGCGGGGGCGGGCAGGGTGGACGCGGACGGAGCAGTACGTCGAAGCGGGATGCGGGGCGGTTGCGCGATGGTCCGCACGGCGAAAGCCCTTCAGGGCCGCGCGGCGGGAGGGCATCGCGATCCGGCTTACCCCGGCAGGGCTTCGAGGGCGTGCTCGAACCACTCGCGGCCCCAGCGTCGCCGGCCGTGCAGGCAGATCGCGGCCACCGCCACGGGCGCTACAGGCATCGCCGAGCGGATGAACGGCACCAGGGCGTCGGGCTCGTCGCGGACGTACTCGATCGCCGTGTGCTCCTGCTGGGCGTCCGCAAGATCGAGGCGCCCGAGCACGCCGTCGCGGCTCAGCCGGACCCGCGTTTCAAAAAGCAACTCCGGCTGCCAGATCTCGTGATCGTGAATGAGGCCGACGCAGATGGTGTCGGCGATGTGTGCGTCGTCCAGCCGGAGCTCTTCATGCAGCTCGCGTCGCACGGCGGCGAAGGGGTCGATCGTGCCGTCGGCTCGGATGTCGGCGACCTCGAGGGCGCCGCCGAACGTGTGCAGGTAGCCGGCGTGCCAGGCGACGCGACGGCCGCGCCGCCCATACAGGAGCCAGCCGTCGTCGCTGACGATCGTGGCGGTCGTGCCGATCGGGTTGCTGAACCGCCCCCGGCCGAACTCGGCGAGGCGATGGCGGTTGTAGAGGTTGGTGCCGACGAATTCGCGGTAGTCCGTGGGGGCCGGGTCGATATGCAGCACGCCGTCTTCGAGGGGATGGCCGAGCCAGCGCACGAGCTTACCATTGAACAGTATCGCCCCGGTTTGCGCCGAACGGGCGAGGGCCTCCTGCCAGCTCTGCTCGATGAGCTGCTCCAGCTCCGGGGTGCTCGGGCGCGGCGATTCGGTCCAGCGCACACACACACGCCCCGGCGGAAACTCGCCGAAGGCATCGACGGCGAACGGGACGCCCCTGGGCATATCGTCACCACTCCGGCGGTTTATGGAAGATGCCTTGCGCATCGTTGAGCGTGACGGGGAACTGGCTGGAAGCCAGAACGCCGGGACGAATTCGCTTGAAGAACGTCGCCCTTGCGAGAAGGTCGCGGCTTGGTCGCGCGTGAGGACACAGAACGCCCACGCGAAGACCGAGTTCCCGGGTAACAATGTCGATCGGCGCGATCAGATCCGAATCGTTCGAAACGATGACAGCTATCTGGTACCTGCCACGGTGGGCGTCGTGCAGGAGGTGGGTGGCCAGGTTCACATCAGAGCCCTTTTCCTCCGTTTTCATCACGGTGACCCACTGCAGGTGCTCCGGGGGACTCCCAGCGAGCGGCATTCGAACCGTATGTGATAAGAAGTGCCCGAAGATAATGGACAGATTAGGTATCGTTCGCAAGGCGCGCAGGTAGATCTGCTGCCTCAAGGGCTTCCGGGGATCCTGCAACCTCGCACTTACCCGAGCCGTGAAGTATTTGATCTCGCCGATTCGATGTTCCGGAAGCATGCGATGACACAGTTCTGCAAGATTCAGCCATCTGTACGGGGTGTCTTTGACCGCGCCGTAGTAAAGGTTAAAGGCGTCGACGTAGACGTTGGTGGAAGGCCTCTGGTCCATAAATAAAGCAGAAGCCGCTTGGCAGCGGCTTCGCGCCCTGCGCCGAAGCGCCAGGGGGAGTAATATACTCCACTCTACGCGCCGCTCCCGGCAAGTGTCAAGCCCCCCTCTTACATCGCGCCTCGACGACCGAATTCGTTGGAATGCCGCTTGGGTCGGTGTGCGGCGCAAAGGCCGTCCGATCACAGCATTAGCCGTGTGCCGGAAGCCCGAGGCACCACAGAACGTCCCGAAGAGCCGTGCCCGCTCCTACCGCACGCCAAGCAGCAGCTCGGTCAGGATCTGATCGAGCTTTTCGTATGCCAGCTTCCGCCCGCGCGCGAGGCGGTCCGGGTCGAAGCGGATGCCTTTGAGCTTCCTCGCCGCGGCGGGAGTGAATCGGCGATAGAGGCCGTCGAAGTCCTTGTCGTCCGCCTGGATTTCTTCGAGCAGCGCGCACACCGCACGGTTCTGTTTCACCTCGTGGACCTTCTCCTCCAGGATCTTGTACGTCCGCATGTTCCGCTCGACGAAGTCCCACACGCCGTCCTCGTCCTCCGTGCGATACGGATGGCAGTCGAAGGCCTTGATGCCGTCGAACTTCTGATCGACCATCAGTTTGACGATGAAGAAGCACTCCTTGAGGTCGGCCGAACCGAATGCAAGGTCCTGGTCGTAGCGAACGGGCTTCTGGTCGTTGAGGTGGAGCTCGAAAAGCTTGCCCGCTTCGATCGCCTGGGCGAACTCGTGATACGGGTTGAGGCCAGCCATCTTGATGTGTGCGACCTCCGGGTTCACGCCGACCATCCTCTGGTTGGCCTTGTCGAGCGTGGCGATGAAGGCCAGGGCGTTGCCGACGCTCGGCAGGTACATGTCGCCGCGGGGCTCGTTGGGTTTTGGCTCAATGGTGAAGGTCATCGCGTAGCGGTTCTGCCGGACGTAGGCGCAGAGGAAGTTGAGCGCGTCGCGGAACCGCTTGGCCGAAGTGACGGGATCCTTGGCAAGGTCCACTTCCGCCCCTTCGCGCCCGCCCCAGAAGAGGAAGTTCTGCGCGCCGAGTTCCGCCGCCAGGTCGATCGCGTTCATCACCTTCTGCACGGCGTACGCGCGGATCTTCGGATCGTTGCTCGTGAAGGCGCCGTCCTTGAATACCGGGTGATAGAAGAGGTTCGTCGTGCCCGAGCAGCAGCAGATGCCCGTGTCCCTCATGATCTTCTTCAGCTCGGTCATCGTCCGGCGAATCCGGGCGGCGCTCGCCCCGATCGGGAAGATGTCGTTGTCGTGGAACTCGAAGCCCCAGGCGCCGCGCTTGGCGAGCCCGCGGACGGCCTTGAGGGCCTCGATCGGCTTGCGCGTCGCGTCGCCGAAGGGGTCGCGCCCCTGGTTCATCACGCACCACACGCCGAACGCGAACTTGTCCGAAGCGGACGGGGCATAGCTGCTCACGCTGCTCATGTACGCCGACCTCCAACGGAATGGAAGAATGCGCAAACCGATTCCCGCAGGCGTCACCGGCCGACAACCCCGTCGGCCGGGCGCTGCAAGCGGATTATAGCGGACGCCATGGGACGGCAACAGCCGGGAATCGGATGCCTTGACGCCCGCGGGGGGCGTCCGCATCATGCCGGCACGATGGCTGCCGAAATCACACTTCGATACGGGTGCAATCCGCATCAGGCCCCCGCGCGCGTCTTCGCGGAATCCGGCGAGCTTCCTTTTGCGGTCGTCAACGGCGCCCCCGGCTACGTGAATCTTCTGGACGCCCTGAACTCCTGGCAGCTCGTCCGCGAGTTGAAGGCGGCGACGGGTCTGCCGGCGGCCGCGTCGTTCAAGCACGTCAGCCCTGCCGGCGCGGCCATTGCCAACCCGCTTTCCGACGTGCTGCGGGAGGCGTACATGGTCGGCGACGGGCCGCTCTCGCCTCTGGCGACGGCGTACGCCCGGGCCCGCGGCGGCGACCGCCTCGCCTCGTACGGCGACTTCGCCGCGCTCAGCGACGTCGTCGATGAATCCACGGCCCGGCTGATCCGGCCCGAGAGCTCCGACGGTCTGATCGCGCCGGGCTACTCGCCGGAGGCGCTGAAGATCCTGAGGGCCAAACGGGACGGGAAGTACCTGCTGCTCCAGATCGACCCGGCCTATGAACCGCCGGCTGTCGAGCGGCGCCAGGTCTTCGGCGTTACGATGGAACAGCCGCGCAACAACGCTCGCATCGGACCCGAACTCTTCCGCAACATCGTCACGCGAAACCGGGAACTGCCTCCGGCGGCACTCCGCGACCTGCTCGTCGCGACGATCGCCGCCAAGTATGCGCAGTCGAACACCGTATGTGTGGCGTACGACGGCCAGGTGATCGGCCTGGGGGCCGGTCAGCAGTCGCGCATCCACTGCACGCGTCTGGCGTGCGACAAGGCCGACAAGTGGATGCTCCAGCAGCACCCCCGCGTCCTGGGTCTCCGCTTTCGCGAGGGCGTCAAGCGCCCCGACAAGGCCAACGCCATCGACCAGTTCCTCCTGTGGGACCAGCTCTCGGACGCGGAGAAGGAGCAGCTTCGCGCGACGTGCGTTGTGTTGCCGGATCCGATCAGCCGCGAGGAGCGGGCTGCCTGGATCGGGCGCTTTGCGGCGGCCGGCGGCGTTTCGCTCAGCTCGGACGCCTTCATTCCGTTCCGGGACAACCTGGACCGTGCCAACCGGAGCGGCGTGCGGTATGTCGCCCAGACCGGCGGCTCAATCGCGGATGCCGGCGTCATTGCCGCGGCCGACGCCTACAACATGACGATGGTCTTTACGGGCCTGCGTCTGTTTCATCATTGACCGGCAAGGACGCCGTATCGCGGCGACGCCGTTCCGGTTCCGCGCATTTCGTGCGATACCGGTGTGCGGGCGACAGATCCGTCGGGACGCGCCGTGCAAACCGTGTCACCCAAAACGGCAATCGCGCCGATCTCGGCCGTGCGGTGCGCCGCGTACCTTCGTCCTCCGGGCCTCCCGCCCGGCGAAGCCCGCGCACCGGAATGGGCCCTACCGCCGCGCGAACCGTTCGTACAGGCTCACGTGTGCGGCGGCGCAGCGCTGCCAGGTGAACTGCGCGGCTCGCGCGAGCCCGCGGGCGGCCAGGTCCGCCGCCAGCGGGCGGTCCTCGATGATCCGCTGGATCATCTCCGCCATCGCCGCCGTGTTGGCGGGGTCGACCGCGAGGGCCGCATCGCCGGTGACCTCCGGAAGCGATGACGTGTTGCTCGTGATCACGGGCGTGCCGCACGCCATGCACTCCAGCGGCGGCAGGCCGAACCCCTCGTACCACGAGGGCCAGAGCAGCGCGGAGGCGGCAGTGTACAGCGCGGCCAGGTCGGCTTCCGTCACATACCCCAGCGGCAGGATCGATTCCTGGATGCCCAACCGGGCCGCGCGGTTCCACAGACCGCTGACTCCCCATCCGGCCGCGCCCACGAGCACCAGCGGGTGACGCCGGCGAAACGCGCCCGGACTTCGCGAATACGCATCGAGCAGGCCGTCGATGTTCTTGCGAGGCTCGATCGTCCCCACGAAGAGTAGAAACGTCTCGGGCAGACTCATCCGGGCCCGGAGTTCCCGTACTGCCTCGGGCGGCCGGGGGCGGAACGCCTCGCGCGGCGCCAGCGGGATGACCGTGATGCGATCCTCGCCCACGCCGGCCAGCTCCATCAGTTCGCGTTTTGTGAAGGCGGAAGGGCAGATGAAGTGCGCCGTGCGCGCCGCGGACTTCTCGAAGTCCCGCGCGTACCATGCGACGCGATCATCGGGGTGCCACTCGGGGTGGCGGACGACGGACAGGTCGTGCACCGTTGTGATCGTCGGGCCGCGCCATCGCATCGCGATGTTGTTCGGCTCGTGGTAGAGATCGTACCGGCGGCGGCCGGTCGCGAGGCGAAAGGCGAGCTGGTATCCGGCTTGCAGCAGACGGCGAACCACGCGGGGCGGGCGTGCCGGCAGCGAGCCCGGCGGTGCGCCCGGCCGGGCAACCTCAAGCGACGGAGGGGGGCGTTTCAGCACGTCCGTGAAGAATCCCACGTAGCGATGCTGCGGAGCGACCTGGGGCAGCCAGCGGAGCAGCTCCTCCACATAGTGGCCCACGCCTGTTTTCGGAGGGCGTATCGGCCGGTCGTTGATCGCGATGGTCAGACTGCGCGGTTCCACCGGCCGCAACGTAACCCGGGCCGCGTCTGCGGACAAGCGCCGGCCGTCGCCCCGCAGGGCTGGAACGCGTCTTTTGTCCGCCGACACCGGGCCGCATCGCGTGCAATTCAAGTCGGCCCCGAATCTCCGTCGATGTATGAGGGTCGGTTGACACCGGGCGACCCGCGTCGTAGAAGTCCGGTCGTCGACGCGACCAGCGGAAAAAGGCGGTTTCACTATGAGGCGTTTGCGTGCGGTGTTGTTCGGGTCCGGTGCGGTGGTGTGGACGACCCTGCTCGCCTGCACACCCCAGGCGTATTTCAACAACACTACCAGCCTCGGCGGCGACACCCCGGGCTCGCGCGGCTCGGTCACGGTCCTTTTCGACAACCGCACGCCGTACCGTGCCGTCTTCACCTACGGGGTTTTCGATCAGCAGGACAGAGCATTCCTCTTCAACCCCGACCAGACAACGAACCGACAGATCGGGCAGTTCGTCCTCAACCCCGATCCGACGAACGTGCTGCAGGAGGCATTGGTCGGCAACACCAGCAGCACCTCGGTCGCGCTGATCTGCGGGCGGACGCTCGCCGTCGGCACGCAACGCCTGATCGAGGTCATCCAGATCAGTCGTCTTCAGGTGGGCCTCGATGAGCAGGCCCTGCAACCGGGCATCTCCTTCTGGCCGGCCAACGATCCCAACGCCACGGCCCCCGTCGGGAGGATCGACGGCGTCAACGTGTTGCAGGGGTACGAGTTTCAGTGCAACAACTCGTCGGTAATCTTCACGCTGAGCCAGAATCCAG
>CAZMVY010000045.1:19026-23563 GCA_964569765.1 uncultured Planctomycetales bacterium
CCGGCTCGTTCGCTGTGACGTGGGATGTGATCCTTCCGTAAATGCCGACCGCCGCTGCTGCTTTCAGTAGCTGTAGAAGCTCATGATCTTGAAGTAGTTCTCGACGGCCCATCCGGGCCCGTAGCACTTGCGCGTGTCGACGCATCGGGCGTCCGCGTGGAAGTCCAGGAAGAGGATATTGTGCGTAGAGAAGCGGCGGTGCCATCCTGTGCTCCGGACGCCGCGGGCCACGTCGATGGACAACGGCATCTCCGAGGCCAGCACGATGGACGATGTGGCGCTACGGCGCCGGCCCCAGGGCTTGACGTACTCGCCCCATGGATTCGTCCAATAGCTGTTTCCACAGACTTCGTAGATCGGCCGGGGTCCCAGCGGCGCCCAGAGGTCCGAGCCGTTATCGGAAGGGCAATGAAAGAGCGGCATGTCCTCATCGAGACCCGCATTGCGGTAGAGGTAGTTCGTGAGCGGCCGCCGGAGCTTCTCGGGTTGGGGCGGGCCGAAGATCGCCAGGGTATGCAGGTAGGCCGCTCGCCTGCCGCCCCAGTGGCAGTTCGACCACGGGTAGGGCTGGCGGTCCGGCCCGGGGTCTGCGAACAGATTGCCCTTCGCATCCCGATAGCATAGCCGGTCGGCCGGGCCCAAGGGGAGCCATCCTCGATTGTCGCCGGCGTACATCGTCATGGCCGAGCCGATCTGGCGGAGATTCGCAAGGCACGCGGCCGAGCGGGCCTGCTCGCGCGCGGCCTGCAACGACGGGAGCAGCATCGCCAGCAGCAGCGCGATGATCGCCAGAACCACCAGCAGCTCAATGAGCGTGAAGCCCGGCTTGTGCAACGGACCTCGCACGGTTGCCTCCTCGCCGCCGAGGAGCGGGTGAAATGGGAAACGCTCCGGCCCGCCTGCCACTCTATGCACGGCCCCGGGACTGTCCGGAAGGGCCGCACGAGGGCGGTGGGTTCTTGCGGCTATACGTTCGCCAGGGCCGCCAGGCTCTCCCGCAGCTCGGGCGTGAGGCCCCGCTCGAACGGCAACGCAATCATAGCCAGGAGCTTGCGGCGGAGCTGCTCGGCGACGGATACGGCGAATTCGAGGCGTTCCTGGGGCGTTCCCGCGTGGAACGAGGGGTCGGGCAGAGGCCAATGGACCTGGATCGGACTGCCGGGCCAAATCGGGCAAGGCGTGCTGGCCGCGTTGTCGCAAAGCGTGATCACGACATCCACCTCGCGGTCAGCGAACTCGTGCCAGCTCTTGGATCGCAGCCCCTCCGCGCCGATGCCGAGTCGCTCGAGCGCTTCCAGGGCGAGCGGATGCACAAAGCCCGCCGGATTCGACCCGGCGCTGAGGGCCTCAAACCGTCCCCCGGCGAGGTGGCGAAGCATGGCCTCCGCCATCTGCGACCGGCAGGCGTTACCGGTGCACAGAAACAAGACACGGAGCTTGCGGGCGTCGTCACCCATGCGTCACCTCCGAGACTCGCCTCGGGCACCATTATTCTCCGCGGTTGCGCCCGCAGCAAGCCCGCGAGCCGGACCGTCATGTCCTGATTCCGATGGCTCTCCCGGCTTTGCGCAATGAAAAGCCGCACGGTGCGTGATCCGCCTCGTGCGGCAGTATCTCAAAAAATGTCGGCGATCACCTACTCTCGCCCCGTGGGACTACCATCGGCCGCGCGGACTTTACTTCCGTGTTCGGAATGGGAACGGGTGTTGCCCCGCACGTATCGTCACCGACGGGAGTATCATACTCGAGCCGCCCGGCGTGTCAAGGGCCCCGGCCACGGATTTTGCTCCGCCGCTCGGTCAGCCTCGCCCGACCGTCGGAAGCCGACCCGAAACGGCAAGACCGCAACGGTTTGCCGGCGGAAATCACCCGGACAATAGCAGTCGCATAATACAAGCATAACTCCTTAGCTCATGGCATCTTAGGTATCGTGCCGCTGCCTGCCGGCCGGGGCGTCCCGCCGAAAAGCCCGCGACGCGCCAACGCAACATCGTTAACATGTGTCAACTAATATGACGGCGACGCCACGATGCAGGTCCGAGCGCCCGGGCGCAGGCGGTGCGAGTGGGCCGGTGGTCGCGCGGCATGTGCAATGGGGAGCTTCGCCGTCGACCCGGATCGGAGGCGTCTCAGGTGGCGAACCGTTCCCTCCTTGACGATCCTCGCCCTGCGCTCCGCACAGGGATGCCCTTCCGCGGGGCTGACGTTCGACTCGGTTGCCGGGGCCGGGGGCTTCGGTGAATCGGCGGCGGACCAGTCGGCGTCCGGGCCCTCCGCCGAGGCTGACGTCTGTGAAGTCAACGACTGGTATGCCGACGGCGTGTGTGATGCCGATTGCCGTTACCCCGACCCCGACTGCGACGATGCCTGCGCGCTCAACGGCTGGTACATGGACGGCGTGTGCGACACCGACTGCGCGCAGCCCGACCCGGATTGCGAAGACTCCTGTGCGCTCAGCGGGTATTACGGCGACGGCGTATGCGATACGGATTGCGTGCTGGCCGACCCGGACTGCGACGATACGTGCGCGCTGAACGGCTGGTACATGGACGGTGTGTGTGACACCGACTGCGCGCAACCTGACCCGGACTGCGAGGATTCGTGCGCGCTGAACGGATACTACGGCGATGGCGTGTGTGATCCGGATTGCCCGCTCCAGGATCCCGATTGCCCGTAGCGGTTGCCGCAGGTCGCGGCCGCCGATGGGGCCGTTTGTGGCGAGAGCAGCACGCGTTCTCGGGAGAACGGGTATCCCGCCCGCCCCGCAACCGGCATCGCCCGGACGGAACCGAGCTGCCGCAAACGGAATCCGCAACAGCCGCCGATCGTATTGATCCGCATGCGTCTCGCTCAGCGCGCGGCCTTTCGCTGCTCGTTTCGTTTTCGGAGGGTCTCGAACTCGCGTTGCATCGCCGGGCCGCCCATGTCCTTGTGATGGTGCTGATACTGGCGGATCGACTGGAGGATTTCGTCCGGATCGGTCCCGATCTCGGTGTGGCATTGCAGGTTTCGCAGCAGGGCCCGCCACCACAGCCGCCCGCCCTCCTCGGCCGATTTCCAGACCCCGTTGAAGACCGGCAGGGCGTCGCGATACGCGTTCGAGCGGTACAGGCATTCGGCACGGATGAACTGCCAGTCGATGTCTTTCGTCGGCTGTCCCTCCGCGAGCTTGCGCGCTTCGTCCGGCCGGTCGGCATCGAGCAGCGCCATGGCCCGCGCGAGCCGTGCTGTCGAGGCGGCGGCAGGAGAACGCTCCGCCGCCCATCGCTCGATCTTATCGGCGAGCGCTGCTGCCTCGCCGGCCAGCGCGCGGACGCCCAGCGCGTCGCCGTCATCGCGGAGGCGTTCGATTTTCTCCTGCATGCGCGTCAGCAGACGGATCATGACCGGCCCCACGCGGTCCGGCTCGGCCGCGATCACCCGGTCCACCAGCGTGTTCGCCTGCTCAAGCCGGTCGAGCGACTCCATCGCGTTCAGGCGTACGCGCCACATCGCCCCGATGGCTTCGCGGCAGCCGCTGTATCGCGTCTCGAATTCATCGAGCGTCGCCAGGGCTGCGTCAGGCTGCCGCACCGCCGGATGGGCCTGAATCCCCGCGCGAAGCAGAATCGCCTCGGCGGTCCAGCACGGGTTGCGTTTGGGCTCTGGCAGCGATTCGAGCCGCCGGCGGGCGTCGTCGGCGGCCCGCAGGGCGTCCGTCGCGGCCCGCTCGTCGGGCCCAGCCTCGAACTGCCGCACCAGGCATTGCGCCCGGCGAAGCGCCGCCTCGGCCGCCAGCTCGTGTGTCGCCGGGACCTTGGCGAATTCGTCGGCGGCGTGGTTCCAGCGTTCGATCTGCTGCAGCGCGACGGCCATGGCGAATGTTGCCTCCGGCAGGCGCGGATTGTCCGGCGACTTTTCGCGGAGCAGCCGCATGGCGTCCACGAACGTCTCGCGGGCTTCCACAAAAGGTGTCGGCCGGGCGCCGGCATTGGGGCTTCCACCGGCCCCCTGCGTGGTTGCGCGGGAAGTCGTCGGCGCCGCACTCTCTCGCGCCTCCGCCTTTTTTTGCGTTTGCGTGGCGGGAACGGAGCCCGTGGCCGTTACACCTTCCGCGGCGAGGCGAACGGCCTCGTCGACCGCCGTCGCTGCCCGGTCGCTCGATGGGCATTCGCGGGCAAGGCGGATGAGTGACTGCGCCGCTGCCGTCGGGCGCGAACGCGCGGCCTCGCACCGGGCCAGGAGGAACAGGCCCTCTGCCGCCACGAACGTATCGTCCCTGGTGTCACAGAGTGATCGCGCGATGTTCACCGCCGCATCGAGGTTCGCGCAATCTTCCGCACAGACCCACACGAGGCCCAGCTTATCCGGTACGGTCGGGGGGGCGTCGCCCCTGGTCCGGGCGAGCCGTCCGAGGCTCTCATAGATCAAGGGGCGTGCATCCGGTCGGGTTCGCAGGAGGGACGCGAGCGGCTCGTCGCGCGCCGGCTGGCCGCTCGCCGTGGCGATCGATCGTTCGAGCACCGCCAGGGCGATCACCGCGCCGAGGTCGTTCGGG
>CAZMVY010000046.1:0-23471 GCA_964569765.1 uncultured Planctomycetales bacterium
GGCACGTTTCAGATCTTCACGCAGGCGTACATCATGACACCCAACGGAAGCCCGAGCCATTCGACGTACTTCTACGTGTATAAGCTGTTCGACGAATGCTTCAGCTACTTCCGTCTGGGCTACGGCGCGGCGATGGCGTGGATTCTGTTCCTTATCGTGATCGTGCTGACGCTGTTCAACATGGCCACGTCGAAGAAGTGGGTGCATTATGCAGGGGAGTAGAGTTGATTGGGGAAGGCGGATTGCGGAGTGCGGTCGTTCGCTGGTCGGTTCCTCAGAACGCTTCCCGGCGACGGCGCAGCCGACCACCAGGTAACCGATGCTTGATGCCAGGCGGCCACTGTGGAAGTCGTCGATCCTGCACCTCGTGCTGCTGGGGGGGGCCGGCGTTTTCGCGCTCCCCTACGCATGGCTCGTGGGAACGAGCTGGAAGCTCGACAAGGAAGTGCAGACGGCGCAGATCCGCATCCTGCCGCAGCGGCCGATCCCTGCCGCCGCCAGCCCGTACATCGACACCCGCGAGTTCCCCCGGATCGCGCGCCCGGAGTACGCGTCGCGGGAATCCTGGGACAGGTGGATGCAATGGTCGCTCCGCCGGGCGATCGAAGAGGCGATTCGCGACTGGCATGACGAACGCGCCGCGCCGCTGCGGAACCGGCAGAACCAGGACGCCCTGGCGTGCGGCGTGTTTCAGCGACTGCTCCGCGTGCTGCCGCACAGCACCTGGCAGATCGCCGAGAAGGCGACGTTCGAGGCGGCCGTGGCAAAGGCCCTGTCGGCCGACATGGTGCGCGACAGCTTCGCACAGGCATACCGGTATCTCGCAATCGGAACCGTCCGCCTCGTGACGCAGGACTATCGAATCGCGGACCTGACCGCCGGCCGGCCGCAGAGCGGCGGCTGGCAAGTCGTCTCCGGACCCGCGCAAATCGAGGAGCAGACCGAAGCCGGCCGGCCGGTTGCCGTGGTGCAGTACGACTTTGACACCACGATGCCCACGCGCAAGGGCGACGTGTTCGAAATCGCGCGGATGTTCGAGGCGCCGACGGACCTCGCCGCCCCCGAAAGCGGCTTCAAACGAATCGAGCTGAGCTTCCACAGCGACCAGTCGTGGCACGACATGCGGGTGCTCCTCGAGATGAACGGAAAGCTGTACCGGTCGGCCTCGCCGAAGTACCTCGCCGACGACTTCTGGTGGGAAACGTACTTCCAGTTGCCCGGGCCCGACGATCAGCGGTTGATGCCCCGACGCTACATCCTGCTGAAGGAGGTTGCCGCCGGCCGGCAGTATGATCACGGTCCGCGAGGGCTGAAGGTCCGTATCCGGGTTGAGCGGAGCGGCACGATCGAAGCGCTGTGGGCCAAAGGTACCGAAAACTACCGCAAGGCATTCGACGAGGTGCCCTTCTGGCGGTACTTCAAGACGAGCGTCTTTCTCGTCATCGTCAACGTCATCGGCACGGCCGTAAGCTGCTCGTTGGCGGCATATGCCTTTGCGCGGCTCGACTGGCCGGGGCGGAATCTCTGTTTCGTACTGGTACTGGCGACGCTGATGATCCCGCCGCAGGTCACGATGATTCCGTCGTTCGTGATCTACAAGTACCTGGGGTGGTACAACACGCTGGCGCCGCTCTGGGTGCCGAACTGCCTGGCCGTCAACGGATTCGCGATCTTCCTGTTGCGACAGGCAATGAAGGGCATCCCGAAGGATCTCGAAGAGGCGGCGAAGATCGACGGGGCGGGGCACCTGCGGATTTACTGGCATATCATGCTGCCGCTGGTGAGGCCGACGCTTGCGGCGATCGGCATCTTCACATTCATGTTCGTGTGGAACGACTTCATGTCCCCGCTGATCTACGTAAACGACCAGCGGCTCTACCCGCTGGCGCTGGGACTGTTCAGCTTCATGGCCGGGCGCGAGAACCAGTTCACGCTGATCATGGCGGGGTCGATGATCATGACCCTGCCGGTGATCCTCACGTTCTTCCTCGCGCAGCGATACTTCATCCAGGGGATGGCGATGAGCGGCATGAAGAACTGAGGACCGGAAGGAACGGGGCGCAGGGGCCGACATCAGGGTCGGACACCGCCCCTGCACGGATCAGCATTTCGGCGGGCGGTTGGGGCCGTTGAAACACCCCTGGAACGTGCCGAAGTCGGCCAGGTCGACGTCGGTGTCGCCGTCGAGATCGGCGTCCGCGCAGCCGGTCTGCCCGGGCGCGCGATTGGGGCCGTTGAAACAGGCCTGAAAGCTCGCGAAATCGGTAAGATCCGCATCGCCGTCGTTATCGAGGTCGCCGCGCGCGGCCGGGGGGCAGCCCTGCTCAACCTGATCCACGTAGACGACAAACGGCCCGGCGCCGCCGGTGCTCGAAAAGGCCAGGTGCTCGAACGTGCCCTTGTTACTCGGAGAACTGAGCACGCCGTCGCCCGTGTGCGGCCGGATGGGATCCGTCAACGGGTCGAAGACAATCGTCTGCCAGATGCCCGGCATGGCCGTCACGAGCTTGCCCTGTGGAGAAACGCCGTTGTATCGGCCGGAGGCGCCGACCCATTCAATCGTCCCGGTCGTGCCGCCATCGGACCCGACGGGGGCGGTGGTACCGGTCTCGCGCACGCCCAGGCTGACGAGAAGCGCGGCGCCGGTCGGCGACTCGAACCGCAAGCGGACGCGGACCGGCTTGTCCAGCTCAATCGTCGGGTTGGGGACGTTGGCCGCATTGCTCGTGGTAGCCCGCACCCATCGCTCGAGGGCCGTATCCACGAACTGCCAACTGAGCTTGGAGCATTTCGCGCCGGCGAAGGCCGCGACCTCGTCCGTAACCTGTGCGAGGTTCGGAGATGTCGTCAGATGCTGAGCGGTGGAGCCGGAGTACCGCGGCGGGCGAAACATGACCTCAACGCCGTTGGCGTAGCCCTCAAAGCCGGTGAGCAGATACTCGGTGCACGGCGGCGGCTCGCCGAGGACCAGGTCGGCGCGGCGCAAGTCGCCGGCGACGACCGTGATGCCGCTCTGGATCGCCGGTGAATAGCCGGACGCGCCGGCGATGACATCGTACGCGGTGCCGGCCTGGGTCGCCGGGATCATCGTGACCACATAGTACCCGTTGCCGTCGGTCTGCACGGCGGGTAACGCGCCGACCTGGACCGTCGCGTTGTCCACAGGGAGGCCCGTCGCGTAGCCGGTGACGCGCCCCCACAGGGTGCCCTCGACGGCGGTGGCGGGATTGCGCCAGGGCATGGTCGGCAAAGCCGCCGGGGCAGTGAAGATGCCGGTCGTCGGGCTGGAAACGTACGAGTACCAGGTAAAGTCGGCTTCTTCGACGCCGTCGTCGTTCTCGTCGGCCGTGGAGTAGTAGGCGTAGTTGCACGAGCCGTCCGCGCCGGCGGAATAGATGTACTGGAGTTGGGCCACGCTGTTGGCCTTGCTGTTCATATAGTTGCCCTGGCCGCAGTACATATGGCGGTTGTATCGCCAGCCGACGGCCGCGTTGATCCAGTTGCGGTACCACTGGGCGTGGGTGGGGTTGCGGTCGTCCTTGTAGTTCATGGGGATTCCGGCGTCGAGCCAACCGTTCTCCATCCAGAGCCGCCAGTCCTGATAGAGCAGGTACGCGCTGGAAGCGGTGAAACTCGCCGGGGCGTTGCCGGAGCAGATGAGGTCGGCGGTGTGGCGGAGGGGCTGGCGGGGATTGGTCGTGACGGCGGGAACCTCGGCCCGGCAACGGCGGACGAGTTCGCTGATCGTGCGACGGCGGAAGTCCTGCCAGGTGGTGTCACTGCTCGGCGGGGTGCCGACGTAGCCGGTGATCCGCTGGAAGCGTGCGAGGCTCGAGTTGGCATAGCCCGTGTCGGCGGGGTAGCCCGCGTCGGTCTGGGTGTAGCGGATGTAATCCCAGTTGATGCCATCAATCGGGTAGTTGGCGACGAGTTCGCGGACGATGCTGACAAGGTACTCCTGCACGTCGGGCGATCCGGGATCGAGGACGTACTTACCGTCGAGGGGCATCGGTCCCTTTCCGATGTCGGCCGCGGAGACCATGATCCACTCCGGGTGAGCGGCGAGCAGGGCGTTGTTGGCCGGTGGCCACGAGGTGCTCACGCGGAAGGCGACGAGCCAGGCGTGCACTTCAAGGCCCTGGGCGTGGGCCTGCTGACAAAGGTATGCGAGCGGATCGATCCCGCCGCTGATGTCGGCGGCTTTGGGGAGGATGGCGGAGTTCCAGTAGGCCCCGTGGGCACCGGCACCGCTGTCCTTGTAGGCGAGGACCTCGGCGACGATGGCGTTGTAGTTGCCCTGTCTGGCCCGGGCGATCATCGTGTCGATTTCGGCGGCGCTTTTGAATCCGGGGTGGAAGGCGTCAGCCCAGAAGGCGCGGAACGCGGGTTGCGCGTTAACCGAGCCGGGGCGTACTCCGGCAAGCAGCGCTCCGATAAACAAGACTCCGTACGGCCGCCAGTGCGTATGCTTCTTCATGGCCTCACGACAAGCGAATGCAACAGACGAGCGGACATTGGCCCGGCGATTCCATTCTATGCAGGCCATCGCACGATAATCAATCACATCTCGGCGGGCGGTTGGGGCCGTTGAAACACCCCTGAAACGCGCTGAAGTCGGCGAGGTCGACGTCGTTGTCGCCGTCGAGATCGGCGACCGCGCAGCCGGTGTGCGCAGGCGCGCGATTAGGTCCGTTGAAACAACCCTGGAACGCGCTGAAATCGGCGAGATCCACGTCGGCGTCGTTGTCGAAGTCGGCCGCCGCGATCAGCGAAGCGAGGTCCACGCGGACATATTCGGCGGCATCCACATTGCCGTCGGCGTTGACCGAAGGAGGAACCTGGGCGAACGCAATGAGCGCGCCGCCGTCGGGCGTGGCGAACGGAGCGAAGGCGAGATAGACGGCCGTCGGCATCGAGCCGAATTCCTGGTCGAGGCGGATCGTGCCCTCCATGACGCCGGTGCGGCTGGTGCTCTTGGCGGCGCGTACTGAAGCGATCGTGTCGAACCAGGCGATGTACGTATTGTCGTTCTCGTCGGCGAGATAGGCGTCCCACCCGGCGACACGGCCGGCCTTGGCCCAGTTGGCGGCGCGGAGGGCGCCCGGCTGAAGCGCGAGGTAAATGAAGTGGTCGTTGCCCTCGCCGGCATCCTCGGCGGCAACGTACAGCTCGGTGCCGATCAGGCCGGCGTAGAGGCTCAGCGTGCCGTTCTGGGCAACGCGCCTTGCACCGGCATCGAGCACGCCGTCCATCACCCATTGCCGCGCCGGCTGGCCGCCCTGGACGGTCACGTGCCAGTCCCGGCCACCGTTGTTGTCCCAGGTGCCGGCGCCGTTGTTGAAGCACACGTCAAGCTGAGTGGCAGAGCTTTGCACGAAGACGGTCTTCT
Organism: uncultured Planctomycetales bacterium; assembly: GCA_964569765.1. GTDB lineage: Bacteria > Planctomycetota > Phycisphaerae > UBA1845 > PWPN01 > CAZMVY01. The sequence goes on from CAZMVY010000046.1 coordinate 5,390, forward strand.
CCCATCGCTGCGTGCCCGCGTTGTAGCTCATGGCTGGGTCGGGCGAGACGACCGGGTTCCACTGGTTGAAACCGTAGTGCAGATAAACCTGTGATGCGCCGGCGAGCGGGCCGGCGGCGGCGTCGTAGCGGATCGTGACGTTCTGGCCGGCGACCGGCGGATCGGGGCTGTAGCTCACGCGTTCGGTCAGCCCGCCGCCGGGGCCGATGTAGACGTGCTGAATGGGCGACCTGCGGACGTAGCCTTTCGTATCGGCTGCCTCGACGTAATAGTCGATCAACACGTCGCGCAGACCCACGACCTGTGCGTAGTACTCGTCCGCGATGCAGACAGGCATCTCGAAGAAGTCGATGGACGGATCGTTGAAAAAGTTGCCGGCGGGAAAGACCCGCTTCGTCATCGCGAGCGACTGCCACGCGCCGACGTCGGGGCCGCCGGCGTATGTTTCGTTCTGGTCGTTGGCCGGCGCGTTGACGCCGTCCGCGTCGAGGCGGTACTGGAGCGTGACGCTTGCGACGCCGGAGACGTCGTAGACGAACGTCCAGACCCACATGTCGCCGCTGGTGGGCGTGGCGACATAGCGCCACTGGGCGCCGAAGTTCGTGGAGCCGGGGTTGTACGGATGGCGCTGCGGGAGCCAGATCGTGGGCGGCGTGGCATCGAGCGCACCGTTACCGATGACGATGTCGGCGTGTTGGACGGCCTCGTTGCAGGCGACGGTGGGCTTCACCTCCATGTCGAGCGAAGTGCCGTAGTACATGTATCCGGAATTGAGGGCGGCGAGAAAGTAGTGCCAGGCCCGCTCGACGTGGTTCGTCGTGCCGTCGGGGTAGAGAATCTTGCGGACGTCGGGCGCGCCGCCGATCTGCTCGGCGGTATCGACGCGGTTCTGCGCGGCCGTGATGACGGCCCAGTTCCGTTCATCCTCGGCCCAGCCGCCGGCGATGTCGATCTGGCCGCTCGCGTTCACGAGGGGCCAGTTCCAGTTGATGAAGATGGGCGAGCCGAAGTCGCCGTCGGCATTGACCCAGCCGCCGTCCTCCACGTGGACGAAGTCGTCTGCGGGAACGGGGTGGTCGCTGAGGTATTCGTCGATGACGGTAGGAACGTAGCCGGCGGCGACGGCCTGGCTGACGAAGTTCGGAACGGCCTCCATGTAGTAGCTGTAGCCGCCGCCCCAGGCGTTGTCGCCGTCGTGAGCGAGGAGGACGAGTTGCGGACGCGCGGGCGGGTTCTGGGTTTCAATCGTGTTGATGCCGTCGAGGCCGAGCGGCGAGTAGCCGTCCTTCCACGAGAGGGCCTGGTCGGCGGGGACGACGATGATCTGCGACACGGCGCCGGTGGTCGGATCGACGTACCTTGCGCGATGGGGCGTGCAGGCAAAGGGGTAGGCGTTCGCGGGCGAGCAGCCGCGGTCGATGCTGGCCCGCTGCCAGAAGCTCTGCGCGGGGTTGATCTGGTCGGCGCGGTTGGGCGGATCGCAGTTCACGCCGCCGGAGCCGAGCACAAGGGGGAAGTTCGAGCAGGCGCGGGAGATGTGCTCGTTGCTGACGATGACCCACTGGATGCCCTCGGCCGCCAGGAGCGGGATGAGCCTCTCGCTGAAGCAGGTCTCGGAGGGAAAGAGGCCGTTCGACACGCCGGGAGAGGCGCCCCACGCATCGGCGTAGATCGCCTTGTAAAGCTGGAGCTCCTTGCGAACGGCGCTCTCGTCGCAAAGCGGCAGGATCGGGTGATGAAACGGGAAAACCACGATGTCGCAACGGGGCTTGTTCGCGCCGGCGGTGCGCCAGTTGCGGGCCTCGCGCCACGGATTCATCCAGGTGGACGTATAGCCGAGCTGACCGGCGGCGCCGAGGCTCATGATGTTCTCGATGAGGCCGCCGGAGTAGCTGACCTGCGCCCCGGCCTCGTCGGCCCAGCGGATGGCGTTGATGGTGTCGCGCGGCCGCCACTGGTAGGCGGTCACGCGGTCATCGAGACCGAAGATCGCACGAAGGTCGTTGGCGGGATGGGCCGCACCGGCATCCTTGCGCTGAATCGATTGCCAGGCGCGTTCGTAGCGATCCTCGCCGGTGGTCTGCCGGTCGGGCCAGTAGATCGGCTGCTCGAGGTGCCAGAGGTAGGTGAAGTGGGTTTTTTCGGCGCGGCTCGGGGCGGCAACGGCGACCACGGCAAGCGCCCCGCCCAGCAGAGCGGCGCGGATCCGGCAGGACACAAGACAGGTACCGACAGGTCTGAGAGACATGGCCGACCCTCCTGACACGGCAAACCTCGCGGGCTTCTTCCGCCAGGTAAAACATTTTACCCGATGGACGGACGAACGTAAACACGCCCCCTGAGCGGGCGTATCCCGTCCCCACGGAGAAGGCCCCCGCCGCCACTGCATTGTCACTGCGCAAAACCGGTTCCGCACGCGCTCGCGCACGCAGCGAAACCCGCGCGGGAACCCGAAACCCGTTTGCCAATGCTGAAAAGGGGAACCGGGCATCCGTATCGCCGGGGATGGCCGCACGAGGCTCGTACGACGATCAGGGACCTGACAAGTATCGCCGCGAGCGAAGGTTGCCATTGGTTCGACGAGCCGGTGGCGAATCGGGCGCGTACTCGCGGACAGCGTGCAACGCACGGCGCGTCGAGACCACCTTGCATCGGCGGCGCGAACACGAGGCCGGGGCAAGCGTATTGCAATGTGCGCATCGTGCGGGCGCAATGGATTGGAATTCACACAAGGAAATCGGTTGGACAACAGGCTCGCGCGGTCTACGATTCCACAGAGGGAACACAAGACGCAGAAGCGGACTCGAACGAACGCAAGCAACCAGACAGCGTGGAGGTGTCCTATGGTCATGGCCTGGATCATACCGCTGACGCTCGCCGCAGCGGTACCGGCCGGGGCAGATCTGCGCCACCTGCTTGATGCGATTCGGCAAGTCGAGACAGGAGGAGAGGCTGACCCGGCGAATGCCCTCGGCGACGGCGGTCGCTCGCTGGGGCCCTATCAGATCACCCGGGCATACTGGGCGGACAGCAGAGTTCCGGGGCAGTACCAGTGGGTGCGGAACAAGGCATACGCGGAGCGCGTGATGATCGCGTACTGGCAGCGGCATTGCCCGCTCGCTCTGGCACGGCGCGACTGGCAGACGTTGGCGCGGGTTCACAACGGAGGGCCGAATGGTCCGCTCGAATGGCGGACCCTCGCCTACTGGAATCGCGTGAAGCAGCAGATGGCGCGGTGAGGCACGCCGTCAACGGGTGCGCGGTTCGCTGAATCGGCCGCCGAACCATGCCGACGGGCCTTGCCCGTCCGGTCACCGCCCCTTATGCCCAGATCGAGTCCGTGGCCGCATACAGGATCACGGTGCGGGGCTTGCCGTATGACTCCTTGCCGTTGTGCGAGCTGTTGACGCCGGTGTAGAAGAGGTGGTACCGGCCGTCGCGATGCACGAGGGCGCTCGGGGCGTAGATGCCGTAGGAATCGGGCTCGCCCTTCTCACCTCGCGGCAACCACGCAGAGCGCCGCGGACGATCCCACTTCACCCCGTCACACGAGAAACACCATTCGAGGTCCATCGTCTGCGCCTGGCAGCGGTAGTGGCCGAGCATCCCGACGCGGCCGCGGGACGTGTACGTGACTGCCAGGTAGTAGAACTGCTGATCCACAGGATCCTTCGCGTCGCGCTGGATGATCCGCGTGCGGGTCTCGAAGCGCAGCCCGTCTTCGGAGGTGTAACGATCGATCATGCGAAGCAGCCCGGGGGCGTTGTCGTGGGCCATGTACGCCGGGTCGTCCTTCGGGACCGGGACGAGGCCTACGGAATACAGCTCGAACGTGCCGTCGGGCAACTGGTAGACGTTCGTCGCATCGTTGGAAATCAGCCGCGACGGCGCGACCGGCTCCTCCGCGGGCCGATCGCCGCTGGGCGTCTTGTGAAGCATCACCCCATCGGGCGAGGGCACGCCCCAGGCCGCGCGATCGCTCGGGTGGTAGAGCACCGGACGATGCGGGTCGATCACGCGGTATCGGCGTCCGTCGTCGCTGTCGGCGGCGAGGTACCGGGCGATAGCTGGGCCGTGTGCCCAGAAGTAGATACGATGCCGACCGTTGCGCATACGGATGTGAACGACCTGTACAGGCTTCCACTTCTCGGGCAGGTTGCCCAGGGTGAAGGGGCCGTCACCCGGGCGGCCGGGCGTGCATTCCGCGGGATACTTCTTCATGGGCTCGCCGGGCGATCCCTCCGCGTACGCAATCGTCTGCTTCTGCCGGGGATCGCACGCGGTGTACCAGATCCGCCACCGGTTCTTCTCGAGCGGCTCAGTGGGCGAGGTGAAGCTCTGAATGTGCTCGCCCTCCCACGGTTCAGTGGGGGCCAGGGCGATGCCATGCTTCCGCCAGGCGGTCGGCGGGCAGGGCAAGGGGGGCTGCGGCCCCGTCGCCGTCGCGGAGCGTGCGAGCCTCTCCCCGCCGACGACGGCGCCGGCGGTAGCGAGGGTAGTCCGGAGGAACGTGCGTCGGTCGATCGGCTGCATCGCAATGATCCTCTTCCGCCGGCCCGGCTTGCAACCGGCTCTGTCGCGCCCCGCGCAGAGGCCGTTGTCGAAGATCAGAACGCGCCCGAGGGGGACCGTGCGGCGCGCGGCCTCGACTGCACTTGAGGCCGCACGCCCACGGGGCCTGCGGAGTCGGCCGTGCGGCGCTACGATCGCCGCCGCGAGGCTCCTGCACAATACTCTCCGGGGCAGGAAGCGGCGCAATCCCGGGCGTCCGGCATATATCGCACAAACGCGCCCGGAGGGACTCGAACCCCCAACCTACAGGTTCGAAGCCTGCCACTCTATCCAATTGAGCTACGGGCGCTTCCGATCGTGCGGCGGCGACCCGCCACTCCCGACGGGCGCACGACCCGTCTGCCCCGTTGTGGGCCGCCCGATGCGTTTGTAACCGACCGGCACCGCAGGGTCAAGGCGGATGTTGCAATGCCGGAGAAAGGCGTCTACAAGAACGGTTTTCGAGGCCGAAAGGTGGGCAGATGAAACGATCTGAGCAACAAACGCGACGCAGTTTTCTGAGGGATTCCATTACAGCCGCCGCTGCGGTGGGGGCGATACATGCCGCCGCGCGGGCCGAACCCAGGGCTCCGGCATCGAAGAAGACGTGGGCGATCACCTGCCGCGACGTGCACCTCCGCGAGGTGGGCGAGCCGGACAGTTGGTCGGCGATGAAGGCGGTGGGCGTGGACGGCGTCGAGGTTCTTGTGGAGCCGGACGGGACCTGCGCGCACCTGTTTGCGCCGGACAGGAAGTTCTCGATCGGCACCGACGACGGAATCAAGGCCCTGGGCGAGGAGTTTCGCCGGCACGGCAAGCGGATCACTGCGTTCTGCCTGATGAACCAGTTCGACGTGCGGCCCGAAAGGGAGCTCGAGTGGGTGACGAAGACCGCGCAAGCCGCGGCGGCGCTGGGCGTGCCGGCGATCCGCCTGGACGTCGTGCCGCATAAGATGAAGAACCCGGACGAGTTTCTCGCGTTCGCGATCGATACGGGCCGGAAGATCGTCGAGGCGACGAAGGGGCTTGCCGTCCGCTTCGGCGTGGAGAACCACGGAAGCGTCACGAACCGGCCGGAGTTCACGCGGAAGCTGTTCGACGGGGTGGGCTCGAAGCGGTTCGGCCTCACGCTCGACACGGGCAATTTCTACTGGTTCGGGCATCCGCTCTCGAAGCTCTACGGGATCTACGCGGAATTCGCGCCCTGGGTGTGCCACACGCACTGCAAGAGCATTCATTATCCGGAAGCGGATCGCGACCGGCAGCGCGAGATGGGGTGGGAGTACGGCAAATACCACTGTCCGGTCTACGAGGGCGACATCGACTTCGGCAGAGTCGCGGCCATCCTGCGGCAGGCGGACTATGCGAACGATCTGTGCATCGAGGACGAGTCGCTCGGGAAGTTCCCGAAGGAGAAGCGCGGGGAGATTCTGAAGAAGGAAGCCGATTTCCTGCGAAGGCTATGATCCCGCCCCGTCGCCGTGCCGGCATCGCGGCGTGTTGATGCAGTCGTCGGGCAGGCGCAGGCGCTCGACCGGCCGGCCGTGCGCGAGGTGGGACTCGGCAATTTCCTCCGCGTCGGCGGGAGTTACAAAGCCATACCAGACCTGTTCGGGGTAAACGACCACCGCGACCCCGTGCCGGCACTGATCGAGACATCCCGCGGCATTGATGCGGACGCGCCGCGCAAGACCGAGGCGAGCGGCGGCCGCCCGCAACGTCTCTCGAACCGCCTCCGCGTCCCGGGCATGGCAGCAGCCGCGGGGATGGCCGTCAGGGCGGACGTTCGTGCACACAAACACGTGTCTTTCAAACCACGGCATCGCCAACTCCCTCGGAGCAACCGGCATGCAGCATACCGCGCCGGCGGCCGCGCGGGTACCCCGGGGCGGTCGTCCGTTACGCGGGCGTCTGGCCGTGAACCACGACATGCAGCGCAAGAAGAGTCAGGCCGTCCCAGGGCGCCTCGGCGGCGGTCGTGCGGTCGCAGGCATGATGCAGGTACGTTACCAGCCAGTAGCGCTGCGCCTGCTGGGGAGCGACGGCGGAGAGGAACTCCAGGGCATGCTCGTCGGCCCCCTCGTAACGGTATCGCAGCCGCAACAACCGACGCATGATGGCGCACAGCGACGCCAGCGCGTCGCGCCATCGCTCCGCCTGGGCGTGTTCGAGGATCGCGTCGATGTCCGCCGTCACGGCGGCCAGGAAGCGCCGCGACTCCGCGCGGAGCTCCCGCGGACCGAGGTCGGCGGTCCTGGCCACGGCGCGAGCCTGGCGGCGAAGCCGTCGGGCCAGTTTCGCGAAGCCGCGGCCGCGCCACTGGCGATCCTGGCGCCAGAGTTTGTGAAAGTCGTCCGTGCCGCTGAGCAGGTCGGCCAGGGCGATGAGCATTTGCGACCGCACGGTAGTGTTCGTCGAGTACAGGGCAAGGTTGAGCATCTCGCGGACGGCACCGAACTCCTTGAGCCGGGACAGCGCGGCCGCGGCGGAGATGAGCACCTCGCCGTCCCGCTCGTCGGCCAGCAGGTGACGCAACTCCTCCGCCGCATCGGGGTCGCCGGCGTGGGCGAGCGCCTCGGCGGCGGCGCGGCGGACGCGGCTGTCGGGATCGCGCAGGGCCTCCTTGAGGGTGCGAAGGCGGCTGGACGCCTCCGCCCGCAGGATCGCCTCGACCGAGGGGGCACGCCGCATCGCGTCCTGCTCGTCGGCCAGCAGCCGCCGCAGTTCCTCGGCCGCCTCCGGATCGCCGGACCGCGCGAGGGCCTCAGCGGCGGCGCGGCGGACGCGGTTGTGCGGATCGCGCATCGCCTGTCGAAGCAGGCGCATGCGGTCCGGAATGTCGGTCCGACTGATCGCCTCCACGGTCGGCGCCCGCAGGACGGCGTCGGGTTCGTGCAGGTACCAGCGCAGCAGATCGGTGGCCTCGGGCGTACCGATCCGACCCAGCGCGAGCAGGGCCTCGCGCCGCACGACGAGGTCGGGATCATCAAGCGCCGCCGTGATGTCCGGCAGCATGACGTTGCCGTCGCGTTTGCTGATCCGGCGAAGCGCCCGAACACGACGGGGCACGTCGGCGGCGGAGGCCAGCACGCCCATGTTGTAGGCCACGCGCCACAAGTCGCCGGAGAGCAGCCGCCCCACCCACGGCAGGACGGCCTCGGACCGAGGATCGGGCACGCGGACCATCACCGGCAACGTCAGCAGGATGCCGACGAAACTGATCGCGAGGATCAGGTGCATGTAGCAGACCGGCTGACCGCTCGGCAGCAGGATTCCGGGGAGCACGCGATAGCGATCCGCGAGCCAGCCGCCGAGCAGCGGACCAAGGGCCGTCATCAGCGAAGTGACGGTCTGAAAGACGGACATATAGAACTCGCGTCGCCGGGGCGGGGCCATCGAGATGGCCATGTTCTGCGTCGCAACCTGCTGACCGCCGAACAGCAGGCCGAACACCGCCGCATGCGTCAGCGCCATCCAGGCGAAGTTCTGAGTGTTGATGAAGATGTAGACGACGTAGGTGAAATACGCCAGCGAGCCGAGGATCCAGACCATGCGATGGCCGATGCGGTCGGCAAGCCGGCCCCACTGACCGGCGCTGACAGCCGTGCCTGCCGCCGTGAGCACCGCGACCAGGCACACCAGCAGCAGGGAGGCCCGCCCGCCGACCCACACGTCGCCGACCTGTTCGCCGCGGAGAAACAGCGGCAGAAAGATCATGGGCAGGTTGTAGAAGAGGTTGTACGCCCCGGCCCCGAGCAGCACCCCGCGGAACGCACGATCCCGGATCGGCTCGAGGTATTCCCGCGCGACGTCGCGCAAGGTCCGCGGCGGCGGTTTCGGCCGCACCGGCTCCGGCACGAAGCTGAACAGCAGCGGATCCACAACGGCCAGAACCGCGACGACCACGAAGATGCCGAAGAAGGTCACCTGCTGCGCATCGGTGCCCCTGGTGCGGTCGATCAGCATCGCCGCCGCCAGGGCCGCCAGCGACTGCGCCAGGAGCATCCAACGATAGCGGCGGTTGAAGAAGGCCCCGAAGATGGACTCCGGAATGAGGTCGGCCATCCACGTCAACCAGGCGGGTGCGGTGAAGACGCTGCCGGCACTGACGAGGAAAAGACCGATGATGATGACCCAGATGAGGATGGGGTGCCACGCCGTGTGCCCGGTAAGCAGCGGCACAATGGCGGGGGCGAACATGAAGGATCGGGCGAGGGCGGTGATCGCAACCCAGGTTCGGCGCCGCCGTTGCAGGCGGCTGAAGAACCAGCCGCCGGGCAGCGCGGCGGCCGCCCCGAGGGTGCACAGCGTGAGGTTCAGGCCGATCAGCGTCTTGCTGGCACCGAGCTGCTCGCGCAGAAAGATGGCCGTGATGCCGGAGTTCGGCCAGAGGACGGCCAGCGCGATCAGGATGCAACAGCCGCCGGCGATGTTGAGCGCCATCGCGCGGGCAAGCCGCAGAGGTCCGATGGCGCGGCCGGAGTAATCCACGGGGCGCCCCCCCGGCGGAGGGGTTGGGATGTCGGACTCGGCTGCGGCGGGCGTCTGCATGCCAGGATTCTATATCGGGGCCGCCGCCGGTGCGACGGACAGGGCCGGCGAGACGCTGCGCCTTGTGCTTTCCGGCAAAGCGAGCAAAATGGGAGGGCCACGACGGACGGATTCGACGCCTCCGCGGGGCTTTACAGGAGAAGGCCATGAGAAGGTTCTGGGCATGGGGAATGATGGCGGCGCTGGCGGGCGTGGGGGGATTCGGTCTGTGGCGGAACCGCGCCACGGCGCAGGAGGTTCCGACGCTGGATTTCCCGGTCGGAATCGTGGACATGGTGCGTGTGTTCAACGAGTGCGAGCAGTGGAAGGCGATCAACGCCGGGCTGACCCGTAAGAGGCAGGCGCAGGACCAGGAGGCGGAGAAGATGAAGGAGGAGATCGCCGCAAAGACAAAGCAGATCGACGCCTATCACCCGGATACGCCCGACTGGACCCGTGCTACCGAGGAATTGCTGCGGCTTCAGACGAAGGCGGAGGTCTGGGCCCGGATGGAGAAGGTCCGCGTGGAGGCGCAGAAGAAGCACTGGGTCGAGAAGAACTACGCCGACGTGACGAGGGCAATCGCCGAGGTCGCGAAGAAGCGCGGACTGGTGCTGGTGCTGACCCGCGAGGAGATCGAGCCGAACACCGAGGATTCGAGCCGGATGTTCGCGCAGATCATCAACCGGAAGGTCGTGTACAGCGACAAGCGGCTCGACATCACGGAGGACGTGATGAAGAGGCTGAACGAGGAGTTCAAGCTTGGCGGCGGCGAGAACGCGATGAAGTTCGAGTAGTTTTGGAGTGCGGCCTCGCCGAGGCCGCGAGTGCCGTCTCGGAGAGACCGTACTCCACGTAAGAGCCATGTGCGGTCTCAGAGAGACCGCACTCCATATGAGAGCCATGAGCAAGAGCTACACACTGGCGGAACTGGCCAAAGACGTCGGCGGGGTCGTCCGGGGCGATGCCACCGTCCGGATCCGGCGGGTCTGCGGAATCGAAGAGGCCGGTCCGGAGGACATTACGTGGATCGCCCACGAGAAGTATGCCAGTCGGCTTCGCACGAGCCGCGCGGGCGCGGTCGTGGTGGACCGGCACTTCGGCGAAACCCCGATGCCCGCGATCCTGTGCGACGACCCCTCCTTCGCCATGACCAGGGTGCTGGCGCGGTTTGCGCCGCCCGTTCCACAGCCGGCGCCCGGCGTCCATCCGACTGCCGTAGTCGCCGGGTCGGCCCGACTGGGGCGCGACGTGCGGATCGGTCCGCACGTCGTGATCGGCGAGCGCGCGCAGATCGGCGACCGGTGCGTGCTGCATGCGCACGTGTTCGTCGGCGACGATACGAAGCTCGGCGCGGATTGCGTACTCTGGCCGGGCGTCGTCGTGCGGGAGGCGTGCACGCTCGGGCAGCGCGTCATCCTCCATCCGAACGTCACCGTGGGCGGCGACGGGTTCGGGTACCACTTCCGCGACGGCGTGCATCACAAGATCCCGCAGATCGGCACGGTGGAGATCGGCGACGACGTGGAGGTGGGGTCGGGCAGTTGCATCGACCGGGCGAAGTTCGGCGCGACACGCATCGGCCCCGGCACGAAGATTGATAACCTCGTGCAGATCGCCCACAATGTGGAGATTGGCCCGGGCTGCATCATTGTGGCCCAGTGCGGGATCGCCGGCAGCACGCGGCTCGGCCGGCTCGTCGTGCTCGGCGGGAAGATCGGCGTGCGCGATCACATCTCGCTGGGAGACGGGCTGCGGGCCGGGGCCTGCTCCTGTATCTCGAAGGATTTCCCGGCCGGCGCGGTGGTAAACGGGATACCGGCCGTCGACAACCAGCAGTACCTGCGGGAACAGGCGGCGGTACGGCGGTTGCCGGAATGGTCGGCCGTGCTCAAGGACCTGGTAAAGCGAATCGAGCGTCTTGAATCCGCAGCAGACAATCCGTAATTCCGTCGAGATCGGCGGGCGAGGCCTGTTTACCGGACAGCCGACGACGTTGCGCTTTCGGCCGGCGGCGGTGGACGAGGGCATCGTCTTCATCCGCACCGATCGGGACCCCCCCGTGCGGATCCCGGCGAAGGTGGACAACGTGGCGAAGCGTGCCCGCCGGACGACGCTCGCAAACGGCAGCCTGTCGGTGGAAACCGTCGAGCATTGCCTTTCCGCGTGTGCGGGTCTGGGCATCGACAACCTCACGGTAGAGGTCACCGCCGCGGAGGTGCCCGGGGTGGACGGAAGCTGCCTGCCGTTCGTGGAGAAGCTCCTGGAGGCGGGGATCGAGCCGCAGGAGGCGGAGCGCCGACCGCTGCGGATCTCGCAGCCGGTCCGCGCGGCGGAGGGCGACACGTGGGTCGTGGCGCTGCCCGGACCGCCGGACCTCGATGCGCTCGAGATCGTGTACGATCTGGACTACGGCGAGGACACACCCATCCGCTGGCAGCACCAGCGGATTCGCGTGACGCCCGAGGTCTTTCACGCGCAGATCGCACCTGCCCGGACGTTCCTGCTGAAGGCCGAAGCGGAGCAGTTCCGCGCGGCCGGGCTCGGCACGCACCTGACGTATCAGGATGTGCTCGTCTTCGGGCCGGACGGGCCGATCGAGAACACCCTGCGGTTTCCCGACGAGTGCGTGCGGCACAAGATCGTCGATCTGATCGGCGATCTTGCCCTGCTGGGCCGGCCGATCATCGGGTGCATTTACGCCCGCAAGAGCGGCCACGCCCTGAACCACGAGCTTGTGCGGCGCCTCCAGCAGCAGCTTCGGGAGCAGGAGCTGCGGAACCGGATCGCGGGCGAGGCGGCGTTCGATGTGCGGAAGATCCAGCGGATTCTGCCGCACCGGTACCCGTTCCTGATGGTGGACCGCGTGGTGGAGATCGAAGGGTCGCACCGGGCGGTCGGGATCAAGAACGTCACGATTAACGAAGAGTTCTTCAACGGGCACTACCCGGGGCAGCCGATCATGCCCGGGGTGCTGATTATCGAGGCGATGGCCCAGTTGGGCGGCCTTCTGCTCTCGCAGGAGCTGGAGCACACGGGCAAGGTGGCCGTGCTGCTGAGTCTGGACAAGGTCAAGTTCCGCCGTGCCGTGATGCCCGGGGATCAGTTGATCCTCGAAGCGGAGGCGATGCGAGTGAAGAGCCGCACCGGCCACGTGAAGTGCCAGGCCCGCGTGGGCGAGCACCTGGCGGCCGAGGCGATCATTAAATTCATGATGGTGGACGCGGATCCGTTTTGAGGCCCTTTCGGCCGCGGGCCCAAGGAGCAGTGAACAACGCGATGATTGACATTCACCCTACGTCGGTGGTGGACCGTCAGGCGGTGATCGGCGAGGACGTGCGGATCGGGCCGAACTGTTACGTCGGCCCGAAAGTCACGCTCGGCGATCGTTGCGTCCTGCACAACAACGTGACGATCACGGGCAATACGCAGGTCGGCGCCGACAACGAATTCTTCCCGGGCTGCGTGATCGGGTGCATTCCGCAGGATCTGAAGTACCGCGGCGGGGATACGCAGGTGATCATCGGGTGCCACAACGTCTTCCGCGAGCTGGTGACCGTTCATGCCGGCACCGAGATCGCCGGCGGCGTGACGCGGATCGGCGACCACAACCACATCCTGGTCGGCTGCCACATCGCCCACGACTGCGAGATCGGCTGTCACTGCATCCTCTCGAACCAGGTGCAGTTGGCCGGGCATGTGAAGATCGAGGACCGGGTGACGACCGGCGGGCTTATCGGCGTGCACCACTTCGTCACGATCGGAACGCTCGCCTACATCGCCGGCTTCACGCGGATCAGCGTGGATGTCCCGCCGTTCATGATCGGCGCGGGCTATCCGCAGGTGCAGGTCCGCGGCGTGAACACGGTGGGCATGACGCGGTGGCAGTTCGGCGAGGAGCGCATCCGTGCAATTCGCGAGGTGTACCGGCAGCTTTTCTCCAAACGGGCGACCGCCGAAGGCGGCAACCTCAGGGACAAGGTGGCGGCCATCGAGTCCAACGGGCAGTTGACCGAAGACGTCCGCTACCTGTGCGAGTTCCTCAAGCGAAGCATGAAAGACGGCGTGTACGGAAGATATCGCGAGTCGCTTCGCCAGGACACCGCCGAGGACCGCGGCAAGTTCTACGAGCACGGGCTGGCCGGTTCCGGGGAGGAACCCTCGTGAGCGATCCGCTTCGCGTCGCCGTGATCGGCGCCGGCCGGATGGGCCGCCATCACGCCCGGATCTACGGGCAGATGCCCGAGACGGATCTTGTGGCCGTCGTCGATCCGGACGCCGCCCGCGCGGAAGCCGTCGCGAAGGAGTTCGGCGGGCGGCCCGTTTCGGACGCAACTACGATCCTCGAGGAGATTCAGGCCGCGACCATCGCCGTGCCGACCGTCAAGCACCTTGATGTTGCCCGGCCGTTCCTCGAACGCCGCATCCCGCTCCTGATCGAGAAGCCCTTCGCACCGACGGTCGAGCAGGCGCACGAGCTGCTGGCCCTGGCGAAGCGTTACCGCACGCTGGTGGCCGTCGGTCACGTCGAGCGGTTCAACCCCGTCGTGCGGGCGTTGGAGCGGATGCAGGTAGTCCCGAAGTTCATCGAGACGCACCGGATCAGCCCGTTCACGTTCCGGTCGGCGGACGTAGGTGTGGTGTTCGACATGATGATCCACGACATCGACATCGTGCGGCACCTCGTGCGGGACGAGCCGGTGCGCGTGGAGGCCGTGGGCATCAATGTCCTGGGCCCGAACGAAGACATTGCCAACGCGCGGGTCACATTTGCGCGCGGCTGTGTGGCGAACCTGACGGCCTCCCGGCTCGCACTGAAGACGGAACGCAAGATCCGCGTCTTCAGCGAGGAGGCGTACCTCTCGCTCGACTACCAGAAACGCGCCGGGGTGGCGATTCAGAAGCACGCGAACCTCGACCTGATCAAGATGGCGCGCGAGCGGAACGCGGAGGACCTCTCGCAGATGGCCGGCCTCGACTATGGCAAACTTGTAAAGGTCGAGCCGCTGGCGGTCGACGATGCCGACCCGCTCCGCTCGGAGCTGGAGTCCTTCGTCCGCTGGGTGCGGACCGGTTCGCCGCAGGACGCCTCGGCGGAGGCCCGCGTCGCGTCCGCCGAGGAAGGGCTGGCCGCGGTTCAACTCGCCGCGGACATCGTGGCCAGCCTCCGGCAACACCCCTGGGACGGTTCCGCCGGCAACCGCGTGGGCCTGTCGGACCAGATGGTCCGCGCCGTCGAATGAGCCGCTGAGCCCGGGGGGCTCGCTCGGCCTGGCCATGGGGGGTGGGGAGCTGGATTCGGAGGCTTTCGCGAAGAGTTCCTTTATGGTGCAGAACAGGAAGATGGGCGGCTTCATATGTGCCGCCTTTGTCGGATGGACTGCGGCGGGTTACGCCGCTGAGGGGAAGGCCCCGTCGGGATCGGCGGAGAGCCGGCCGGCCGTGTGGACGTTGGCCGTTCCGGCGTACCGGGTGCTCTCGCAGGCGACGTTCTTCGATGCAATCGACAAGGCCGGAACCGTCGGCGTGAAGGCGCTCGAGGGCCGCCCATACCGGATCAGCCACGAGACGGGCAACGCCCAGCTCGGCCCGTCCGCGCCTGCCGAAGCGCTGGAAACAACGAAGAAGAAGCTCCGGGAGAGCGGCCTCGCGCTCCTGAGCTACTACGCCGGCGACTTCGGCGGGGACGAGGCCGCGATGCGGCGTCTGTTCGAGTTCGGCAGGACGATGGGTATTCGGGTCTTCATCGGTGAGCCCGCGCCGGAAAAACTGGCCGCCCTGGACAGGCTGGCCAACGAATTCGGAATCAGCGTGGCCATCCACAATCACCCCCGGCGGCCGAACCAGTCGGGGTACGTCTACTGGAATCCCGACAGCGTCATGCGGATGGTGGAGAAGTACAGCCATCGGATCGGTTGCTGCGCGGACACCGGCCACTGGGTCCGCTCGGGCCTGGATCCTGTGGAATGCCTGAAGAAGTACGAGGGCCGCCTGTTGTACCTGCACCTCAAGGACGTGAGCGAGAAGGGCCCCCGCGGACACGACGTAATCTTCGGCACGGGCGTGGCCGACGTGAGGGGCATGCTCGCCGAACTCTGCCGGCAGCGGTTCAACGGCCCGATCGGACTCGAGTACGAGAACAACGTAAAGGACCGCCCCGCCGATGTCAGGCAATGCGTCGATTTCCTGAGAAAGACGGCCAGGGAACTCGGGCAGAAGGTGCGGTAGGGGCGGCGGGTCTCACAATCCCGGCCGCCGACGGCGCCGATTCATGCGGAGGTAGCACAATGCGGTACGAAGAAGAAACGCGTCGTTCCTTTCTCGCCAGGGGCGTGCTCGCCTCGGCAGGCCTCGCGATCGCCGGGCGGGTCGGCAAGGGCGCAGAGAGTTCCCGGAGCTCTCTCGCACCCGTCCGCCTGGGGCCGGGGGAGAAACTCCGCATCGCCATTCTCGGGTGCGGCAATCGCAGTCAGGCTCACATTCAGGCGGTGAATGAGTACGCCGAGCACATGGAGGTGGCGGCGCTGTGCGACATCCGGCCGGAAAGGCTCGAGGAGAAGAAGAAACTCGTCCGGGCTGGAACCCCCCGCGGCTACACGGACTACCACAAGATGTTGAAGGAAGCGGACATTCACGCGGTGGCCGTGGTTCTTCCGAACACACTCCACCGGGCCGCCACGATCGATTCTCTCGAAGCAGGAAAACACGTCCTGTGCGAGAAGCCGCTGACCCTGAAGCTTGCGGACGCCCGGGCGATCATCGAGGCGGCCGACCGGACGGGGCGGATCGTTCAGGTCGGCACGCAAAGCCGTCATTCACCCGGTTATGCCGCGCTGGCCCGGAAGCTGCGCGAGGGGCTGATCGGGCCGGTCCTGTACGGCGTGGCACAGACGTTCCGTTCGGACTGGGTCAAGCTCTACCCGGACCCGGAGGAAGACTCGAGGAAGAACTGGCGGATGAAACAGGAGGAAGGCGGCTCCGTCGTCTACGAGATGGGAATCCACATCATTGACGTGTTCAACTGGTTCATTGACAGCGAGCCGGAAGAGATCACCTGCCTCGGCGGCGTTCACAATACGAAACTGGAGAAGCGGAACTCGTGGGATCACGCCGGCATCGTCGTCCGGTACGCCAGCGGCGCGCTGGTGACGTACGGCGGCAACCTCTACTCCTGCGGCGGTCCGGGACCCGATATTCTCTTCGGCGAGGAAGGAACTCTCCAACTCGGCTCACGGGGAGCGGACGAAGCCGTCCTCCGAAAATGCGCGTATTGGCACCCATACGGCAAGGGCACGGGGCCGCAGAAGACCGAGACGATCAAGCTGCCCACCTCGAAGACGGACCCGTCTACCTTGCAGTACCTGCACTTCCTTGAGGCGGTGCAGGGAAAGAAAGCGGCCTTCCCCTCAGCCCGGGACCATCTGCCGGCCGTCCTGATTGCGCGTGCGGCCCAACTCTCCCAGGCGGAGCACCGGCACATCAAGCCATCGGAAGTCACGTAGCGCCGCGCGAGGCCTGCCCCGATCGTTGCCATCGTCGCGCCGGGCATCGCCGACGGACGGGGAGAAACGCCGCCGCCGCACGCCATGCCATCACAACGATCGGCGAAGTCGCTCCGGGCTCAGGCGGAGGCGTTTTCCACCCGGCATGGCTATGCAAGCATGCCCGCCACCTCGCCGATCACGCGCGGAAGATCGATCGACGAGGGACAGGATTTCCGGCATCGACCGCACCGCCGGCAGCGTTCGCCAGGAACGTAGCCAAGACTGCCGTACACGGACGCAGCCAGGTCGCGATTGTCGTACTGATGCACATAGGCGTGACAGCGCAGCACGTCGGCTACGGCGATGTCCTGCGGGCAGGCGGCGGTGCAACGGCCGCACAGACGGCAGGCGCCGGCCATGTCCGCCTGTACAGCCGCCTCCAGCTCCCGTCGCTGGGCGGCGGCAAGCCGGATCTTCGGCAGGCCCATGACCTTGTCCAGTTGCTCCGCCTTGTCCACAGTGGCGATGACCGCGTCGATCAGACCGTCGGTCGCCTCGAGCATGTAGAGCTTCGCCCGCTCGTAGGCGTTGAGCCCCCGCGTCCGGGCGGCCTCGTCCAGCTTCTCCTCGGCCTTCGTGGCGGCACGGCGGATGGTACCGGAGCTCTTCATCGCAATGATGCCGACGTCCTGTTTCCGGAACGCCTCGAGTTCCGGGCGGTAGTAATGGAACGACTTCTCGCTCGGGTTCACGCCGGGCATGATGAGATCGATCTTCCACGGACCGGCCGCGTTCGCCTCGACAGCCGCCGCGAGGACCTCCTTCTGATTCGCGTGCGTGCTGAAGCCGAAGTGCCTCGTCTTGCCCGCCTTGTGGGCCTTCTCGTACGCATCCCACAGCTCCGTGCACTGGAAGATCCACGGAATCTCGATGCCGTGCATCATGTAACAGTCCACGCCGTCGATCTTCATCCGGGCAAGCGACTCATCGAGCATCCGCGCGTACATGTCGGCGATCCGCCTGCCGACCGGACGCCAGTCGGGCTTCTCGCCGGTGGCCTTCATCTTCCGCACGCATTCCTTGTGCAGAGCAAGGAACTTCTCCCGCGGGGCACTGGAAGGAGCGATTTCCTGCCGTGCGCCATTCTCGATGATCGAAACCTTCTCCCCGAGGAACCGCGTCATGGCCTCGCGATAGAACCTCTGCACCTCGGAGTCCACGGTGTGGTGCCCGGCGATGCCCGTGGATTTGCTCGTCACAAAAACCTTGTCACGGACGGACTTCAGCAGCGGCGCCAGTTCCACCTCGTACTCGCCGTAGCCGCGCGCCGTGTCAAGGTAATTCACGCCGCCCGCGATCATCCTGCGCAGCAGCGACGGCTCCTTGATCCAGCCGGCGACGATCCGCCCGCAGTTGAAGTTCGTCCGCCCCAGCCGCCGGTAGACGCACTCCGGATTCTCGTTGCGATGGATGATCCCGTCCGGCTCCGCGGCCGCCTGCGCGAGCGAACCGAATGC
>CAZMVY010000047.1:0-23357 GCA_964569765.1 uncultured Planctomycetales bacterium
CCGGTCGAGAAAGCCCTGGTGGGTCCGGACGTCGTCCACGCGGTACAGCTCGGTCTGATCCGTCGTCTTGCCGAGGATGCCCTGCTCGATAAAGAGTCGCTGGGTGGTCAGGCGGTAGCGGGTGCGATAGACCGTCAGAGCCGAGCGGGCGAAGAGCCCGGCCCCGGAGCCGAGGATCAGCAAGAGTACGATCCGGCCGAACCAGGGGCTGGAATCGGGCTGGTGGAAATGCGCCCAGCCCCAGATCAGCACGATCGCCGCGGCCGTCCATACGAGGAGGTGTCCTGCCTGATGTTTCCAGCTCATCCGGCCGCGCCAGAGCTCGCGTTCCTCGCCGAGGGCTGCCGTCAGGTCGCTTCCGGCGGTTGGCGCGGGTGCGTTTTCCGTTGCGGCCTGGGATCTCTGGGGGTCCGGGGGCGGCGTGGCGTTCATGGCGGGACTCCGTTGTCAGATGGTGTCCGGGTTCTCATCCTCGCGGATGATTGTAGCCGCGCGTCGTGTGGCGAAAAAGCCCGGCGCCTGGACGCTTGCGTCAGCGTACGCGGGTAATCATGCGATTCTTGGTCCAGTGGTCGCGATACCACGTGCTGGCCTCAAAGGTGTCGTCGAGTTCCTTCATCCGCTTCCGGAGCAGGGCGCGGAAGTGGTTCAGTATCGCCGTGTGCTCCGGGCATTCCGCGAGGTCGTGGAGCTGATACGGGTCTGCCAGGTTGTCGAAAAGCAACTCCTTGCGATCCTTGCGGTAGATGGCGTAGGTGTACTGTTTGCTGCGCAGGGCCCGCCACTCATGGCCGTCCTCCCACACCGCACAGGCGCCGGTGTTCTGCATGAACGCCGCTTCCGGCTCGGGGCCGGATTGGCCGAACGCGCAGTGGCTCAGGTCCATGCCCTCCACCTTGCGCGGTACAGGCAGGCCCGCCATGGACAGGAGCGTGGGCATGATGTCGGGCGTGTTCAGGCACGCATCGCTGCTTCGTCCCGCGGGCGTTCGGCCCGGCCAGCGGACGACGAACGGCACGCGCACCGCTTCCTCGTAGAAGATGTTCTTGGCCCGCCGGCCCTGGGCGCCCATCATCTCGCCGTGGTCGGATGTGAACACCACGATGGTCCGATCGCGTATGCCGGCGTCGTCGATCGCCTTGAGCAACCGGCCGACGTTCCAGTCGAGGTTGGCGATCATGGCGTAATAGCCGCGCATCATCCGGGGAATTGCCTCGCGTTCGCGAGGGCCTTTGAACCGGCCCCATGCGTCCGCGTACGGGTCGTTCTCCGGCTTGTAGTTGGGCGGCAGCGTGAACCGCGGAGTGTTTCCTTCGTCGGCGAACATCGCGTAGTACTCCGGCGGCACATTGTCCGGCCCCCAGGGGTCGTGCGGGGTACCGAAGGACAGGAACAGCGCGAAGGGCCCGCCCCCGCGGGCATAGCGGCCGATCAGGCCGATCGCCATGTCGGTCTGGGCGTCCGGCTCGTATCCCTTCACCGGGATCTTCTCCGGGCTGTCGGTGTGGTAGTAGCCCTTGTAGTACTCGTGATGGAAGTTGTACGCGGCCCAGAACCCGTCGAAGCCCAGGCGATACGGCCCCGGCGGCACGAACGAGTTCTTCGGATCGTGGTGATTGCCCAGCTCGTTCGCCCAGAGGTGCCACTTGCCGATGTAGGCGGTTTCGTAGCCGTGCCGTGTGAGCACGTGGGCCAGACACTCGTGGTTCGGGTTCATCCGCAGCTCGTTGATGACCATCCCGGTCGAGGTGGTGTACTTGCCGGTGAAGAGCGACGCCCGATAGGCCGCGCAGACGGGGTGGCCGGACACGGCGTTGCGGAAGACGACGCCCTGCCTGGCGAGCGTGTCGAGGTTGGGCGTTCGGGCCCTGGTGTCGCCCGCGAAGCCGCAGGACTGATACCGAAGCTGGTCGGCAAGAACGAAGATAAGGTTCGGCGGCGCCGTCGGGGCTGTGGCGGCGGGCGGAGACGATGGCATACGGCTCGGGGTTTCGGCAGGCGCCGAAGATCCCGCGGCGCAGATCGCACACAGGAAAAGCAATCTTCCGTTCATGGCTTCGCGTTACCTCCTCCTGAGAACGATGCATGGTACCGGAAGCTTGCGACCCTGGCGACAACGGGGGAGTTGCTGGTCGCTCACGGGCATGGTTGTTTTCCGGGTGACTGCCTGTGGAGGCGGCGTGTCGTTTCGTTGACTCGCTTCCGCGCTCGCGCAATTATAGGGGTGCGGGCGGGTCCCCGGTACGGGCCGAACGGACTCGCCGATCGATCGACATGTCCCGGCGCGCCATACGCGGAAAGGAAGTAAACATGGCCATTGCTCCTGTTACGGCGGTCAGCCGTCCGAAGGTGAAGCAGACGAAGTTGCTCATCGATGGCGAGTGGGTCAGCAGCAAATCCGGCAAGACATTCGAGGACATCGATCCGGCCACGGGCGAGGTGATCGCGCACGTGGCGGAGGGCGGGCCGGAGGACATTGACGCCGCGGTCAGGGCCGCACGGAAGGCATTCGAGGAGGGGCCGTGGCCGGGGATGAGCGCGCGGGAACGCGGCGTGCTGCTTCTCAAACTCGCAGACCTAATCGAGCAGAACGCCCAGGAGCTTGCCGCGATCGAGGTCCTCGACAAGGGCAAGCCGATTCGCGAGGCGCTGGAGGGCGATCTGCCGCTGGTCGCGGCCACGTTCCGGTACTTCGCCGGCTGGGCCGACAAGGTCGTCGGCGAGACGCTTCCCGTGGACCATCCCGAGCAGTACCTCTGCTACACGCGGCGGGAGCCGGTCGGCGTATGCGGGCAGATCATCCCGTGGAACTTCCCGCTGCTCATGGCGGCGTGGAAGTGGGCGCCGGCGCTGGCCTGCGGCAACACGGTGGTGCTCAAGCCGGCGGAGCAGACGCCGCTGAGCGCCCTGCGGCTCGGCGAGCTGGCGATGGAGGCGGGCTTTCCGCCGGGCGTGATCAACATCGTCAACGGTTTCGGCGAGACGGCGGGCGAGGCCCTCGTGAAACATCCGGGCGTGGACAAGATCGCCTTCACCGGCGAGTACAAGACGGCGCAGCTCATCATGGCGAACGCGGCGCCCACGCTGAAGCGCGTCAGCTTCGAACTCGGCGGCAAGGCGCCGAACATCGTCTTCGCCGACGCCGACATGGATGCGGCCCTCCAGGGCGTTATGGACGGCATCTTCTTCAACCAGGGCGAGGTCTGCTGCGCGGGCAGCCGGATCTTCGTCGAGGAGAAGATCCACGACGAGTTCGTCAGCCGGCTTGCGGATCGGGCCCGGAGGCGCAAGGTCGGCGACCCGTTCGACCCGACGACGGAGCAAGGGGCGCAGGTCTCGAAGGAGCAGTTCGACAAGGTGATGCGTTACATCGAGATCGGCAGGAAGGAGGACAAGGCCAGGTGCGTCGCTGGCGGCGAGCCGCTTGGCGGCAAAGGCTACTTCATCCGGCCCACCGTCTTCACGGAGGTGAAGAACGACATGCGGATCGCGCAGGAGGAGATCTTCGGCCCGGTCGCGGCCGTGCTTCGATTCAAGGACGAGCGCGACCTGATCCGAGAGGCAAACGCGACGATCTACGGTCTGTCGGCGGGCGTCTGGACGAAGGATGTCGGCCGGGCCTACGCCATCGCCAACCACATCCGCGCCGGCACCATCTGGGTCAACTGCTACAACGTGTTTGATCCATGCGCGCCATTCGGCGGGTACAAGTACAGCGGAATGGGCCGCGAGAACGGCCGGGAGGTCCTCGAGCACTACACGGAGGTCAAGACCGTCTGGGTGAACCTGGGGCGCGGGTAAGCCGTCCGGCTTGGGGCATCGTCTGTCCGTGAGACGCGGCCCCCGGCCTGGATCGACGACGAGGCGGCGAACAATGGGGCTCAGGGCCGGTCTCCGCGCCCCGGGCGCGTACCTGATCGACCGGTGCCGCATCCCGCGATACCGATATACCGAGGAGATGCTCGAACACGACCTCAAGGCCCTCAAGAAGCTCGGACGATGGTAAGCGCCGCTTGTCGCCGTCAGCGATTCGTCGCCGATCCGCGCCCTCCATCATCTCGAACTGCTTTCGCTCTGTGGAGACCTCTACGGCTCGGTCATTGTTCCCGAGGCCGTGCGGCAGGAGTTGCGCCCGCCGCCGCCAACTTGTCCGGCTCTGGAGATTGCAGAGTATTCAGGATTCAAGTTGCGGGCGCCCCAAGGCAATTCCGCTGAGCTGGGAGTGCCCGCCGATATGGATGACGCCGAGACGCAGGCAATTGCTCTTGCCATCGAGTTGCACGCGGACCTCCTTCTCATGGACGAACGCAAGGTGACGGAGGCGGCCCGGCACATGGGCCTAGCGACGATCGGCGTGTTCGGCGTACTGCTGGCGGCTACACGCCAAAGGCTTGACCGATCGCGTCCTGCCTTGCGTAGGCCGCCATGTCAACAAAAAGAGGTTCTTCGCGTCGCCGGCGTTGTGTCAACGGTTGGCGCAGCTCGCGGGGCAGTAGGGACGGCACGCCACACGCGCGGCCGGTGACCTTCCGGCCGATCACATTTCTCCGGACACGTGAATCGCAGAACTGAGGGCCCTTGGCAAAGGGGTGTCTTCGTGTGGCTATTCCATCGCCGCGGTTGTAGAATCACCGCCGGAGGAACAACTATGGCTGTGCCCGGCTATCAAGAATTCATGCTCCCGCTGCTTAAGCTCGCCTCTGACGGAAACGAGCACACAATTAGCGAAGCGATGGAGACACTGGCGTCGCAGATGAGCATAAGCGAAGTCGATCAGGACGAGATGCTTCCTAGCGGCACCCAGACCCGCTATTACAATCGGGTATCGTGGGCAGTGACTTATCTGACCAAAAGCCTACTTCTGGAGAAGGTTGGACGCGCGCGTTTTCGAATTGCCGCGCGTGGTAAGGAGGTGCTTGCTCAGAATCCGCCTCGCGTCGACAGTGCATTTCTGGAGCAGTTCCCCGAGTACAAGGCGTTCAAGGCGAAGAAGAACGCTCCGTCAGCAAAGGATTCGCAGGAGGCTGCGATAGACGAAAGTAGTCTTCCGGATCTCGGCGTTACTCCGGAGGAACGGCTAGAGACCGCGTACGGAGAGCTTCATGACGCACTTGCAGATGACGTGCTGGAACGAATTCGGAAGTGCAGCCCGAAGTTCTTCGAGCGCGTAGTCGTTGACGTGCTCGTGGCCATGGGCTACGGAGGATCGCGAGCTGATGCTGCCCAAGTGGTCGGAAAGAGCGGTGACGAAGGCATCGACGGGGTAATCAAGGAGGACCGCCTCGGACTGGATATGGTCTACATCCAGGCAAAAAGATGGGACGGGCCGGTGGGGCCGGGCGAGATCGACAAGTTCGTGGGGAGCCTGAGTCGCAAGAAGGCTCAAAAGGGTGTCTTCATTACGACCGGGACGTTCACGTCCGGAGCCAGAAACGCTGCACGCGAGGCTGCGGTACGCGTGGTCCTCATTGACGGGGAGCAACTCGCAGAATTCATGATAGACCATGGTGTCGGAGTAGCAGAACACAAGCTGTACCCGGTTAAGAGAATCGACAACGACTACTTCGAGGCGCTCTAACCGGCGTTCTCATCGTGCCTTGGTATCGAGGGCGTGTGCGATACCAACTATGGCTTCGTCGCGTAGCGATACAGGAACCGCCCCTCGGGGGCGACATCGCCGCTGATGTAGAAGTCCATGATCTCGCCGGGGTGCTGGATGTTGTCGGCCCACTTGAAGTCGAGCGACAGGTCCGCCTTGCCTGTGGGCAGGCCGAGCGCCGAGCGCGGGATGGCCAGGTGCAGTTCGCGGCCGTCGACTCGGAGCGAGACCTTTGCTGCCTTCTTCCACTTCCAGCCGCCTTCGTTCTTCTCCAGCCAACTCGTTCCATCCGTTTCGACCGTTCGATTGGCGATGAAGTCGTAGCCTTCCCAGCCGGTCGTCGCGTCCTGATCGGCGTCGATCAGGAGCCACATCCAGTTGGTCCCGCCCCGCGGCGTGATCGGCTCGCGGGTGCGAACGTAGAAATAGACATTCTTGGCATCCCGGGCGACCTTGGCGGCGACGATGTCATTGCGGCCGGTGCGGTTCGTGTATCGCAGGCCGCCGGCGCCCTCGAAGTCGCGCGGAATGGTTTCCCCCGCGTGATCCTGAAACTCCGGCGCCACGTTTCGCCACTGAGCGAAGCTGCCGGCGATCCGGATTGATACAGGGCCCGAGGCATTCGGTACCGGCGGGGTGCCCTTGTAGCGGCGGACGTTCGCGACGAGCTGCCAGTAGTAGTTATCGCCATGCCCGCCCTTCATCGGTTCGACGTCGCGGCTGAATTCCTCGTTGAACTGGTCGCAGAACACGACCGTGCTTGCCGGGGGCAGTCGCCCGGCGATCCACTCGTTCCAGCCGGTGACCATCACGAATGGAGGAGCCAGCTCCAGGGCCCGCTTCCACTGCTCCTGGAAGTTGAGGCCGCGGTTTACGGCCCCGGGCGTCGTGTCCTCTTTGCCGTCGTGGAAGCTCCGGCCGCGGGCGTCGCCGTTGCTCATGTTGGTGACCTTGCCGTCGGCGGCGCGGAGGTTCTGGGCGACGGCCACATTGATCTGCTCGGGCTTCTTCGGGTCGTCGGTGTATCCGTAGGGCTGGGGGTAGGCGGCCTCCCAGTGCCAGGCGTACGGTGTGTTGATCATCTCGAAGGGCCAGTGCGCCCGGCGGAGCGTGAAGAAGGCCTTGAGTTCGGGTGTCGCCTGCTGCGGATCGCAGATCATCAGGGGCTTGCCCTGCCAGCGGAACCAGAGTTCGCTGTAGAGGCCGGGCTTGTAGAGCTCGGTGTAGATCTGCCAGGCCGTCTTGCCGGCTTCGGTGTTGACCATGAAGGCGATTTGCGGCGTGCGGTCGCCTTCCCGGCGTATCTGCCGAAAGACGTCGCAGAGCTGCATGTACACATCGCGATATGTGATGGCGTTGGTTGTGTCGAAGATCAGCGTGTCGATGCCGGCGTCGGCGAGCAGGTGGGCGTGGCGCCGCAGCACCCACGGGTCGGTGCTGAGGTAGTAGCCGTAGAGCGGCTCGCCCCAGTAGTGGGACCGGCCGATCGGCCCCCAGAGCGGCGAGTCGGGTTTCTTCATCGCGTCGGGATCTTTCGCCAGGATCCGCGAGATGTCGTACGGACCTTCCCAGTGCGGGCTTCGGTTGTGGCGTTCATTGAGCCAGAGGAAGTAGAAGATGCCGACGAAGCGATCGGTTCGCGGCGGGCCGCCCTCCTCCGGCGCGGGGAGCTTGCGGCCGAGCGCGTCGACGGCCGGCCACGGGGTGCCGGGGTTCGCGCCGGTTGCGTCTGTGCGGGATTGGGCACATGCCGCCGCTGCGCCAAGGGCGACGGGCACAATCGACAGCCAGGGGTTTGCGTGCATTTGCGTCGTCTCCTCGCCGGTGTTTTTCGCTGTCTGCGGGGGGCTGCGCTTGCTGCGGCCCCCGTACCGGTCAGGGGCGCAGTCAAGCGGCGGGCGGCCGCTGCCGAGCGGCTTGAGGGGCCGGTCCCGATCAGACCGCCTCGTTCACGAGTTTCAGTTCGGCGAATCGGCAGAACCTTGCCAGGTCCTTTGCCAGATCGCCGTAGCAGCTTACGCGATGGATGCCGCCGGTCCAGTTCTGCCAGAGCTTCTCGGCGTCGCCGTCGAGCTTCACTGTGATCTGGGTGCGGCAGCCCCGTTCCGTTTCGGGCACGCCGGTGATCTGCCCGGTGAAGTAGCGCATCGTGGACATGTCCGGCAGGATCGCCTGGGTCACCCGCTGGCCGGTCCGCATCTTGACCTGCGGGACGGCGCCCTCTTCGCGTTCCATCACGCTGCGGAGCTTATACGGAGCGGCCGGCTTGTCCGGGCCGTCCATCCGTGTGCAGCCGAGGCAGTGGATCAGCGTCGTCTGACCCGTGGCGAAGTCGAATGTGGGGTTGCAGACGAAGCCGGGCCGGCCGGTGAGCGACTGGAAGATGATGTGCGTCATGACACACGGCAGATCAGACTGACAGATGCCGCCCAAGCCGGCGTCGTTGAGCCGGGCGAGTCCGATGCACGGATACGCGGGAAGCTTCCGCCACATGCTTCCGTAGCAGTCCACGGTGACCACCGTGGCGTTTTCCTCGTCGGCCAGCTTTTGAAAGGCCAGCGCGAGGCGGCAGGACTTGAAGATCTCCTCCGGTGACGGTTCCACCACCGCCACCGCGTTCTTCGTCCACCGCTGGGCCTCCGCCTGCGCCTGCGCCTCGTCGATGGACTCGTACGCGTCGAGCACGCGCTGTCGTTCCAGGAGCGTGATCTCGGTGCCGAACTTGTCCTTGACCTGCTTCGGGAAGTCCTTCGGGTGGGACGCGGCGGCCACGTCGAGGACCCTGGCCTCGCGGAGGTGATGCAGCGCCCGGAACGGGCGGATCGCCGCCGCCAGCTCGTGGTAGTCGGTGGTGAGAATGCACTCCATCTTCCGCCCCAGTTCGCTGCGGCGGATGTCGCTGAGATAGTACCACTCGTGGCCTGAGTAGGGCGCAGAGAAGATCATCGTCGGCCGCCGCAGCGACAGGACCTCCTTCATCGCCGGCAGCGTGCCCAGCGACAGATGAATCAGCAGGATGCCGTCCACGTCGCGCAGGCGTTCCTTCAGCGGGGCGATCTGCTCGGGCGTGCCGACCATTTCATCGACGACGAAGTCCACGTCGGAAAGCTCGTCCTTGAACGAGGCGAAGTGGCTCTCATAGACCTTGCGGTCCGCGGCCGGGTCGATCGCGGGATTGGGGTAGTGGGCCTTCGGCAGTCCGAGGTAGAGCTTCGCGACCTTCACCCGCGACCGCCGGCACCCCGGGCTGATCAGCTTCGGCTCCCCGGCGGCCCGTGCGAACGTGACGAGTCGCGGCCCGGCCAGAAGGGCGAACGTGCCTCCGAGCGTTGTCTGCATGAATTGCCTTCGGTTCATGATGGACCTCCTGCGCATCTCTGACGTGTCCGTTGCCGCGTCCGCGGCCCCTGATTGCGGCGCACGATAACGGCCTTCCGGCCGGCACGCAAACGGGCGTCCTTTTCGGAGAAGAGGGGCGTCGTCGCGTCATCCTGCGTCCGGCAGTATGATTCTCCCGGCGTTTCGAAACCGGGAGGTGCGCATGTTTGCAGCGGCAGGCCTGATTCTGAACATGGTTCTCCTTGGCGCGGGCCAGACGGATTCCGACGACTCCCCGGCGGCGGAGTTCCTGAGCGAGCATCGGGGGCGGCTCGTGTACCACCAGCAGGGTTGGGGCGAGTTGGGGTTCAACGTCGCGGCCCACATTCGCGGTCAGCCGGGCTCGCCTCTCCAGATCGGCGGCAAGAAGTACGCGCGCGGGCTCGGGCATCATGCGCCCGGCGAGATTGTCGTCGAGCTGAACGGGGAGTACGCCCGCTTCGAGGCCGCGGTGGGCATGCAGGGTGATTGTCCCGGCGGCAGCGCGGTTTTCCAGGTCTTCGTAGACGACGAGAAGCGATTCGACAGCGGCGTCCTTCGCACCGGCGACGCAGCCAAGCCCGTCTCCGTCGCGCTGGCAGGCGCGCAGGAGCTGCGCCTCGTCGTGACGGATGCGGGCGATGGCATCAACTGCGATTGTGCCGACTGGGCCGAGGCGCGGCTGATCCGCGCCCCCGCGGTAGGGTCCGCTGTGCGGACCACGGATGCGAATGGTCCGCAGAGCGGACCCTACTTCGACGTGGCCCGCTTCGCCCGCGTTGTGTCGAGCGACCCGCTGCGCCACGACGGCGCCCGCCGCTCGCGGGTCCAGGAATACCACGCCGAGGACATCTTCCTGGAGTGGGATGTCCAAGCGAATGAGGCAGGTGAGTACGTCGTCCCGGCAGCGAGGGACGGTGTCGGGACGATCGGCCTGCGATGGGTCGAACGCCGGGCCGTTCGGTCGCTGGTCCTGGAGTTTGCCGAGGCGTCGGATGCGCCGATCGCAGATGGCGCGCGGGTGCAATTCTGGGCTGGCGAATCGCCGTATCAGGGCAAGTGGAAGTGGCTCAACGGGCTGCTGACGGCCAACGGCCGACGGTGGACGTTCCGCGTGGATACCGACCAGAACCCGGACCTGCGCGGCGGAACCTGGAAGGTCCGTTGGATCTTTTCCGTCAGCGACAAACCGCCGACGGTGCGGCGGCTATTGGCGTTCACTCCCGCGCAGACGGGCGTCGTCGATCTGCGGATTCAGTTCGACCAGTCGGAGAAGGCCCGGCCGATCGACGTCGAGACCTACAATGGCGAGATCCTCGAGCCCGCGGAATACGCGGGGAGGATCCGCGCGAAGCTTGATGCGGCCGGCATGTTTCCGCTGAAGGTCCGTTACATCAAGCGCCGTTCGTGGACGGCAGACCGCGCGACGATTCGTTTCGCCCCGCCCGAGGGCGGTTTTGCCGTCGCGGTTGACGATGTGCTGGCGAAGCACGCGGTGTACGTGCCGGCGTTCAAGGCGTTCATCGCCGAGGCGACGGCGGACGTGGCTCTCGACGGCTACCGCGCGTCGATCGCCGGCCGCGAGACGATTCTCCAACAAGTGCGGAAGATGCCGGACCAGACGCGCGAGCAGGCGATCGCCCGCGTCCATCGCGTCGAGCAGGACCGCCAGCCGACGATGCTCTCCCTGGCGTGCGACAACAACAAGTTCATTGTGCATCGCGACGGGGTGACGCAGTTCGCCATCCTTGACAGTCCGGACAAGGCGGTGCCGAAGGACACGCACCGGTATCCGTGTCAGTTCACGCCGACGTTCGGTTCGGGCAGGAAAGAGAAGCTCTCGCGGCGCCTCGACGGCGACTGGTATCCAGCACCCGTGGTGACGGTCGAGGAGAACGGCGTTGCGTACCGCATGTGCAGCTTCGTCACCCCGTACGCCCGCGAGGCGGCGGCGCAGGCGAACCCGTGGCTCAATCCGCAGCCGCTCTACGTGGCGGTGATCACGATCCGGAACGCCGGGGCGCAGGAGGCGGACGCGCTGCTGACGATGGCGTTCGTCAGCGACACCGCGACGAACGCGGAGGCCGCTGTCCAGCTCGCGGCGGGGCGGGGCGTCGTGCAGTCGGGCGATCGGCTCTTCGCGGTGGTGGACCCGGCGGACTCCGGCGGGCTGCAACTCGGCGAGCGGCACGGAAAGCTGACGCTCGAGGGGCGGCTGGCGCCGGGACAGAAGTCACAGTGCGTGGTCTACATCCCCGCCTGGACGATGAGGCCCGACGAGCAAGCCGTCCTGGCCGGCGGGGAGAAGCTGCTGGACGGTTTCAGGGCGTATTGGGATCGGGTGATGACCCCAGCGATGCACGTGCAGGTGCCGGACGAGTTCATGATGAACGTGATCCGTGCCTCGCAGGTGCACTGCCTGCTGGCGGCGCGAAACGAAGAGGGCGGCAAGCGTGTGGCGGCGTGGACGGCGTCGGTTTCATACGGTCCGCTGGAGAGCGAGTCGCACTCGCTCATCCGGGGCATGGCCCTGATGGGCCACGAAGAGTTCGCCCGACGCTCGCTGGATTACTTCATCCACCGCTATGACCCGGCCGGCTTCCTCACCGTGGGCTACACGCTGATGGGCACGGGCTGGCACTTGCAGACGCTCGGCGAATTCTACGAGCTGACGCGGGACAAGGAGTGGCTCAAGAGCAACGCGCTGAAGATTGCGAAGGTGTGCGAATGGATCATGAAGCAGCGCGAGAAGACGAAGCACAGCCCGTCCGGGCTTCGCCCGCTGGAGTACGGGCTGATGCCGCCGGGCGTCGGGGCGGACTGGAACGCCTTTGCCTACCACTTCTGTCTCAACGGCTACTACTGCGCCGGGCTGCGCGCGGCCGCGCTTGCGTTGAAGGACGTCGGCTACGAGGGCGCCGATGTGATGCTGCAGGATGCGGAGGCGTTCCGGCAGGACATCGTGCGGGCGTACCGGGCCGTGCAGGCGAAGATGCCGGTGTACGGTCTTCGCAATGGCACGTTCGTGCCGGGCTATCCGGGGCAACTGCTGCCGGGGCCGACGGGGCCGTTCTTCCCCGGCGAGGACGGCAACCGGAGCTGGTGTTATGACGTGGAGCTTGGGGCGCACCACCTGATCCCCCAGGGCGTGCTGCCGGCCGACGGCCCCGACGCGTCGTGGATCATGGACCACATGGAGGATGTGCAGTTCCTCTCCGACGGCTGGTTCGACTTCCCGGCGTCCGAGTCAGAGAAGGACCCGTTCAACCTTGGCGGGTTCTCGAAGGTGCAGCCGTATTACACCCGCAACGGCGAGATCGACGCGATGCGCGACGACGTCAAGCCGTTCGTGCGGACGTACTTCAACACGATGGCCTCGCTGATCGGGCTGGAGAACCTCTGCTTCCAGGAGCACTTCCACGGCGTGGGCGCGTGGAACAAGACGCATGAGACCGGCTATTTTCTCCAGCAGACGCGGTTCATGCTCGTGATGGAACGCGGCGACGGGCTGTGGCTTGCCCCGCTCGTGACGAACAACTGGTTCAAGGACGGCATGGTCATTGAGGCGAGGAATGCCCCGACGCGATTCGGGCCTGTGAGCTACGGCATCAGGTCGTCCGTGGGGCAAGGCTTCATCGAGGCGACGATCGAGCCGCCGACGCGCTCGCAGCCGAAGCAGATCGTCCTGCGGCTGCGGCATCCGAACGGCAAGGCGATGCAGTCGGTCGCCGTGAACGGCAAGGAGCATCGCGACTTCGACTCGGCGAAGGAGATCATCCGCATCGAACCGACAAAGGCGACGATCCGCGTACAGGCGGCCTATTGAGCCCGCAGCCCGGATGGACGGCAAGCATCCGGCAGCGTTGCACCCCGGCTCGTGCCCTCGTCAGCGGCACGGTCCGGTTGTGGCGGATCGCCCGCCGATCACGAACTCCAGAATCCGCTTCGCATCCTCGTAGCTCGTGCTGTGGCCGCCCTCTTCGCGGTAGATGACGAGCACATCCCGCCTGAGTTGCTTCAGCACATTCGCCAAACGGAGCACGCTTTGCGGCGGCACACTGCTGTCCTTGCCACCGGCGGTGATGCCGACCGGCATGGTGAACCGCTCCGGCCAGTACTCCGCGCTGCGGTTCTTGTACTCCAGTGGCATATCCGCCTTCGATCCCCCGAAGGATTCGCGGATTGCCTCCTGGAAGTTCTCGTACTCGAGGAGGTTTGCCGTGCCGTTCATGGAGGCGACGCCGTCGACGAGATCCGGATGCCGGGCCGCGAACGTGAGGCACGCCGTGCCGCCCATCGAGCCACCGCAGAGGAAGACCTTTCTGATAGCGTAGCGATGCTTCAGGTCGTCGATGATCTGGACCACGTCGGCTTCGGCTTTCGGGCCCATCCACGATGTCTTCGCCCGATAGTCGGGCGAGACGAAGATCATGCCGCGCTCGGCGGCCACGTCACGGGCCGCGCGGCATTCGTCGCGCATGTCCTTCGCGAACTGCCAGCGGTCGGAACCGTGCCCGTGAAGCGCGATGAGCACGTCGTGCGGACGATCCGATTCAAACGGTTCCGGGAGCATCAGGACGTACCGTTGCTCCGTGCCGTCGCAGGTGGCGACGAACGGAATATCCCGCAGCGGCTCCTTCTCCGGGCCGAGAGCGGGTGGTTGGGCATGCAGAATCAGAAGGCAGATCAGGGCATGTTTCATGAGCGTCTCCGGTCTCAGCCCATCCGTCCGACTCGGGCATGGTATCGCCCCGACGACAGAGGAGTCTACCCCGGCGGCCGCGTGGATTCGGCAGTGCCGCCCGAGAGCCGTCCCTACTTTTTGGCGAGAGGGGGCTGTATGATGGCTGCCGGCGCCGGGCCGGGCCATCGCGGTTCCGGCGGGGCAGGTCGGTCGGGCGCCGCTGGTCGACGCGGGTGCGGGCGGTTTCCTTCCTGGGTTCCCGGCCCCAGCCGTCCGCCAGGGCGAGGAGGCTGACGAGCAAGGGCCAGCCGACGGCCCGATGCGGGAATGTGGGCCGCAAGAGGGTGCTGTCTTGTAGGAAGGAGCTTTGCCGTGAAGGCTTCGTGGGTGTTGGCCCGGGTGGGCATGATGGTCATTCTGGGTGCCGTGCTTGCGGGCGCGATGGGAGCGCAATGTTCGATCACGCTGCTGCCTCCGCCGGTAGAGGTGCCCGTGGCTGCCACGGTAGACGTGGTGCTGGTCAACAATACGCCGGATCCGGTCGATCCGGGTCTGTTTGTTGACGGGGTCCTGCATGTGTTTGATCCGCCGCTGGCTCCGGGCGAAAGCGTCGCGCTGACCGTGGACTGCTTCGCGGATACGACCCTGCAGACGGACGCTCTTCTCCTCGGCGCCGCCGGCGACTTTGCGAGCCAGACCCTTCCCCTGCTTGTCGAGGGACGGGATTTCTTCTGCGGCGACGCCGTCACCTTCACGTTCGTCAAGGACGCCGCCGGCTTTTTCACGCAGGCCGACGTGAACGGGGTCCTCGTCGCGCCGTGATGTCGAGCGGGCCTCTTCGGGACGCTGCGTGCCCTCTCTTGTCCTTTTCTGGCGTCCGTTTACGGGGCGTGGTAGAGTCCCGCCATGCTTCGCTCGGCCTGGCTGTCGGTGCAGCGGCGGAGGTGGCCCGCGCGGTGGTTGATCAAGTGCAGCGGCGTCGCCATGGTCGCCTTTTTCACGCTGTACCCGCACCCGAGCCTGTTCGTCCGAGACGTCCGGCATCTCCGCCATCTCGAAATGATGCCCGAGCCGGACAATCCGGCGCTGGCTCCGTGGGCGGTGCAGTTGCAGTCGCGGATCGGCCCCGACGTGACTGCGGCTCAGCGGCTTCCGATCGTGGAGGCGTTCGTATACGAGAAGGTTCCCTATGCCTTCGATTGGGACGTGTGGGGCGTGGCCGATTATCTGCCCACCGTGTCCGAGGCGGTTGCGAAGGCCCGCGGCGACTGTGGTACACGCGCGCTGATCGCCGCCTCGCTGCTGCAGCGGTACGACCCCACGGCGCACCTGGTGATGGACGGCAGGCACATGTGGGTCGCCTCGGCGGCGGGTGCGTGCATGCATCCAACCGGCCCCGGTGTGATCGAGGCGACGCCCTCGGGCCTGCGCACGAACTGGTCGAATCTCCTCAACATCCGCGGCCCGGCGTACGCCATCGCCGTGTTCCCGCTCCTGCGGGAGCTCATTATCCTGGCGGCGGTCGCTCTGGCGCTCTGTGACCCTCGAATGAGCGGCCGCGCGGCCTTCGTCGCCCTGTTGCTCGTGATTCAGGGGCTGCTGGTGATCCGCCTGGCGGCGAGGGACCCGTGGGCGCCCGTGATGTGGGGGGTCGGGCTGGGATTCGCGGAGATGGCCGCCGCGCTGGTCGTGATGGCGGTCGCGGCGCGGCGATGGAAGAGGGCGGGGAAGTGAGGAATGCGCAGGGCGGCGAGCCGCCCCGGCATGGGCGTGGGTGGTGCGCCAGGGGGCGTCTGCGCCGCGGATCGAAGGTGCCGGTATGAACGTGCCTGCTAACGTACACGTGATTTCGCATCCGCTGATCCAGGAGAAGCTTACGTACGCACGGGACAAGCGCGTCGATCACCAGGGGTTCCGGCGATACCTCTCGGAGATCGCCGCCCTGATGGTCTTCGAGTTGACGCGGGATTACCCGGTCGAGCCGGTGGAGGTAGATACGCCGCTGGCGCAGGCGGTGGGCGCGCGTCTGGCGGCGGACATCACGGTGGTTCCCGTTCTCCGTGCGGGCCTCGGGATGGCCGACGGGGTCCTTTCGCTGATTCCCAGCGCCCGGGTCGGCCACCTGGGAATCTATCGGGACGAAACCTCGCTCGAACCGGTGGTGTATTATAATAAGCTGCCTCCGGACGTGGCCGACACGGATGTGATCATCGTCGATCCGATGCTGGCGACCGGGGGTTCGCTCACGGTGGCGATCGCCGCGATCAAGCGGATGGGCGCGACGCGGATCAAGCTTCTATGCCTTGTGGCCTCGCCGGAGGGCATTCGCCGCGTGGTTGCGGAGCACCCGGACGTGCCGATTTACACGGCGGCCATCGACCAGAGGCTGGACCGGGACGGGTACATCGTTCCCGGCCTCGGCGACGCCGGTGACAGGCTGTTCGGAACCCGATGAGGAGACGCTGACCATGAGAATCAGGCACGGATTGGGCGGGACGATGCTGGTTGCCGCGCTGGCGCTGGCGCCGACGCCGGCCTGGGGTGCAAAGGCGGACGCCGCATCCCCGAAGGCGGGCGAGCGGAAAAACACGACCGCAAAGGCGGCGGATGCCGTGGAGGCCGTGCGGAAGATCGCCGAATTCCGTCTGGGCGGATGGATCACCGAGTCGCCCCCGCCCGACCTCTTCACGTTCAGCTTCGACGAGGAGCGCCCGCACGCGCTCAAGGATCTTCTCCAGCGCCTTAAGAAGGCCCGCGAGGATTCCGACGTGGTAGCGGTGGCCCTGACCATCGAGCAACCCGAGATGGGCTGGGCGCAGATGCAGGAACTGCGTCAGGCGCTGCTCGGGTTGCGGGCGGCCGACAAGGACGTGTACTGTCACGTCGAGTCCCTGACGGCCGGCATGTACGTGCTGGCCTCGGCGGCGACCCGGCTGTCGATCGTGCCCACGGGGGAGATCGATCTGGCGGGCCTCTACGGCGAGAGCCCGTACATCAAGAAGCTGCTGGACCGGATTCACGTCGAGGCCGATTTCGAGCACATCGGCGCGTACAAGTCCGCCGCCGAGGCGCTGACGCGCGAAGGGCCGTCCGAGCCGGCCCGCGAAGAGATGAACTGGCTTTTCGACGATCTCTTCGCGCAATTGGTGGATGGCGTGGCGAAGAACCGCGACCTTTCGCCGGAGCGGGTCCGGGCGCTCATTGACGAAGGGCCGTACTCCGCCGAACGCGCGTTGCAGGTGAAGCTTGTGGACGCGGTCGAGTATCGCGACGACTTCCTCCGGGAGATCGAGCGGAAGTTCGGGAAGTCCGCGAAGCTCACGAAGAACTACGGCGGGAAGAAGGGCCCGGACATCGACTTCTCCAATCCGTTTGCGATCTTCAAGGTCCTCGGCGAAATGATGCGGGGAGCGGAGGAAGGCGAAAAGCCCGCGATCGGCATTGTGTATGTGGACGGCATGATCGTCAGCGGCAGGAGCGAGGACGGGCTCCTGGGCAGCCGGACGGCCGGCAGCACGACGATCCGCGCCGCCCTGGACAAAGCGCGCAAGGACGAGAAGATCAAGGCCGTCGTGCTCCGCGTGGATTCGCCGGGCGGCTCGGCGCTGGCCAGCGAGGTCATGTGGCATGCGGCACGGCAATGCGCGAAGGCCAAGCCGCTGGTCGTATCCATGGGCGACGTGGCCGCGAGCGGGGGCTACTACGTGAGCGTCGCCGCCGACACGATCTTCGCCGACCCCGGCACCATTACCGGTTCGATCGGTGTGGTGGGCGGAAAGATCGTCACCAAGGGCCTCTGGGACTGGGCGGGCGTCTCATTCCATGAGATCAAGCGCGGCCGGAATGCCGATCTGGGCAACACGAACCGCAAGTGGGATGATCGGGAGCGGGCCATCATCGTCCAGCGGATGAAGGAAGTGTACGACGTCTTCACCGGGCATGTGAAGGAGTCCCGCGGCAAGCGGCTCAAGGACGACATCGAGAAGCTGGCCGGCGGCCGCGTGTACACCGGGCAGTTGGCCCTGGCCAACGGGCTGATCGACCGCATCGGCGGGCTGGACGACGCGATCCGGTTCGCCGCCGACGAAGCGAACCTCGCCGAATACGACATCCGCGTACTGCCCAAGCCCAAGACGTTTCTCGATCTGTTCATGAAGGGGCTCGGTGCGGATGAGGACGACGACAATGCGAGCGCGGCGGCTTCTTCGTGGCCGGTTGCCGCTCCGGGCCTGGAGATGCTCGCCCCGGTGCTCAAGCCGCTCGGTCCCGCGCGGGCCCGGATGATCGCACGGTTTCTGATGCGGGTGGACCTGCTCGGCCGCGAGCGCGTGCTGACGGTCCTGCCGGCGGAGATGCTGATCGGCGGGATGCGATGGTAAACGCCGCCGCCCCCGCGCCGGGGGAAGGGCCGGCGGCCTGCCTGCATCGCGGTCGCCGTTGCGGCGCGGGCGGCTGGGAACGAACCTGACTCTCCAACCGAAGGCGGCACGATCGCCGTACGGCGCAAAGAATCGGCGAGGCGGTCAAGTGCGGTCCATCAGGCGAGCGACCGCCTGCGGGATCAGTCTCCTGAGGGAGGCGGCTATCTCATCGAGGCCGGCCCGGCTCGCCTCCGGCCGGGGACGTACAACGACATCGCAGCCCGCCGGCCAGTTTTCCTGATTCAGGCGAAAGGCCTCGCGCACGAGCCGTTTGAAGCGGTTTCGCTTCACGGCCTTGCCGAACCGGCGGTTGACCACCACGCCCAGCCGCATGGCCTCGCCGTCGTTGCGGCACGCGTGAACGACGAGCCGGTCATCCGAGACGGCGCAGCGCGCGGCAAAGACACGGCTGAACGCTCGCCGGGTCTTCAGCCGCCGGTCGCGGCCGAATCGAAAGCCGCGGGTCGTCTTGTGCATGGCCGCATTCTACCACGCTTCGGCCAACGAGCGCGGTCGCTCCGGGGACCGTGACGGGAGACGAATCACCGCCGGGAAGCCGGCGCACGCAGGATCCACACGGCGTGGGGTGGCAGCACGAACGGCGACGCCGTAAGCTCGATTGGCTGGTCGGCAATCAGTTCGCGGGCCCGGCCGGTCAGTGTCGCGCCGTGATACCGCAGGGACACGGACAATGGCGTCTGCGCGAGGTTGGCCAGGTACACCAGGCACTCGCCCGGTCCGGTCCAGGCCGTCTCGCTTCGCAGGCCGCGGATCAGGCCGCCGTTCGGCGAGACCGGCACCGCCTGCCCGGCGAGAATGGTCCCGCGATCGCGCAGACCCAGGACGTAGTCGCGTACGCGTTCCAACGAATCCTCACCGACCTCCATGTCGAACCGGATCGCGCCGGGGCCGGAGCGCGGAACTTCACTGAGGCACCGCCCCACAGCCAGGAGCACGCCGCCGGCTTCCCGATAGCGGCGGATTCCTTCGCGGATTTCCGCCGGGACGCCGTCCAGGCCGACCAGGATAAGTACTCTGTATCGTCCGCCGTGGTCGCTGCCGTGGAGGGCGTCGGGCGAGAGGACATCCACGGGCACCTGAGCATCCGCGAGGGGCTCGCAGGCTGCGCGCAGGAGCGGGCCGGCGCGGCCCCGCTGCGTCGTAGCGGTCGCCGGGCTGCCGGGCGGCGAGGCCGTTTCCGGAAGATCGAGACCGTCAGTCCATCGGCCCGCCGTGCTTGATGGTATGACCACCGCCACATCCGTCGGTGCCGGGAAGCATCGAATTTCGCGGCCAAGGCGGAGGAAATCCAGGTTGCAGTGCGCTGCCGCCTCAATGAGCCAGGGTTGCGACCATGCGCGATCGATCGGGAAGAGCATCTGCCGGCGGCCGCTGAGTGCCCGCCGCCACAAAGTTGTGCGCCATGCGGCGACAGTCTCGGCGCTGCAATCACCGCCCGGCACCGAGAGCAGGGTTCCGCCCGCTGCGCCCGGGTGGCCGGAAGGCGCGGTCGCCGGATCGACGCGGCGGTAGGCCATGCCGAGAAACGCGGCCCGGTCGCTCAGGATGCCGGCCGTGTCCGCCGTGATGCCCGGGCGGGCGTCCATGAAGCGCTTGGCGCCCAGACACGCGACAAGATCAACGGCGGCGGCGGGTCCATGTCCTACCGGGCACGGGGCCGACACTAGCCATGTCATTGGGGCCTCGTCGGGCGGGGTTGCGGGGGCCGGCGCGTTACGATCCAGCGGTGAACCCGAACGCACGCGGGCGAGGGCGGCCCGGGACCAGCCAATCAACGCGGGGGCATCCGGCGCATCCTTTAGTGCCCGCTCGGTGGCGATCAGACATGCGATTGTGGTCCGCGTGTACGGGGCGTCGGCGTAGCGGAAAAACAGATGCGTTCGCAGATCGTTACCCACACGGTACGGTGCGAGCGCTGCATGGAGTCGGGCAGCGGCCGTGCCCCAATCAGCCGCATCGCCGTTCCGGGCGGCCGTCGGCGAGGCGGCGGAAAGCCCCTGCGTTACCGGCGGCTGCGCGTGGGCAGTGCCCCACAGGACGAGCCCGGCCGCGAGAACCATTCGAGGAGCGGAGCCGATCATCGAAGCCACCATTTCGTACTGGGCGGTCGATCGGTGCTCACCGGCGCGGACGACTCGGCCGCCTGGACGGGCAGTGTTGCCGCCAGATCGATCAATCGCTGCCGGGCGAACAAATGCGGGTGGTCGCGGAATCGCCGGAGTGTCTCAGCGCTGAAGAACGCGGCGACCGGCGGGATGTCGCTGTCCGCCGGGTAGAAACGCAGCGCCTCCATAAGGCATTGTCCCGCTTCGAGCCGTACGGCCCGCGCGAGCGCTTTGTCGGAAAGCTTCTCGGCGGCCTCCAGGGCGATGCGATATAGCGTCAGCCACTGGCCCGGGTCGAGCAGCTCGGACGGGTGCTGCGTCGCGTTGATTACGACGGGAATCCTGGCGACGGTTTCGGGTCGAAGATCGACCTCCGCCGGCGCGGCGAACTGCAGCTCGGATTCCTCGCCGCATCCTTCGCAAAGGGTCCGGACGCGCAGGCGCCGGGAGGCGCCGTCGCCCGCCTCGAAGGACTGGATGATGAGCAGCCCGAGCGTCGAGCAGGCCCGGCATGGGAGCATGGCGGCATACAGATGCGCCTCGGTCAGGCTGTGGACCGTTCGCTCAGGATCCGTCATGGAAGCGCCGTACCATACCCCAAACCCACCACATGTTTCTCACTGCCGGCCGAGCGATTCCTCGAGCGTCGGCGCCTCGTTATTCGGATCGCGTCCGGACCGGGTCTCGCCCGGGCTTCGCCCGGGCGTCCGGGGGGCGGGGGGGCTGTCCCCCGACGGCACCGGCTCGGCCGGATTGGTGGGCCGGGCCGGTTCAGCCGGATTGACGGGCGCGGCCGGCTCCGGTGTCTCATTCGTCTTCTCCGTGGGCTCGGCCGCCGGCGGGGCGGTCCTGGCCGCTTCCATTGCGCGCTTCATGGCGGCCGCGACTTCCTTCATCACGTCGGCCGGCTGAATCTCGTTCTTCTCCAACTTGTCGGCCACCTCGGCGAAGGCCTTGGCGGCGGCATCGTCCATGGTTGCGGCCGCCGCC
The DNA here is from genome assembly GCA_964569765.1 of uncultured Planctomycetales bacterium. Lineage (GTDB taxonomy): Bacteria > Planctomycetota > Phycisphaerae > UBA1845 > PWPN01 > CAZMVY01. The sequence goes on from CAZMVY010000047.1 coordinate 21,178, forward strand.
ACCTCCTCCGCCGCTGTGGGTATGTTCGGCTCCCGGATGCGCCACTTGCCGTCGATGCGCTGGAGCTCGAACTTCTGCTCCGGTCCCTGCGCCCCCGCACGGACGACGGCCGTTGCCTTGTCCTCGCCGTCGGGTGTGACACCGGCCGCTTCCAGCCCCGTCGTCGGCACCCGGAGGGGGGCCTCCGTGCCATCCTCGGTCTTCAGGACGATGATGCCCTTCTCGTCCGGCTGGAGCTCTTTCGTTACGTCCGGGGCGGTTTCCTTGAGCGCGTTCTGCAGCCGCGTCAGGTTCTTCGCAAGGGCTGCCATCGGCACCGCGAGCTTGCGCATCGCAGCCTGCTGCTCCGGCACAAACATCGCGGCGGTCGCCTCGAAATTCCCGGCGTTGCTCAACTCCACGAACTGCTTCACGAGGGCCTCGGCGTCGGAGTCGTTCAGCACGATGGCCCGTGCGGCTTCGGCCGGTTGTGCCGCGCCCCGTTCCGCGCCGGCCTCCGCCGGATTGCCTGCCGGCCCACCGATCTTCTTGAGGTAGCGCGAAGGCGGCACCGGCGGAAGACTGTCATCGTCGGGCCGGGCCAGCGAGACAGGCGGCAGTTCCTGCGAACCGTTGGAGAGGACGTCGTTGAACCGCGGGGGAGGCTCGCTATCCTTGGAGCAGGCCCCGACGGCGGCCAACATCAGCAACGGAACGAACGAAACGATCAGAACACGTATCATCGACATCTCCTCGGGCGAGCCAAAGTCAACGGGACCTCATGGAGGCCGGCGGGCCGATCGGCTGCGGCATTCATGGTCTTTGTTCCTGTCACTCTTCCGCCGACGGCGGAGCAATGATTCTACCCGGTCGGGCCGCCGAGGTGAATCAGGGCATGACGAACTCGTGTTCCGGACGGCGGATGGTGAGAACCGGGCAGGAGGCCTTGCGAACGACCTTCTCGGCCGTGCCGCCGAGCAGCACGTGCCTCAGGGCGCCCCGGCCGTGCGTCGCCAGGACGATGAGGTCCATTTCTCTCTCGCGGGCGTACCGCACGATTTCCACGAACGGCCTGCCCAGGACGACCTTCCGGACGACCGGCACGGTGCAGTCCGCCAGGTGCCGCTCGGCGAACTCCTTCATCTGTGCCTCGGCCATCTGAAGCATCTCTTCCGGCGGGGGACCGACGGGAAGGCCCTCTCCGCTCATCCCGAGCCAGTACTGGTAGGCCTCATCCACTACGTGCAGGCAGTGCAATTCCGCCTTGTACTCCTGCGCGAACGACGTGGCGTACGGAAGTGCGTACAGCGAATGCTCGGAAAAATCCGTGGCGTACAGAATCCTGGCAAGGTGAATCATACGCTCGGTCTCCCGCGAAGCTTCCCCGCGACGGTCTAGAATACGCCCCGGCCGGGCCGTTTCAACCCTGTCGCGTCGCACATGGGGGCGCGAGCGGGTTTGACCCTGTGTAACGGGCATCTATGATTGCCCGGCTCGTGTGTGCGGCGCGGGTAAAAAGGCAAACAGGAGCGCGTGCCGTGGATCCGATCTCTCTGCCCGTACGTCCCGGCCTGACGCGTCGGCTGCCCGGCTGGCTTCGGAAGCGGCTTGCGAGCGGGGCCGCGTGGCCGGCGCCGGCGGCCGTCGTCCGGCGCAGCGGCGTGGCCACCGTCTGCCAGGATGCGCGTTGCCCGAATCTCGGCGAATGCTGGTCGAGGCGGACGGCGACGTTCATGATCCTGGGCGACAAGTGTACGCGGCGATGTCATTACTGCGCTGTGACCACGGCGCGGCCGGACCCGCCGTCGGCGGACGAGCCCGAGCGGCTCGCCGAGGCGTGCGCGTCGTTGGCCCTGCGACACGTCGTGATCACAGCGGTGGCGCGGGATGATCTACCCGACGAGGGCGCAGCGCATTTCGCGGCATGTGTCCGGGCGGTTCGATCACGGTGCCCCGGGGCCGTGATCGAGGTGCTGCCGGCCGACTTCCATGCCCGCCGGGAGTGCATCGCCGTGCTGTGCGAGGCGGGGCCGGACGTCTACAACCACAATATCGAAACGGTCGAGCGCCTGACGCCCGTCGTCCGACCGCAGGCCAAGTACCGCCGTTCGCTCGAGGGGCTGCGGATCGGCAACCAGCTTTCACCCGCGATGGTGACCAAGAGCGGCCTGATGATCGGCCTCGGCGAGACGCGCGACGAG
>CAZMVY010000048.1:0-23171 GCA_964569765.1 uncultured Planctomycetales bacterium
GGGGGCTAAGGGGGCACGCACCTCAGAACTGAAAAAATGTGATAATCCGGAGCTAGAGTATTGACAACGGCGGAAGTCGCTCTGTATGTAAGACAGTGGCCGTTGGAGCGATAAAGAGGCGGGCGAGAGAACGGCCGAAGAACGAAGACAGAAGAGTCTGCGGCGGGTCGATGCGGCGAACGGGTTCGAGGCCTCAGCCCCTCAACGTTGCGGTACGCGCGAGGGGAATTGAAGAGAGGAGTTCATGTCATGCGGAAGAGGATCGCAGGCACATTCGTCGTCGGTGTGATCGTGTGATCCTCGGCGCTTCGCGAGGGTACGCCCAAGGCGTCGGGCCAGACCTCGCGCTCCGCACCGACGGGCCGTCCGGGCTTGGGGCGCTTATGGAGACTGCGCCGACGCCGTCCATGGACGCGACCCTTGCGGCGACGGTTCATCCGTCGGATCCCACCTCGACCGACCTGGTGTCGATCACACTTAGAGTGCGTCCTAAAGCCCGTTTGGTCATGTTGCGGCACTTCGCCGGCGGATGATGGCGTTGGCGGGCTGAACGAAGCCCGGGGAGTTCTCCGCATGGGCTTCGTAACGGGTCTTCAGGCGGCGGAACGGATTATGCCGGCGATGGGTTCGCTCGACGGGCATCGCCGGGCTCTGGATCGCGGATTGCTCTTGCGTTCCTGCTCTTGCCGTCCCCGCGATGTGATGTGGGCGGCATGGCCCCGGCGCGCCGCCGGGCGACGCCGCTCGGGATCGTCGTGGCCCCTGTCACGGCGCAGGCGTTGGCGGGGGCCCTTCCCGGGCGATGGTCGCGGCAGCACCACTGCGCCCGGTGTGGCGCCGGACTTCTTCATGTCGTGCCGGTTCGCGTCCGACAGGGTCGTAGCCGGCGGGATGCCGTTGGCGTCGTAGCGAATCGGCACGCAATGGCGTGCCCTACGTGGCTCTTGGTCGGTGCTCCACCAACTCCCGCCGCTGGCAATGGGTAAGCGTCCTGTGAACCCCTTCTTGTTTTCGCCACCTCGGATTTGCGAAGATGCGGACGGAGGTGCGTGATGGTGCGACATGTCGAGAGCCGGGCGCCCGAGGCGAGTCGCCGGGAGCATTGGCGGGGGTTGATAGCGGAGTGGTCGGCGAGCGGGCAGACGCAGGCGGCGTTCTGCCGGGGGCGGGGTACTCACGCGGGCGTTCGCGACGCCTATGAACCGCCTGCAAAGCTCCACCCCCCCCTTTATAAAGGAGGCTTGGGCGGCGCTTTGCGCTATCGGGCTTGCGCTTGGCGCTATTCGGCTTGCGCTTTGCGCGTCGTTGCAGGCTTTTCGAGCAGCCAGATGTTGCGAAACCGGACGGGGTGGCTGTGGTCCTGGAGGTAGAGCGGGCCGGGGCCGGGCGACTCCTTCGTGATTGCCGCGCGAGTCGGGCCGGGGACCTCGACGTCCTTCTGAACGAGAACGCCGTTGAAGAGAACCGTCATCCTCGCGTTCTGCGTCTTCCTGCCGGAGGCATCGAACCGCGGCGCCGTGAAGTCGATGTCGTACGTCTGCCAGCTCATCGGCGGGAAGCACATGTTCACTGCCGGGTCTGACACTTCGTAGATCCCGCCGGCCTCGTTGTTCCTGCCCTCCAGGCCGAAGGAGTCGAGGATCTGCACTTCGTAGCGCCCCTGCATGTAGCAGCCGCTGTTGCCGCGATCCTGCCCCCGGCCCCTGGGCTCAAAGGGAAGCATGAACTCCAGGTGAAGCGTACAGTCCTGGAAGGTCGTCCTGCTGGTCACGCCCTGCATGAGCAGGCCGTCCTCGGTCACCTTGTCAGCCGGGAAGTCGTTGTGGTCCTTGCCGTGGAACAGGATCTTCGCGCCCTTCGGGGGCCTGGCGCCGAGCGTCGGGCTCTTGCGGATGACCTTCTCAAGCCTGCCGCCGTAGTCCCGCCGGGCCGGGTCACTCAGGACGAGCACCCGGTCCATCCACCGGATGATGCCCAGGCCGCCGGCCGGCTTGAACGTGACCACGCCATCCACGGTCTCGCTCTCGGCGGAACCGAGGCGGTCCTCCTTCTTCCACCCCTCGGCGGGCAGCCCGTTGCGATGGACTACCGCACGGAACCGCCCCTCGCCCAGCGCGATGACCTGGACGCCGTACCGGACCCTGTGGCCGCCCGAGCGGACCTCGCCGGTGTACTCGCCCTGGACGGCGAACTGAGGATCGGCCTGGACCTTCTTCGGATCGGCAGCCGGGGCCTTTTCCGCCCGAACGACGGACGCGTTGACAACCACGCAGATCCCCGCGGCCCCCAGGGCTATCGCAAGCCGCAAGAACATGTCGTTTCTCCTCGACACAAGGAACACGCCACAGCGATCAGCCGCCGTCCTGCGATCGCGTGGCGCGGTGGTTCTGCCGGGGCGGCAGGCCCCTCTTGGTTCCCTCGGCCGTCAGGCGCTCCGACGCCGGCTGGCGGGCGATTTCCTCGGCCGGCCGCGCCTGCGCCCAGCACCGCTTCTCGTAGCACTCCACGATGTGGCGGACGGCGTGCTCGATATCGTCCGTCAGGACAAACTGCAGCAGGTCGTTCGCGTCGATGTACTCGAACCGCTCGAGCATCGTCTCGCGCATCCACTCCACGAGGCCATGCCAGTAATCCAGCCCGATCAGCACGATCGGGAAGTGCTCTGCCTTGCCGGTCTGGATCAGCGTCATCGACTCGAAGAACTCGTCCATCGTGCCGAAGCCGCCGGGGAAGCACACCACGGCCTGAGCGTACTTCACGAACATCACCTTGCGGGCGAAGAAGTAGTGGAACTCGAGCGAGATGTCCTGGTACGGCTTGGCCCGCTCCTCCTGCGGCAGCTAGATGTTGAGCCCGACGCTGGGGCCGCCCGCCTCGAACGCCCCCTTGTTGGCCGCCTCCATGATGCCCGGCCCGCCGCCGGTAATCACACCGAAGCGGTTCTCGACCAGCCGGCGGCCGAGTTGCTCCGCCAACCTGTAGTAGGGGCTGTCCGGCGTGGTTCGCGAGGAGCCGAACACGGAGACGGCCGGCCCGACCTGCGACATCACGTCGAAGCCTTCGACGAACTCCGCCATGATGCGGAACACGCGCCACGTGTCGAGCCCGGCGGACGGATCCTGGATCCCGGGACCTTTACGTTGCATACGAAAACACCTCGCAGGGACGCCGTGGTTGCCGCGGTCAACCCACGCTTCGTCTGGCAGAGCCCCGGCGGAACGACGAACGCAGAACCGGCATGCGAGCGCCGGTTCCGCGCAACAGCGAACAGAACGCCCACGGGCAACGGCTGCCCCTCGGCCCCGTCCGCTGTACGCAGGGGAGTCTCTTGCCGAAGACAATATCATTATGCCGGGACGCAACGGCAAGGACAATCCTCGCGCCGCTGCCGATGCTTGTGCAAAAACACCGTGGCACGGCCGCCCGCCGCCGTGCCACAGCGCTTCGATCCGCCGTGATGGTTCTCGCCCCGGGGCGCACGCACGGTCGCGTGCCGCACCGACGTCAGCTCAACACGACCGCCTCGATATCCAGCGCACGGCACGCCGCCGAGAGCGCCGCCACATGATCGCCGACCACCGCATGGATGTGATTGGCATTGTAGTTGTCACGAAGCGTCTCGAGCGAAATATCGAACGTCGCAAACGCGTGCGGCCATTCCGGGCTGGTCTGCTTCGCCAGACGCTCCTCGGTCCGGCGCGGCAGCCTCGCGAACGAACCGGTGAACAGGTGCATCTGGAAGCGCCCGCTCTTGCGGGTGAGGCGCCCGAACGTGACCTTTTCCGCCGGCTTGGCGTAGAACTGAACGCTCGCGCCGCCGCCGCGGAAGTAGAACTCCGAGCCGGGGTAGAGCGTTACCTCCCGCCAGTTTCGGCGGAAATCGTCGCTTCGCTGCGCGAACCACGGGGCGTGCTGCCCGCTGTTGCAGAGGTCGTACACGTTCTCCCTTTCGAAGTAATGACGCAGGTCGGCAAAGAGCACCGGCGTCCCGGTCAGCAGATGCATCATCTGCATCGTGAGCGCCCCGTTGCTGTCGCACTCCGTCGCGCAGATCAGCGGGTGTTTCGGGGCCTCCTCCCAGTCGGCCGTGTCGTTGAGCAGCGCCTCCTGTACGTCCGCGATGCACAGGTCCGGCCACTCGGTCATATCGAGCTGCCCGGTAAGCCCGCAGAAGTCGATCCCCTCCTCCTTGCAGAAGTCCTTCATCGCCAGGTACATCCGCACCTGTCGGGCGAGCGTGCCGTCCACCCCCGGCGTGAGCTTCTTCTTGTCCCATTTGATCTCGCGGCAGTGCTTTTCGAGCCAGTCGAGACCGGCCTGCACGCGGTCCCGCGAGATCTGCCGCGCCATCTGCCAGAGGTGAAGCTGGCCGCGGTGATACACATGAATGCCGAACTGCTCCATCCACTGGGACTGGTCAACGTGCCCCGTGTACATGCCCATGGACGGGCCGTCGAAGTCCCCGTATCGCTGACCCTGCAGCGCCATCGCCATGGCATAGCCGCGGTTGCGCTGGTCGGGGTCGTTCTGATCGAGGAACTTCCGTACCTGCTCCTGGACCTCCTTGTTGGCAATATCACCGAGGGCACGGCCGAACGGGCGGCCGATCTCGGCCAGCGCGCCCGCCGACGCGAAGAACGCCACCCACCCGGGGTAGGCCGGGTTGATGTTGCCGATCTGCAGGATCGGGGTGCCCGGCGGCAGCAGGTTCGCCACCTGGGCCGAGAGGTCCGGGTAGGACCACACGCAGAAGTTGAAGACGCACAGGTCGATCTTGCCGCGCTCGAACTGAGCAGCGGCCTGCCGGGCCGTGGCGTAGTTCCACACCACCGGCTTCGACTCGACGACCTTGTGGCCCTCCCGCTTCAGCCAGCTCGCGATCCGCTTCTGAAAGCGCCGGCAATCCGGCTCCGTAAACTTGGCTACCCGCTTGCGCCCGTCCGTAAACGTAACTATGCCGATCTTCATCGCCGTCGCTCCTTATCCATGGACTTGCTCAGCCTGCACCACTGCGCCACGCCCGCGCAGGGCGTGCTCCGCCGCAAGTGATACCACGCCATCAACTCTCCGTAAAGAGCGCCGGAACCCCGGCGGGGGCCGCTTCGGGGGCGGCAAGCCCGGTCGCCCGCCGCCCCTGGCCTCCCCTTCACTCCAGCTCGCTGATCAATTCGCGGAGGAAAGGCTCTACGTCCGTCACCACCCCGACCGTCTGAAACGTGCCCCGATCGGCCAGTTTGGTGACCACCGCCTGCGAGATATCCACGCAGACCACCGGCACCCACGCGGGCAGAAGATTGCCCGTCGCGATCGAATGCAGCGCCGTGGCGAGCATCAGGGCGAAGCCCACCTCGGGCACGCGTTTCCGCATCCGGTCGTGGGCCTCGAGCACGTCGGTGATGACATCCGGCAAGGGACCGTCGTCGCGAATCGAGCCGGCCAGCACGAAGTCCACCCCGTGTTTCACGCAGGCGTGCATGATGCCGCTCCTGATCACGCCCTCCCGGACGGCGGCGACAATTCCACCGCACCGCCGGACGGTGTTGATTGCGCGGAGGTGATGCTCGTGCCCCGTCTCCGCGGGTTCCGCCCGATCCATGTACACGCCGAGCGACGTTCCATAGAGGGCCTGTTCGATGTCATGCGTAGCCAGGGCGTTGCCGGCAAAGAGAATGTGGATGTACCCCATCTCGATGAGCCGGACCACATGGCGCACGGAGCCGGTGTGCACGATGGCCGGCCCTCCGACAAGCAGAATCTTCCTGCCCGCGTTTCGTACCTCGCGGAGGCGCTCCGCCACGTGGCGAATGATGACGTTCTTGGGCTTCTCCGTCGACACGGTAGATGTCATAAACTCGAAGACGCCCACCTTCGGGCCGCGTTCCAGCGGCACGACCTTCACCCCCCGATGCCCGACAACGATGCGGTCGCCCCGCCGGACATCGGCCACCGGCACGCACCCGAACGTCCCGTCGGCATCCAGCCGAATGCCGCAGTCCATCTCCTGCCGTACCACCTCCCGCCACTGTCCTGCGAGCCGGACCAGCGTCCGCTGATTCGTCGTCGAGTAGAACCCATCGGGAAACACCCCATCCCGATCCGCCGCAACCAGCTCTGCGTCGCCGGGGGTCCGCAGCACCGCGCCGTGCCTGGCCAGCCGCGCGATCAATTCACTCAAACGTTCCGCGTCCGGCGCCGCCACCTCGATCAGTGCATGGCTGCGGTCGTGACGTTCCTGACCGATACGAACCTCTTTAAGCTTGAAGTCGCCCCCGGAAGCGAGGATCTCATCGAGCACCTTCGACAGGATCAGCGAGTCGATGATGTGACCTTCCAGTTCGACATCTTCAGTAACCAAGGCCGCAACCTCCGAAAGTGCCCGCGCACAAAATCCGCACACGCTCGATCCGGAGCCAAACCAATCGCCGCCGGATACGCCCTCTCACAATCTTCCGTTCCCCCCGGCCACGGCCCCGTCTCTCAGGCATTCGCCGCCTATCTTATCGGGACCCCGGAAACTATAATACTCTGCTCGACCAAGGCTCACGCCGAAGGCCGAATGTTCCGACATATTATCGGCTTACAGCGCGCAGCGGGCGCGTAGCCTTTGCCGGATGGGCGAGGTACGGAGACCATAATGACTCAGGTCCGTCGTTTTCATGTGTTGCCGGCCCTGCCGGATGCCCTGAAGCCGTTGCGGGAACTCGCGTTGAACCTTTGGTGGACCTGGGAACCAGATGCCGCCGAGCTGTTTCGCCAGATGGATCGCGACCTCTGGGATCAGGTCAACCACAACCCCGTACTGCTTCTGGCACGAGTGCGACAGGACCGGCTGGACCGACTCTCTCGCGACCCAGCCTACCTCGCGTTCATGGAGCGGGTCTTGGAGAGTTATCGGACGTACATGAGCGCCAAGACGTGGTACGCCACGCACTACGCAGATCATAACCTGGGCACTTTCGCCTACTTCTCGGCAGAGTTCGGGCTGCATGAGTGCCTGCCCATCTACTCGGGCGGTCTCGGCGTCCTGGCGGGCGACCACCTCAAGAGCGCCAGCGACTTGGGTCTGCCACTTGTGGGCATCGGCCTGCTCTACCGGCAGGGCTACTTTCACCAGTACCTGACGAACGACGGCTACCAGTTCGAGGACTATCCCGACCTGGACTTCGGCATCCTGCCGATCACGTTGCTGCGCAACGACCGCGGCGCGCCCATCCAGATCAGCGTCGAGACCGACCATCACACGGTCGCCGCACAGGTCTGGAAGGTTCAGGTGGGACGCGTCCCTCTGTATCTGCTCGATGCCAACATCGCCGACAACCGCCCCGAGGATCGGGAGATCACGGCACGTCTGTACGGCGGCGACCAGGAGATGCGCATCCGCCAGGAAATCCTCCTCGGGATCGGCGGGATGCGTGCCCTTGACGTGCTCGGGATCGAGCCGAGCGTGTGCCACATGAACGAGGGGCACTCGGCGTTCCTGAGCCTCGAACGGATCCGCCAGCGGATGGTCCGCGACAACATGACCTTCGAGGAAGCCCGCGAGGTGGTGGCGGCGGCCAATGTTTTTACGACGCACACGCCGGTACCGGCGGGGATCGATACGTTCCCGCCCGCTCTGGTCGAGAAGCACCTCGGCGACTACTGCCGGACGCTGAATCTATCCATCAAGGATCTCCTCGCCCTTTCCCGGATGAACCCGGCCGATCCGCAGGAGCCGTTCTGCATGGCCGTACTGGCACTGCGTCTCGCTCTCCGCAGCAACGGCGTGAGCCAGATGCACGGGGAAGTCTCGCGCGAAATCTTCTGCCGCGTCTGGCCGGGCGTGCCGCTTGCGGAAGTACCCATCACGGCCATCACGAACGGCGTGCATGTGCAGAGCTGGCTTTCCGTGGACATGGCGCACCTGTTCAACCGGTATCTGGGCCCGCAGTGGGCGGCGGACCCGGTGGATCAGACGATCTGGAAGGGCGTGGACGCGATACCGGATGCCGAGCTGTGGCGTTCCCATGAGCGGCTGCGGGAGCGTCTGGTCGTCGACGCCCGTCGGCGCCTCAAGCAGCAGCTCCGTTCGCGGGGCGCCCCGCCGGCCGAGGTCGAAATGGCCGATGAGGTGCTCGATCCCGAGGCGCTCACCATCGGCTTCGCCCGCCGCTTTGCCCCGTACAAGCGGGCGTCGCTGCTCCTGCGCGACCCGGATCGCCTGCTCAAGCTCATCGAAGACCCCGATCACCCTGTTCAGTTCATCTTCGCGGGCAAGGCGCACCCGCGCGACGAAGGCGGCAAGGAGCTGCTCAAGAAGCTCGTCCAGTTCACCAAGAACCCGCGCGTGCGTCATCGCATGGTTTTTCTGGAAGACTATGACATGAGCGTCGCGCGCTCGCTCGTGCAGGGCGTCGACGTCTGGCTCAACACGCCGCGCAAGCGGCAGGAGGCCAGCGGCACCAGCGGCATGAAAGGCCCGCCCAACGGCGTGATCAACGCCTCTGTGCTGGACGGCTGGTGGCCCGAGGCGTTCGACGGCTCGAACGGCTGGGTCATCGGGGACAATCGCATTTACAACAACGACGACTACCAGGATTTCTTCGAGAGCGAGAGCCTTTACGAGCTGCTCGAAAAGGAGATCATCCCGACGTTCTACGACCGGGGCCCCGACAAGCTTCCGCGCCGATGGATCGCCCGGATGAAGGCCTCGATGCGGACCATCTCGCCCGTCTTCAATACGAATCGCATGGTCCGCGAGTATATGGAGCGGATGTACCTGTCGGCGGCTACGGAGTGGCAGGAGTTGCAGCGGGAGAAGTTTGCCTCGGCCCGCGAGATGGCCGCCTGGCGAATGCGGCTCCGGGAGCATTGGCACGACCTGCGTATCGAGTCCGTCTCCGCGGAACTGCCCCGCGAGATCGTGGTGGGCCAGAGCCTCCCCGTGACGGCGGAGGTCTTCCTCGGCTCGATCTCGCCGCAGGACGTCTCCGTGGAACTCTACTACGGGCTGGTCTCCGCCCGCGGGCAGATCACGGACGCTCAGGCCGTGCCCATGAAGCCGGTAAGCGGAAACGGGGACGGCCGGTACAAGTACGTCGGCGAGATCCCGTGTTCGTCCAGCGGACAGCACGGCTACGCGGTTCGCATTCTTCCGGCGCACAAGAACCCGATCGCCCGCTACAACCTCGGGCTGGTCCGCTGGGGCTGACGACGTTGTCGATTTGAGAGTGCCGTTCGTTCCCGACCCCGTAAGGGTGGTCCACGGCCGTCAACAACCCGAAACCCCGCAGTGACGACTGCGCCTTTGCGACGCGGCACGCCGCGCGAAACGGTCTTACCGACACCGGCACCAGCGCTGTTGTTGGTATGCCGGCTGCGGTCGGCTGGAACGCAGCAGAGGCGGCAGAGACGCGCCGGAGAACGGAACTTCCGTCGTCTTGTCGCGGCTTACGATGTGCCTCGGGCGGCGGCTTTCACCCTGTCGGAACGTTCGCCCGCTGCCGGTCGCTCAAGCCGTCGCAACGCGTCGTCGATCAGAGCAACCGCTTCATCAACGGCCGAATCCGGGAGATCGACCTCCGGCCGCAGCGGGGGCCGGACGCGACCGCAGTCAATTCCCTGCCGGCGAAGAATCAGCTTCACGCGGCTCATCAGGTGGCCGGAAGTGATCTGCGCCACCACCCGGGCGCACAACTGCATGGCCTCCGTCGCCCCCGCCGTATCCCCGGTCTCGTACAGGCGGCTCACCTGACGCCACAGGGGCAGCGCGATGTTATATGTCGTTCCGATCGCCCCGTCGGCACCCTGGGCACGGCAGGCAAGATAACCCTGGTCGTGCCCGGAAAGAATGTTGAGCTTGCCGTCGCTCCACGCCTTCAGCAGCGAGATCTGGAATGCGTCGGGGTTTGTAAACTTGAAGCCCACCAGATTCGGCACCCGCGTGGTCGCCTCAAGCCACCGGCTGACCTGATCCCACGTAATGCCGATGTCCTGCAACACGTACCCGAAGAAGGGCAGATCGTGGCCGCGGGTCAGCGTGCTCCAATAGCCCGCGATCTGCGCAGCGTTGTAGGAATAAAAAGGAGGTAGCGTGGAACTGATGGCGTCGGCCCCGCACCGGGCGGCGTGCTCGGCGAGTTCGAGGGCCACGATCGGCGCGGTGTGCCCCACCTGCACCATCACGGGGATCTGGCCGGCTACCTCGCTGACGACGCACTCGGCGAGGGCCTTGCGCTCCTCCACGCGGAGCAGTGCCGCCTCTCCCGTGCTGCCGCAGACGTAAATGCCCCCCGCCCCTTCTTCGATGAATCGCCCGACCAGGCGACGCGCCGCCTTTGTGGAAAGCCGATCGTCCGAATCAAACGGGGTTACCATCGCGGGCCAGATGCCGCGAAACGGGAGCGAATGTCGATTCATGAACCGTCCTGCCTTACGTCCCTTTGCAACGTCGCGCACCGGTGCAGCCCGGCGACCTCTCGGCGCACAGCGAACATGATACGAAAAGCATGGCCCCCCGTCCACGACCCCGCCGAGTCGCCGAAATCGTTGCCGCGCCGACCGGAAGCCGCCCGAAGGAGGTTGAAAACGCTCCCGGCCGTGGTGGCAGGACAGGAGGGCGGCACGTGCGGGTCAGAGTCGGCAGGCCGTGCTCGAACGGCCGAGTCCAAGCAAAAAGGCCGAGGCGGCCTCGGCCTTTTCGCCGGAGTAGGAAGCAGGAAAGACACGGGCGAGCGAGCCGGCGCGCCCGGTCCCCTCTCCAGAACGTCCGCCCCCCGCTGAGCGTGACGTGTTCCTCCAACCGCCGCCCGGGGTGCGCTCAGGCGACGGCTTCGGTCGACTCCCCGCGGAGGGCTTTACCGCTCATGCGGGTTTGCTGCTGGTCGCGCTCCGCTGGCTGCTGGTCGGAATCTGATCGAGCCGTTCCTTCATTTCCTTGAACAACGAGTCGATCGCCTTTCGCGACTCCTTGCTCTTGGCCGCATCGCCGGATTCACCGGCCGCCGGCTGGGCCTCCTGCAACAGCTTCGCGCGGCGGGCAACGTAATCCCGGAGGATGGACTGCGCTGTCGCGCGTTGCGAAGCATCCAGCCTGTACTGCTCGGAGAACTTCTCGACGTACTGGACCCACGGGTCGGCCTTCTCCCGGCCAAGCTGGCTCGGCCTTGCATCGCGCCGGGCCCTCTCCCGCTCACGATCGCCGTGCGAATCCGCGCCGACCGCGGGGGCCGGAGCCGCCGCGGCATCCGGGGCGCCGCCCGGCCGGCCGTCCGCACCCCGGCCGAAACGGCTTCGGAACTGCTCCCGCAGGGCGTTCATCTCGGCATCGCTGAGCTTGCCGTCGCCGTCGGTATCGGCCTCGGGATGACGCTGCAGCATCTCCTGGCGCCATCGCTCGGCGAACTGCTCGCGAACCGCCTGCATCTCCTCGTCGCTGAGCTTGCCGTCCCCGTCCTTGTCGGCCTGCGGGAAACGGCGGAGCGTGTCGGCTCGCCGCCGCTCGTCAAAGCTCGATCGGGCAGCCGCAAGCTCGTCGTCACTGAGTTGTCCGTCCTTGTTCGTGTCAAGCTCGGGATGCCTCCTGAGCATATCCTGCCGCAGCGCCTGCGGGTTGGCCTGGAAGTACTCGCGGGCCTCGTCCGGACTGAGCCGGCCGTCGCCGTTCTTGTCGGCCTCCGGATGCTCCTTCAGGAACTCCTCCGAGCGGCGCCGAAAGTCATCCCGGCGCCCGAACGGGCCGTGGTCGTGCCGGCCTCCACGCGACGAGCCCGCGTCGCCCGACTGACGGTCGGGGCCGCGCCCCGAACCGCCGTCCGGACCCGCGTTCTGACGATTCCGGAAGAACGCCCGGACTTCGTCAGACGAGAGCACCCCGTCGCCGTTGGCGTCAATACCGGGGTAGCGCTGAATCATCTCCTGCTGCCGCTCCGGCGAAAGACCCCTGCTTCGGCGCCCCTGTTGCTGCTGGCCGAGCGCGAGCGACGCCGATCCAAGCAGAAACAATGCGACCGCGAAGGCCGCCCCCGCCTTCAAAGAATGTCTCACATGAGTGCGCACGATTGACCTCCATCGCTCCAAGAATAAACCGAACCACCCGGACTCCCGTGCCTCGCCGAACAAGACCCTGCTCGCGACAGGCACGGACCGCTTCCTGCACCACGCGAACCCGCCCGGATCCGCCCGTCACAGCCTTGCCATCAGCGCCCCCCGGGCGGCCCGAACGGCATCTGAATGCCGCGCTGCTCCGCCCGCTTGCGCACCGCCGTGAAGTACGCGAGGCGCCTCGCGGCCTGGTCGGGGTTGCGCGCCTGGGTGTGGCGCATCCGTTCCTCGCGGCTAGGCGGCCCGTGACGGTCGCCGCGTGGACCGCCCGGGGGGCCGCCGGCCGCGGGTGCAGCCCCGGGGGCGCCGCCGCTACCGCCGCCCGAAGCGGCGCTGCCGCCACCTCGCCCACCGCCGTCGGGACGGGCCGAGCCTGGCCGGCCCTGCTGGCCCTGTTGTTCCCACTGAGCCCGGCGCTGCTGCCACTCCTTCATTCGCGCCTGCATCTCGTCGATCTGCCGATCGAGGATCGCCTGCTTCTGGCTGTCGCTCGCGGCGAAATACTCGTCGATCCGCTTGTCGAGCTGCGCCTCCATAGCCGTGCGCGCGCTCTGCCAGAGTTCGTGCCGCTGCTCTTCCGTAAGGCCCGGCCGGCTCATCGCCTCATGGACCGTCTCCATGATCTTGTGAGGATCGCTCGATTCGGCCTTGATGGCCTGCACAAGATCCCTGGGCAACGCCCCCTTCGACCGGCCGCCCCGGCTCAGTGTCACGGTCCCGAGGACCGCGCCGGCCAGGACCACAACGCCGACCGCCGCAAGAACGAACTTGCGATTCCGCAGAATATCCGCGCTCATCTTCGGCTCCTAGTTCTCGAATTCGCTTACGTGCGCGTCAATATACACGTATCGCCGGGCGCCCTTGTCATTCTCGTTGCCGTGGAAGTTCCAGTAATCGCACGCGAACCAGATCGTGGCCGGATTGACCTTGGTGTCGTTGCTGACCCGGTGCGCGTGGTGCTCCCGGCGCCAGCACCCGCCGTTGTGCAGCCCGAACTCCGTCGGCGTAAGGCCCGCCAGACGGATGCGATACTGGTAGCTGGAGCGCTCGGTCTGAAAGTAGCTCAACCCCGTCTGCGGCGCGGGACGTTCCGAGAAGCCCGGGGTGTCATTGGGACATTGCAGGGCGCTCATCTGCCCCTTCAGGTGCGGCTTCAGCACGTCCGCGAACCAGATCGGCCGGTCCGTCGTCAGCGGCGCGGGGCCGACGGAGGGCATCAGCGAAACGTGGGGCATCCGGTCGCGATTGTCCTGCAGGTATCCCATCATGGCGATTCCGACCTGGTGCAACTGCGAGGCGCAGGTGACGCGCCGGGCCTGACCGCGGGCGCGGCTCAGCGACGGCATGAGGATGCCCACCAGCAGGGCGATGATCGCGCAGACCACCAGAAGCTCGATCAGGGTGAAGGCTGCTGCCCTCTTGTGAATCATGGCCTCGCACTCCCGTGCGCCTCGCACTCCGCCTCCGCGACGGACAACGAATCCGCTGCCTCGTTATTGCGTACTGCTCTGTGACGTCGCCCCGTAACCCGCTCTTGGACCGACCTCACGCTCCCCGCGACGCCGCTCGCGGTCGCGAGGCCCGCGCTCACGGTGGCCCTCTCGCTCGCGCTGGTGACGCTGCAGCAACTCTTCGTACTTCGCCCGCTGCTCGGGGCTGAGGATCTGCTTCGTGCGCTCCACCGCGGCCTGAAAAGACCCCCGCCACTCGCGGTCCACCGCCGCCATCTGCTCGGCATAATCCTTGAGAATCCGGTCATATCGCCCCTGGTCCTCGGGCCGGATCAACGCCGCAATCGCCTGGTCGCGCGCCTCCGCCAGTTTTCGACGACGCTCCTCGCGATCGCCCCCGCCGCGCCACGCGGTCTCCGACCAGATCTGTTTCATCTGCTCCTGTTGCTGCGGGGTGAGGTTCAACTCGGCCACGAGCCAGCCGCCATGATGCGCCGGGCGCGTCGTCGGAACGGCGGCCGGATGCCGCGACTGGCTCCCCACGACGAGGCCCGCCGCAAACGCCACCAGAAACCCGACCACTACGACGATCTTGGTCATCTCTTCTCACCGTTTCTCGCTCACGGACAACTCGTCGGCCATCCACTGCGCCACGAGAACAGGGTCGGAACCAGCCTCGGGCTGCATCTCGACCGGCGACATCACCGCCACCGTCTGCCAGACGGCGGGTCGGCCGTTCCCCTCCGTTCTGTCGATGGGCCGTCCGAGCAACGCCCCGACCAACACGGCGGCGGCCGCCGCCGTCAACCAGCCGGCAATCCGCAGGATCGCCTGCTCCCCCGTCTTCTGCGGCAACTCCTGCACGCGCGAAAGGAGATCCGCCGGCAGCGGAGCAAGATCCGCCCCCGCGATCATCGCCGACAGTCGCCGCAAATCCGCGAGCAGACCCCCGCACTCATGACACCCGCGGAGGTGCGCCTCGAACGCCTCACGCTCTGCCGGCGAAAGCTCGCCGTCGTGATACCGATGAACGTCCGCGATATTGCCGCAGCTCATGTTTCTGTCGTCCGCAAACACACGGCGGCCGCACGCCGCCGACTACAAATACCCCTTGAACCGGCTCCGCAACGCCTCGCGTGCCCGATGCAGCCGGGACTCCACCGTGCCCCGCGGCACCCCCAGGACCGCGGCCATCTCTTCGTATGTCAGCCCCTCGAGCTCCCGCAACACGATCACCGCCCGGTGTTCCGGCGACAGACTCGCCAGCATCGTCGCAAGATCCAGCCTCGCCTCGGCTCCCCCGATGCCGGGCGACGCGACGATCTTCGCAGCCGCTGCGCCCCCCTCACCCTCCAAGGACCGGTCCCGTCCCTTCCGGCCGCGCCACCGCCGCAACATCCCGACCCTTCGGACCAGAATCGCAACCAGCCACGTCCGAACCGACGCTGCCCCGCGGAAACCGCCCCTGAGCACGCCGGCGAAAGTCTCCTGAACCAGATCCTCCGCGTCGGCGCGGTTGCCCGTGAGTGCGTACGCAATGCCGTACAGGTAGCGTCCATGCCGTTCCACCAGCACGCGGAACGCCGCTTCGTCGCCGTGGCCGATCTGTCGCACCAGCTCGATATCGTCAGACACCTGGAGCGCCTCGCTCGGCACCGACGGCGCCGCTTCACCCGTATCGTTGCCGACCGCTACGGTTTTCTTCCCCTGCCCGCGAGTTTATTCGTCAACCTGCGGCGCGGGAACCCCGGGGGGTGCCGGACTGTAAAAGTCCTGCGCGAAAGAAGTTACGAGATTTGTCGCGCGGCGGCCACCCCGCCCGTCAACCGGCGCCAGGATGCGGACCGCCGCCGGGGGCCTGCCTCACCGCAGGGTCGGCATTAGCCCGAACCACGCGAACCGAGAACCCGCCGAATCGCCTCGATATGGGCCGGGCTCGTACCGCAGCACCCGCCCACGATGTTCGCGCCGGCGTCGATGAGCCTTGGAACCTTTGCGGCAAAGACGTCGGGCGTGTCCTTGTAGACCACCTTGCCATCCTGCAACTCCGGCATGCCGGCGTTGGCCTTCACCCAGATCGGCAGGTCGGTCGCCTTCCGCAGCAACCTCGTGACGATGATGTAGTTCTCGATGCCCGCGCCGCAGTTGCATCCGACGATGTCGGCGCCGGCCGCCGTGAGTTCCTCCGCCGCCTGGCCGGGGGTGACACCCATTACGGTCTGCGTCCGGTCGGGACCGGAGTCATAGGTGAGACTCACGGCGACGGGGAGCGTCGTGTTTTCCTTGACCGCACGAAGGGCAATCAGCGCCTCCGCGAGTTCCGTCATCGTTTCGCATACGACCGCGTCGGCACCGCCCTCGGCAAGCGCGACGGCCTGCGTCTTGAACGCCTCGTACAACTCGTCTTCGCCGACCTCGCCCATCATGAGGATCTTGCCGGACGGCCCGATCGATCCGAAGACATGGGCCTTCCGGCCGGCGGCCTTGCGGCTGATCGCTGCGCCGGCCCGGCTGAATTCGGCCGCGCGGTCGCCGAAGCCGTGCCGATCGAGGACGAAACGGTTTCCCGTGAACGTATTCGTGAGGATGATCTGCGAGCCGGCCTCCACGTAGGCAGCGGCTACGGCCTCGACGACGTCCGGGTGCGAGACGTTCCATTCCTCGCGGCAATAGCCCGGCGGCACGCCGCGCTTGTCCAGCTCGGTTCCCCAGGCGCCGTCGGCGATCGTGACGCCGTCGCGCAACTTGTTCACGTCGAGCGGCATAATGCCTCCGATTCGTCCGCTCGGCACCGGGCGGCGAAAGGATTCGGAGCCGGCACCGTTATCGGCGAGTGTAGCAAAGCGCGAACGACCTGTCAGGGGCCGGCGTCGGCAAGCGGAGGAAGAAGCCGGCACAGACGCGCCCGTTCCTCGTCGTACCACGCCCGCAGCGCCACGTCATTGCCCGCGTCACAGCGGGATCGTGCCATGATCTCGTCGACGTCCGATCGTGTGATTTTCGGAGCTTCGGTCGCGTCGAGCCGCGCGGGCGCTGCCACCACCACACCGAGCGTGCGCACGGCCATGAAGAGGGCACCCAGGCAGAACGTGCGAATCCCCGTCGCACCGGGCGGCCATGTGATCGCGTACCGGAAAGCGGCATCGAGCCACTTCAGAGCATACGCGACCAGCCAGTGCCGCATCGTCGCGGGCATCACGCCATCCAGCAGCGAATCCGCATCGACGCCCAAAGCCGCCGCCAGATCACGCGGCATGTACGACACACCGCGGTTCAAGTCCGCCCGCTGATCCTTCAGCACGTTGGTCATCTGAAGGCCGAGCCCGAACTCGATGCCCTGTTCGATGAGAGACGCCGGCGGCTCCGCCGCGCCCCCGTACACGTGCCGCCAATACAGACGCGTCAGCATGCGCCCCACGACGCCGGCCACGTAGTAGCAGTACCGCTCCAGGTCGTCCATGCCGCCCAGGCTCATCGGACCGGCGTCCGACGAGCCGCCGCAGACGGTCTGCCGCATGCCGCCGATCATCTCCAGGACGCATTCCCGGATGACCGCACGGTCCGCCTCGGGAAACGAGTCGAAGGCGGCGAAGACGGCGGCCGCCTCGTCCATGAGCCGCCGGTGATCCGCATCGAGCGCCCAGCCGCTCGTCAGCGACGCCAACTCGCGAAGCCGCCTCTCCCGGGGCGTCTCGTGGAAGGCCGCCGCCAGCGCATCGAAGGCCCGAAGCCGGTGCTCGATCGGCACGTGCTCGACATCCTCCACGGTATCGGCGATACGGCAAAGCAGGTAGGCGCAGCCCACTTCGTCCCGCAGCGGGCCCGGCAGTTCCGGGATGAGCAGCGCGAACGTCCGCGAGACGCCCGGCAACATCTGCTCACAAAGCTGAATCGGCGTGCACATGGGAGCGCGTTGGCACGTCACTTCGCCCGGCAGGGCTAACGTCGAACGCCCGGCGCGGCGACCCCGCCGCACCGCGACGCGCCGACAATTGTAGGCGGCCCCCGCCGGATTGCCACGACCGCCGGGATAGCCCGCCGCCGACATGCGGGAAGACAATCCTTTTTGCCGGGGGGAATCACCCGCGCCGCGTCATGCGGAGACCGGCACGCGCGCGGTCGACTCGCGCACAATGAGCTTCGTGGGAAGCATCTGGACACGAGGCGACGGCTCTGTCCGGTTCATCAATGCGGTCAGACGCTCCACCGCCAGCCGCGCCATCTGCTCCAACGGCTGCCGAACGGTGGTCAGCGGCGGATTGAGCAGCGAGGCCGACCGCGGATCGTCGAACGCGACCAGAGACAGATCGTGCGGAATCCGCAACCCGATCTCCCGGGCAATCTCGAGCACTTCCAGGGCGAGCATGTAGCCCGCCGCAAAGACGGCCGTCGGACGCAGCGGCCCGCGCAGGAGCGCCGCCAGTTGGCTCCGCGCCCCCGCCGTCATCTCCGCCCTCTCGGAGTTCAGAACGTACTCGTCGCGAATCGGCAGCTCGCGCTCGCGCATCTCCGCCAGGTATCCGTTGAAACGATGCAACGCGTTGGTCGCGGCGAGGCGACCATTGATGATGGCGATGTCGCGATGCCCAACTGGGCAAGGTGGCGCACGGCCTCCCGCGCGCCGCCCTCGTTCTCCGAATCCACGCAGTGCAGCGACGTATCCCGCGAGGACCCGCCCAGGACGACGATCGGCGTGCTCTTGGCGACCGCCTCGAGCATGGCGAACGTCTCGCGGAACGGGTGGAAGCAGATGAACCCGTCGGCCAGCAGGTTCGGAATCGCCGCCGGGCTGTTCTGCCGCTGAATGAACAACTCGACGCCCGGATCGTCCGCGCATGCCGCCTGTCGAAGACCGTGCAGAAGCGCGCCGTGGTAATAGTCGCCGAGATGTACGCCCTCATCGAGCAACAACCCAACGCGATAGCAGGCCTTAGCGGCCACACTCGCCTCGAAGTCGTCGCGAACAAAGGTACCGCGCCCGCGGCGACGCTCCAGCCACCCCTCTGCGACGCGACATTGAATCGCCTAGTGCGCCGTAATCAGGCTGACGGAGAGACTCTGACTGATCTCGTGCGTACTGGGCAGCTTGGACCCGCGCGGAAACGTCCCGCGCTGAATCGCATCGATCAGGATCGTCTTGGCCTGGACGTACCGAGGCACAGGACTACGCAAGTCAACTTGTCGTAACGGCGGCGCCACCATGCATGCATTATTATATAATCCAACGTCCTTGTCAACCGAATTCTGATATCGGCGTAAACAAAGATGTCGTCTACTCCGTCCGCCAAGGCAAAAAGAAATCGCTACCGCGAGCAAGATGCCCGCGGCAGGCACCCCGACGCACCCGATTCACTACCCATAGCTCGCCGGTCTGTCCGAATACAACCGAGCCCACAGGCACATCCTACCGCTTGTTCGCGCCTTTCACAACCCCTTGCCACAACAGCCAGTTGGGTTGCTACCGTGTCTCATCCCGCGACCTCGGCTGCCGCAGAGTGCGTCCTTGAGTGGGCGTATATGAGCGGCCATGCCGACATTCCTACAGCCCGACGGAGCGGTGGCCAAACCGCGAACGACCGGTGCCGGGCGCTGGGAGGGTCAGTCGACTGGCACATCGCCGTATCTTCGGCATCCGGTTCGGCGCAGCCGCCGGGGCGATTGAACGCCAGGAAAATCCTTCGACCTTGACGCGAGCGGCCTCCATCCGGTATGAATCGAATACGAGGTTCCGTTCGTGGCGCAGTCCGGCCCGTCGGCGGTCGGCCTGCGGCAGGCGGGCTCGAACAGTGTGACAGTCTTTGGTAGAACCAGCGGCATGGATTCCGCAACGCGCACAACGCCATGATCGTCTCGCCGGCCGGGTACATCCCGTCTCGCCGAGCTGGTGCGTTTGCGGACGCTGTGCCGCTGGTTCTCTGCGTAGAGCATTATGCCGAATGTAACCCTTCCTGACGGGTCGCAAATCGCGGTCGCGGAAGGCGCCACCTTCGCCGATGTGGCCGCCCGGGTCGGCCCCAGACTGGCAAAAGCGGCCATCGCCGCCGTAGCCGACGGCCAGATCCTCGACCTGAGCCGGCCGGTCCATCACGATTGCCGAGTCCGCATCCTGACGCCCCAGGCGGACGATCCGGAAAGCCTTCAGGTACTCCGCCACAGTTGCGCGCACGTGATGGCCGAGGCCATTTGCCGCCGCTTCCCCGGGGCGCTGCTGGTGTACGGGCCGGCTGTCGAGAACGGATTCTACTATGACATCGACCTCGATCGGCCGATTACACCGGAGGACTTTGCCGCGATCGAAGAGACGATGAGCGAGATTGTCCGCGCGGACAAGCCGTTCACGCGGATCGACATGCCTCGCGAGCAGGCGATGGAGAAGCTGCGTCGCGAAGGCAACCGGTACAAGATCGACAATGCCGAGCGGGCCGACGGCGAGACACTGAGCTTCTATGTAACCGGGACGCGACCGGGGGAGGATTTCGAGGATCTCTGCCGCGGGCCGCGCGTACCGCGCACGGGGCGGATCGGCGCGGTCAAGATCATGCAGGTCAGCGGGGCCTTCTACCGGGGCGACGCAAACGAAAAGCAGCTCCAGCGGGTGTACGGCACGGCCTGGCCGGACAAGAAGTCGCTCGACGAGTACCTCGCCCGCCTTGAGGAGGCCCGGAAACGCGACCACCGCCACATCGGCACGGAGCTGGGACTTTTCGTGATCGACCCGCAGGTCGGGCCGGGCATGGTATTGTGGAAGCCGAAGGGGTCGGTCATCCGGCGGGAACTGGAGGAGTTCATTCGGGCGGAGCTGGTCCGCCAGGGATATTCTCCGGTGTACACCCCGCACGTAGGACGGCTCGACCTGTATCGAACCAGCGGGCACTACCCGTACTACAAGGATTCGCAGTTCGCGCCGATCACCATGCCGGACGGCGAGGAGCTTCTTCTCAAGCCGATGAACTGCCCGCATCACATCAAGATCTACCAGTCCGATCCACACAGCTATCGGGACCTGCCGGTGCGGCTGGCGGAGTTCGGCACGGTGTACCGCTACGAGCAGTCGGGCGAGTTGACGGGCATGACGCGCGTCCGCGGCTTCACACAGGACGATGCCCACATCTTCTGCACCCCGGAGCAGCTCCCCGGGGAACTGGACCGCTGCCTGGGGCTGGTTCGCACGGCGTTGGACACGCTCGGCCTGACGGACTACCGGGTGCGGATCGGGCTTCGCGACCCGTCGAGCAACAAGTATGTCGGGGGCGATGCGGTCTGGGCAAGGGCCGAGGAGGCCGTGCGATCGGCGGCGCAGAATGCCGGGCTGCGGGCGAGCGAGGAGAAGGGCGAAGCCGCCTTCTACGGTCCGAAAATTGATTTCGTCGTCCGCGACTGCATCGGGCGCGAGTGGCAGCTCGGGACGGTTCAGGTGGACTACAATCTGCCGGAGCGGTTCGGCCTGCAATACATCGGCGCGGACAACGCGCCGCACAGGCCGGTGATGATCCATCGGGCGCCGTTCGGCAGCCTGGAGCGATTCGTTGCGATCCTGATCGAGCATTTCGCCGGGGCGTTCCCGTTGTGGCTGGCGCCGGTGCAGGTGGTGGTGGCATCGGTCAGCGAGAAGAGCGAGGAATACGCCCGGCGGGTGGCGCGGGAGCTCTCGGCGGCCGGGCTGCGGTGCGAGCTGGACGTCTCGCCCGAAAAGATCGGCCCGAAAAAGCACCGGGCACGACAGCAGAAGGTACCGTATACTCTGGTGGTCGGAGAGAAGGAGGCGGCTGTCGAGGCCGTCAACGTGAACGACCGGGAAGGAAAGACGATCGGCACCGTCCCGCTGGTGCAGTTCATCGCGGACTGCCGGGAAGAGGTGCGGTCGAGAAGGCTGGGCAAATAACGACAGAAAGGAAGGTGATTGCCCATCGCACAGAACCTGCGTTGCAATGAGCAGATCCGGCTCTCGCCGATCCGACTCATTGACGAGAACAACGGCCAGGTCGGCGTCATTTCCACGGACGAGGCGCTTCGCCGCGCGCGAGAGGCCGGACTGGATCTCGTGGAGGTGGCCCCCACCGAGCGGCCTCCTGTCTGCCGTATCATGGATTACGGCAAGTGGAAGTATCAACAGAAGAAAAAACACAAGACGCACCATCGCGAGCAGCAGCTCAAGGAAGTGCGCCTGTCGCCCAAGACGGACGACCACGACAAGGAGATCAAGGTGAACCGCGCCCGAGAGTTCCTCGCGCAGGGCGACAAGGTGCAGTTCACGATGATCTTTCGAGGACGGGAACGCTTCCACCAGGACCGCGGGCTGGCCATCTTCCGGACCATTGTCGAGTCCTTCGGCGAAATGGCCAAGATCGAACGCCCGCCGAAGATGGAAGGTCGGCGAATGACCATGGTCCTCGCGCCGGACAAGCCGACGGCCAAGCCGAAGCCTGCCGCGAGCAGGACGAACGCCGCTCCGGCGAAGCCCGCGCAGGCCGCTTCGGCGCCGGAGCCGTCCGCTGTACCCCCGGCGGCGGCGGGCGTCGCGGAGCAGCAGCCCTCCGCGGGAATGACCTGACGTGGCAGACAGGCCCGGCCCACCGAGGGAAGTGGCGGAGGCGATCCGTCGCACGTGCCGGCCGCTGATCGTCGGGCATGTTCGTCCCGATGCGGACTGCCTGGGGGCGATGGGCGCCCTGGCACTCTCGCTCGGGCAGAACGGACGGTGCGAACCGCGGCTTTATTACCGCGCCGATCAGGTATCCGGGCGGCTGGCCTTTCTGGCCGCGCTCGCGCAATTCCCCGTCGCTCCGCCGGAGCAGTGCCGCTCGTGCGACGCCGTGATCGTGCTTGACACGGCCCAGAGCAGCCGTGCTGCCGCCGACCCGCCGCTCCCCGAACTGGCCGCGGCGGGCCTGCCGGTGATCAACATCGACCATCACGTCGACAACCCCGGCTTCGGCACGGTGAACTGGGTGGTGCCGACTGCCGGCAGCACCAGTGAACTGGTGTATGATCTGCTTACGTCGATGCGAATGCCGATCCTGCCGGCGGTCGCCTCGCTGCTCTACGCGGGGATCCACGCGGATACGGTCGGCTTTTCGCTGCCCAACACCACGGCGGAGACCCTGCGGACGGCCGCGGCGCTGGTCGCCGCCGGGGCAGACGTGGGCGAGCTCTGCGAGCGGCTGTGCCGGTCGCAGTCCCGCGGGGAGTTCAATCTCGCGAGGATCATCTACGACAACACACGCCTCACGACCGACGGCCTGATCGCCTACAGCACCGCCTCGCACGAGGAAATCATCGGCGCCGGCTGTGGCCCGGCCGACATCGACGAACAGGTCGCCATCCCCCGCTCGCTCAAGGGAATCCGCATGGCCATCCTCTTCACGGAGGGCAGGCCGGGGCGGGTGCGTATCAACTTCCGAGGCGAAGGCGGCACGGACGTGCTGGAGCTGGCGCGTGAGCTCGGCGGCGGCGGACACACCACCTCCGCCGGCGCGATCGTGAACGGATCGCTTCCGCAGGTCGTGCCCGACGTCCTGGAACGGGCCGCGAGAAGGCTGCGAAGCTGATCAGGCCGCCGGCACACCGGCTTGCCGTCGCACCGACGGTCAGCTCGGCGGCAGGGGGACGGCCGGTGCCGAGCCGGCCGGCGGTGCCGCA
>CAZMVY010000049.1:0-18652 GCA_964569765.1 uncultured Planctomycetales bacterium
CCCGGCGGACCTCTAAGCGGGCAAACGCGGCCGACGCTGCGGGCAGGCCGAAGGTCCGGCTCGTCTTCACACACATCCCCTCGCCCGGACCGATCTGGCCGAACATCGGCTACGATTTCGACAAACGCAAGAAGGAGCTGACCGAGAAGCTCGTGGCCGCATGCCCGGGCATCGAGTTCAATCCGGTTACCGTTCAGAACGCGGCCGAGGCCAGGAAGCTCATCGAGGACGACAAGGAGATCGATGGCTATCTCGTGTACATGGTGGGCCTGTGGACGGGCGCCCCGCAGGTGATCGCCGCCGCCGGGAAACCAACGGTGTTTGCCGATGACCTGTACGGCGGTTCCGGCGAGTTCCTGATCGCGAACGCCGCCGCTCGGCGCGCGGGCCAGAAGGTAGTGGGCGTCTCGTCGTCGCGAGTCGAGGACGTGGCGGCCGTCGCTCGTTGCTTCGATGTCCTGAAGAAGCCGGGCGCAACCGTGAACGACTTCCTGGCCGCCGCCGCCGCCGCCCGCCGCAAGGCCTTCGGCAAGCCCGGCGACATGAAGTGCGCCGACGACAGGGTAAAGACGGCCGAGCCGGGTGAGGTCCTCCGGCGGCTCAAGGAATCGACGATCCTGGTGGTCGGCGCGCCGAATCCGGCCTTCTCGAAAGGCATCGAGGAGGTCTTCGGCACGAAGGTGATCCCGATCGACTTCAAGGACCTGCACGAGGCGTACGAGAAGGCCGACCCGGACGAAGCCGCGGCGTGGGCCGACCGCTGGATGAAGGCCGCCGAGAAGGTCGTTGAGCCGACGCGCGACGAGATCGTCCGCTCCGGAGCGATGTACCGCGCGGAGCGGGCGCTGCTGAGGAAGCACAACGCCCAGGCCATCACGATCAACTGCCTCGGCGGCTTCTACGGCGGGCACATCAAGGCGTACCCGTGCCTCGGCTTCTCGCAGCTCAACAACGACGGGCTCGTTGGGGCGTGTGAGGCGGACCAGAAGTCCACGATCTCGATGTTGGCGATGGCATACCTGTCAGGCCGGCCGGGGTACATCTCCGACCCGGTGATTGACACCTCGAAGAACCAGATCATCTACGCGCACTGCGTCGCCCCGATGAAGGTCTTCGGCCCGAAGGGCAAGGCAAACCCCTACCACATCCGCAGCCACTCGGAAGACCGCAAGGGCGCCGTCGTCCGTTCGCTGATGCCGCTGGGCTACATGACCACCACCGTCGAGTTCGATCCGCTTCGCAAGGAGGTCCTCCTCCACCAGGGCAAGGCGGTGGCCAACATCGACGAGGACAAGGCCTGCCGCAGCAAGCTCGCCGCCGAGGTCAAGGGCGACATCGACAAGCTCTTCACCGAATGGGACCGGTGGAGCTGGCACCGCGTGACGGTCTACGGCGACCTCAAGGAGCCCGTGCACGCCCTGGCAGACGCGCTGGGTATGAACGTGGTAGAGGAAGCCTGACGTTCGGCTGCACGTGCCGACGGCGAGGCAAGGCGTCGGCGTAGCGCGGGTTTCGCTCGCAGCACAAGCGGGATCACGCGCCGCCGCCGTGTCGGCAGTGCCGTTCGTGCGCAGCGGGAGCCTCGAAGGGAGGCATGACCATCATGCACAGAACCCGCGCCCTGACCCCGACACGGCGCGATGTACTCCGTGGGACCGTCGCGACCGTCGCGGCGACCGCCGTTGGCGAGTCGGCTCAAGCGGTCGCGCCGTCTACGGCGCCTGCCGATACAAATGTCCGGAGCCTTCGCGATCGCTTCTGGATCTGGACGCACGCCGCCGGGGCGTACAAGCTGGATTACGGCTTGCCTCGCACGTCGCGAATGACGCCCGTCGAGGGCGCGGTTTACCTCAACGTGCCGAACCTGCTCTTCGTCCGATACGGGGACAACCCCCCGATGCCGTTCGATCAGTACGCCATCGCGTTCCGTCCGTTCAAACGGGTCGTCTGGTCGCTGGTCGGTGCGAGCGGGCAGAGCAGCGACGAGGAGAGACGCCACGTCCTGGAACTGGCCGGGCGGTTCCCGAATATCGTTGGCTTCATCATGGACGACTACTTCCGCCCCGACGGGACAGGCTCGCTGGCCGTCGAGCAGTTGAAGGAACTGCGAAAACGCCTGGTGATCGGCGGGAAGAAGCGCGACCTCTTTGTCGTCCTCTACCAGCACCAGCTCGAGCTGCCGGTCCAGGCCCATCTCGAGTTCTGCGACAAGATCACATTCTGGACGTGGCAGGCAAAGGACCTCCGTTCGCTCGAAACCTCGTTCGACCGTCTGGAAACACTCGCGCCCACGCACGGCAAGCTGCTCGGCTGCTACCTGTGGGACTTCGGCACGGGCAAGCCGATGCCGCTCGACCTGATGAAGAAGCAGTGCGATCTCGGCCGCCGGTGGCTCGAACAGGGACGCATCGAAGGAATGATCTTTCTCGCCAGCAACGTCTGCGACCTGGAGCTGGAGACCGTGGAGTGGACCCGCCGCTGGATCGCCGACGCCAGCCCCCGAGGAAGAGCCGGGCATCCACAACCGTGATGACCGTGCTTGTACCGTGTTTTGGAGGCCATATGGAAGAGGCCTCGGTCAGCGCGAACATCGCATACAACAACACGGCCGCGCCGCAAGAACTGTGTGTTCACCTGCCCTATCGGCCCCGGGGCTGGCCTGTCCGGCAGGTCCGCACCGAGCCGGATCAGATGTTCGATCACTACGCCGTCGAGTACTCGTTCCCCGACGGGACGCGGATGTTCGCTCAGGGCCGGCACATGGCCAACTGCTGGGAGTTCTGGGGCTGCGTGATCCACGGGGCGAAGGGATCCCTGACCCGCTCATCTACAAGGGGCACAAGAAGATTGCCGACAACGTCATCTGGCGGTTCAGGGGCGACAAGGGGGATGCGTATCAGACCGAGCACGAGTTGCTGTTCGAGGCGATCCGGGAGAACAAGCCGTACAACGAGACGAAGCGCTCCGCCTACGCGACGCTGACGGGCATCCTCGGCCGCATGGCCGCCGAATCCGGGAAGGAGGTCACCTGGGAGCAGTCGCTTGCGTCGGGCCTCGTGCTCGCGCCGGGATTGGAGACCTTCACGATGGATTCGGCCCCGCCGGTCGTGCCCGACGCGCAGGGCCGCTACCCGGTCGCCATACCGGGTCAGACCATGACATTCTGAGGACGCGCCGGAACTCGATAATCCTAAGCCGCGGCCATGAGGGGCGAATCCCCACGGGAGTACCAGCTCGGCATGATGTGCGCTCGTGACTCGATTCGCGCGATCGAGTACGGACTGGAGGCGGCGGGAATCGAACCCGCGTCCCGTGGCACTTCAGCCGGGGCTTCTACGTGCGTAGCCTGCTGATTTGATCTCGAGTGAACGCCGCCCAGCGGCAGGCTTCGTTCGCCCCAGCGTCGAGAAGGTCTCGCCCGGCCGTCACGGCGCCAACCCGGCTCGGGCCAGCCTGCTGTCTTCGCCCCGCCGGCCAGCAGGCGTCGCCGGCGGGACGGGCCGTCATTTAGGCGGCCATGCGCAATGAGTAATCATTGGCACGTAAGGTTTTTGCCAGGTGTTTAGCCAGGCCTCCTGACAACCTGGGCACGCAGCCTCCAGCCTCAACTTGCCCGGTCGAACCCAATTCGCCCCCGAGCCCTTGCGGCCTCACTTCCGGCGCCCCTCGTTTTCTATCGCGGCGGACGTCGGAAGATTCCACCCTTATTATAGTAAAGACCCGATGCGGCGGACAGGTGCCGCACGCGGGCAAGGCAAGCTGTTGGCATTGTAGCGTGGACTCTGCCGGGCACGCATTCGGGCAGGTGCCCCGAAGGCCCCGCAGGAAATCGCTGCCGACGGGCAGCAATCGGCTTCTCGGAGGTACTTGGATGAAGGTTTTCGGTCCGGTCGCATGTGCCGCCGTTGCGGCGGCCTTTCTCGCGGTTCTCACGGTCCGGGCGGCCGGTCGCGCCAGCCCTCGGGCCTCTTCCTCGCCCGCCCAGGATTCGCCGCCGGAGCGGGCGGCCCGCGTCCGGCCGGTCTACTCCAAGAGCGGCTACGACATCACACCGCTGAGCCCCAAGCGGGTCGAGGAGCTCGCCGCGAGCCTCACCCCCGAGGAGCGCAACATCCTGCTCGCCAAGGGCACCGAGCGGCCGTTCTGCGGCCTGCTGCTCGACAACAAGCAGGAGGGCGTCTACGTCTGCCGCCTCTGCGGCCTGCCATTGTTCACGTCGCAGGCCAAGTTCAATTCCCGCACCGGCTGGCCGAGCTTCTTTCAGCCGATCGACCCTGCCCACGTGCGGCAGCAGCGCGACACAAGCCACGGCATGATTCGCACGGAAACCCTCTGCGCCCGCTGCGGTGCACACCTCGGCCACGTTTTTGATGACGGCCCGCCGCCGACCGGCCTGCGCTACTGCATGAACTCGGGGGCGTTGCGGTTCTATGCGAAGGGTGCCGAGTTGCCGCCCGAATCGCGCCCCGTCGCCGCACAGACGGCCTACTTCGCCGGCGGCTGCTTCTGGGGCATCGAGGACCGCTTCCAGCAGATTCCCGGCGTCATCGACGCTGTCTCCGGCTACCAGGGCGGCACGACTACGCGGCCCACGTACAAGCAGGTCTGCTCCGGAACCACCGGCCACGCCGAGACCGTCCGCGTCACGTTCGACCCGGAACGCGTCACCTACCGCCAACTCCTCGAGTGGTTCTTCCGGTTTCACGACCCCACGCAGCTCAATCGTCAGGGCCCCGACGTGGGCACGCAATACCGTTCCGCGATCTTCGCTGTCAACGACGAGCAGCTCCGCGAGGCAAGAGCCTACATCGACGAACTGGCCCGGTCGGAGCGGTTCCGCGGGCGCCGCATCGTCACGACCGTCGAGCCCGCCCCGCCCTTCCATGAGGCCGAGGCATACCACCAGGATTACCACGCCCGCCACGGCGGTTCGTGCCCCCTGCCGGCCCGATAGCATCCGCGCCCTGCGGCCGCGTACGGCTTCTGACGCACGCAGCGACGTGTGGCATGTCGTCCGCGCCGACCCGTCTCAACGTATTGCCATTACCACCTTTCCGAAGCGATTCGGGCTTTCCATGTACTCGTGGGCCGTGCGGATTTCCTCCAGCGGGTACGTCCTGTCGATGACCGGTGAGAGCCTGCCTTGTGCGACGAGATCAAGGATGGTGGCCAGCTCCGCTCGCGTGCCGAGCGTGGAACCGAGGATGGATTGGGCCTGGTAGTATACCGCTGCGAGGTTGACGCTCGCCTCGGCGCCGCCGGTCGTGCCGCAGAAGACGAGCCGGCCGCCCCGGGCCAGCGAGGCCATGCTCGCGGCGAATGTCGCAGCGCCCATGTGGTCGAGCACGACGGCAGCGCCGCGGCCGCCGGTGAGCTCGCGGACGCGCGTCGGGATGTCGTCCGTCTTGTAGTTCAGCACGTGGTCCGCGCCGAGGCCGCGGGCCCGCTCCATCTTCGCCTCGCTGCCCGTCGTGGCGATGACGCGCGCCCCGACGAGCCTCGCGATCTCGATCGCGGCGGCGCTCACGCCACTGCCGGCCGACTGGATCAGGACCGTCTCGCCGGGCTGGAGCTGGGCGCGGGCCACGAGCATGTGCCACGCCGTCACGTATGTAACAGGCACGCTTGCCGCGACCTCCCACGTGACCGTGGGCGGCTTCGGGATGAGATTCGCTGCCGGTACCGCCACGTACTCAGCGCAGCCGCCGTGACGGTGTGCCCCGATGATCCCGAAGTCCTCGCAGAGCACGTCGTAGCCCGTAAGGCGTTCCGTCGAGAAACGCTGCGTGAACCCGGGGAACACCACAACGTCATCGCCGACCTTCACGCCTTCGACGCCCGGTCCGACCGACTCAACCGTCCCGGCGATATCGCTTCCGGGGATAATCGGCCGGGGAAATGTCGGTCGTGTTCCCATCCGCACCCAGATGTCGAGGTGGTTCAGTGCGCACGCCCGCACTGCCACGAGGACTTCGCCGTCGCCGGGCTTGGGGTTCGGCACTTCTTTTACGTGCAGCACATCCGGTCCGCCGCGTTCCGTGAGCCAGACAGCCTTCATGGGCGTTCCTCCTTCGCTTGCGGGGTTGCCGTGCTCGTTCACGGCGTTGACCGTTCGCGCCGCACTCTTCAGCAGGGTCGCCACAAACCGAAACGCCATTGCCGGTCGTCCGGTGGAATCGCCGCGCAATGGCCTGCCCTGCATGTCTGCTGCCGGCCGGGTAATGGTACGGCAGCGGGCGTCGGACGCCGGAAAGCCTCAGGCGCCGCACCTCGGCGAGCGGTTCGGGCCGTTGAAACAATCCTGAAACTCCAGGAAGTCCGCTACGTCCACGTCGCCATCCCCGTCGAAATCGGCATCGACCTTGCAACTCGCCCTTGGCTTGCGATTCGGCCCGTTGAAACACGCCTGAAACGCCGAGAAATCCGTAAGGTCTACGTCGCCGTCGTCGTCAAAATCGGCGGGCGCGCGCGACCGGCAGTCGATGTCGGTACGATTGAAGTACACCCCCTGCTCCAGGCAGTTGGATACGAAGAGTGCGCCATACGACCTCTCGCATCGCTCGGGCGGCGGCAGACACTCGACGCGCGTCGGCTGCGAAACGACCGCGAACTTGGTGCTGACCTGCGAGGGGGTTGACCACGGGGCGCTGCCCGGCGTGCCGTCGCCGTAGTCTCGCCACCGGAACCAGCAGAGGTCGGTGGGACTCCCTCCGCTCTCAAGGTAGGTGACGCCAAATCCGCCGCCCCGGCGCGCGCTCACGTCAGGCCGCTGATATTGGGCACCCGGACTCGGTTGAGCGACCGTTCCCACCTTCCAGGTGTCTCCGCCGTCGTAGGAGACGCGATATCGTACGCCCACCCCGTCGGAAAACAGGTCATACTCGTATACCGTCATGACCCAATTCCTGTAGGCGGAGATCCGGGTGTCCGAACCGAGACGTGGATTCGGCTCGACGTCCGTGACATCCCAGCCCGTGGCGTCCTTTCGTGCGACGCGCAGAGGATTGCTGGGGGAGCCGCTCGGGTTACGACCGACGTAGGACGCATACAGGTAATGGCTGGCCGGTCCCTCACAGTAGCTCGCGTCGAGGCCGTACAGCGCGTTCGTAATGCCTGTGGCAACCTCATTCCAGATGCCGATCGACGCCGTAGCATACGCGTAGAGCAGAGATTCGTCGCTTGCCGTGGCAATAAGATACACGTTCGTGTCGTAAGAATCCGCGTTGGAGGTCAGGGCAAGGTCCACGGCGTATGGATTGCAGCGATCGAAGACCGTTGCGGAATAGTCGTCGCGGTGGCCGTCGGCGACGGCGAATCTCAGGACGTCAACCCTGCACAAGACCCATCGATACGCCACGTAGAGGTACTCCCCCGCTACGACGGCCGCTACGCCATTGGTGCACAGGTCGGCGTAGAGGGTGTACGTTCTCGTCCACGTGGTGCCCCCGTTCGCGGACATCCAGATCGCCCAGGCACCGCGGGTATAGCAATCCGACCTCGCATACTCCGTGACCGTAAAGAGGTGCCCGGTGTCTGCGTGATAAGTCAACTCGAGATTCTGCAGGTCGATCCGCGTGCCGATGCGGGCGTCGGGGCCCCAGTCGAAGCCGGCTGCCGCCCCGGCCGCCGGCCACTCGACCCCGGCGGCGACTTGGGCGCCGGTCGCTGCCAGTTCCTGCAGCAAATCCGTCGCTCCGTCGGCATCGCCGCGATTCCACAGCATCTCCGCTTCGTGGGTTTTGGCCTGTACCACTTCCGAATCGGCCCCGGCGGCCACGTCCAGATGGAGACGGCTGTTGACCTTCTCGGCCGCCGTGAGCGATCGGAGCTGCTGCCATACGGGGATCCGAGCCTCCCGGAGACGTGAGCCCTGGCACGGGCCTTGCGTGTGCTGCGTTGGTTCGGGCGTCAGGGGAACCGCAGCTTGCGGCGCGGAATCAAGGACGTCCGCAACCACCCGCGCGGTGTTGCGATCGCGGGCGCCGGACTTTGCGAACGTTCCCGGTACCGCAAGCAGTGCACCCCCGGTCAGCGCAACTGTTATGGTTCGTCGCATGCTTGGAGACATGGCCTCACCTCCGGAACTCTCAGTCCGAGCCCCGCGCATCGCCACCCGCAGACCATGCGCTGCGCGCGGGATCCCAACTCACTCGGATACGAACCAATGCCGCGGCATTGTCCCGGCTCCGCCTGAAATGGAGAACCTGCCTTCATGACCCATACCTGTTCGGAAGATCCTCTCCCGCAGTCGAACGTCGTTTTCGCTTACGGCTTCGCCGCGAGATTTGCCCCGAAACGACCGAGCTCCGCTCGCGGCTTCGGCGCGAGGGGGTTATCACGTTGGCGCCAGTCCCGAAGGGCTGGAAAAGATGACCGGGACATGCTTCCTGCTGCCAGCCCTTCGGCCTCGGCCTCGGGTCAGCGCACGGCTCGGTTTCCGCTGGAGCCGTGTCTTGCGCTCAAGTCGCTCCTCCGGACACCA
Source organism: uncultured Planctomycetales bacterium (assembly GCA_964569765.1). GTDB lineage: Bacteria > Planctomycetota > Phycisphaerae > UBA1845 > PWPN01 > CAZMVY01. The sequence continues at coordinate 8,483 of CAZMVY010000049.1, forward strand.
ATCGGCCAACTCGAGCACGCACTCTGCTTCGGGCCCGCGTGCGGGCCACCGCGGTCCGCGCCACTCGTCGGAGCGCCTTACGGCACCCTGCCCGGTCCGCGTCCGGCTTGCGATACGACCCAAATGACATGAGCGGTAACCGTCCAGAGCCCGTCCGACCTGAACTGTCAATAGTCTACAACCCGTCCCATAAGCCTGCAAGCAGAATCCTCTTACGTTCTTGCAATTGCCTCTGCCTTTGTGGGGGCTGTTTCGACAAAAGGCCATAGACCAACCGATGCCCCAACATGCCCCCGACTGCCCGCAATGGGCACATTCGCGCAACCCGTGAGGTGTCGTCGCTTGCTTACGCGACTCAGCATGAAGCTGGTGTCCGGGTACTTCCAGGCCGGCTGTCGGTTCAGCGGATGCCTGCCCATCACGACGCAGAGGGGGCGGCTACGAAGACCACCTGCGCTCGCCTGCCTTCGCGTGGCATTGAACGTAGGCGGTGCGGCCCAGCCCGCCCCAGGACTGAACAATCCCTCTGCGAAAGGAAGCCGCGCGTCGTCGAGGGCGTCGGGAATCACGACCTTCCATGTCGGTGCCAAATCGCCTTGTTTCGGGGAGTCAGATAGTCGCCCTGCCAGTCCGACCGGATGCGGGCTGCTTTGACTGCGCCACAATAGCCCCCACGGGGCGGACTAGCAAAGGCAGGGCAGCCCGTGTCGCTCGCTGGAGGTCTGTCGGCTATGCCAGTCGGTTCTTCGTTGACTGCCAAGCCGGCTGTCACTCTGGCACGGGTGAAGGCACGGTGCCATCGCTGTCTGTCAGGCTGGCAGGGCGATACGAGCGGATGCTGAATCATGCGACAGCCCTAAAGTATTATCCTGCATGATGTTATGCGGCATTCGCCCCCGTATGCTTTCTGGCATTGCGATTGCATACCGTATGGTCCAACGTACGGGAGACAGTACGCCATCGGGGCACGCGCCCCGGCTGGCCGGTGGCTTGAAAGGAGAATACGAAGATGGCTGTAAAGCAACTCTGTTTCGAGGAAGATGCTCGTAAAGCCTTGCTGAGAGGCGTAGAGAAGCTGGCGGCGGCGGTCAAGAGCACGTTGGGGCCCCGGGGGCGTGTGGCGGTTCTGGACAAGGGCTGGGGCTCACCCACGGTGACGAAGGACGGCGTAACGGTTGCGGAGGAGGTGGAGCTCGGGGACAAGTACGAGAACATAGGCCCCCAGCTCGTGAAGGAGGCGGCCCGCAAGACGAGCGCCACGGCGGGCGACGGGTCTACTACGGCCACCGTTTTGGCCGAGGCGATGTTGCGGGAGGGCCTGAAGAATGTGGCCGCCGGGGCCGACGCGAATGCCCTGTGCCGCGGCATCCAGAAGGCGGTCGAGGCGGTCGTGGAGGAACTCAAGAAGCTCTCGCGGCCGGTGAGCGTGAACAAGAAGGAAGAGATCATCAACGTGGCGGCCATCTCGGCGAATAACGACCGCGAGATCGGCAGCCTGCTGGCAGAATGCTTCGAGAAGGTGGGCAAGGACGGCGTGATAACCGTGGAGGAGGGCAAGAGTGCGGAGACGAACTACGACCTCGTCGAGGGGATGCAGTTCGACCGCGGCTACCTCAGCCCGCACTTCGTCACGGATCAGGAGGAGATGGAGTGCGTGCTGGAGAAGCCCTTCATCCTGATCCACGAGGAGAAGATCAGCAACGTGCAGAAGCTCGTGCCGCTGCTGGAGAAGGTGGCGAAGTCGAAGCGGCCGCTGCTTATCATCGCCGAGGACGTGGAGGGCGAGGCCCTGGCCACGCTCGTGGTGAACAAGCTTCGGGGCATCCTGCAGGTCTGCGCGGTCAAGGCGCCGGGCTATGGCGACCGGCGCAAGGCCATGCTGCAGGACATCGCGATCCTGACGGGCGGCAAGTGCATCATGAAGGATCTCGGCATCGAGCTGGACAAGGTCAGCATGGCGGATCTGGGCCAGGCGAAGAAGGTCCGCGTGGATAACGACAATACGACGATTATCGAGGGGGCCGGTTCGACGAAGGACATTCAGGGCCGCATCGAGCAGATCAAGCGGGAGATCGAGGAGACCACCAGCGACTACGACCGCGAGAAGCTCCAGGAACGGCTGGCGAAGCTGGGCGGCGGCGTGGCGCAGATCAACGTCGGGGCGCCGACGGAAAGTGCGCTGAAGGAGAAGAAGGCCCGTATCGAGGACGCGCTGCACGCGACCCGCGCGGCCCTGGAGGAAGGCATCGTCCCCGGCGGTGGCGTGGCGCTGGTCCGTGCAATGAAGGCGCTCGAGAAGATCGCGCTCGAGGGCGACGAGGCCACCGGCGCGAAGATCGTGCGCGAGGCGCTCACGGCGCCGCTGAAGCAGATTGCCGAGAACGCGGGGCTCGAAGGCGGCCTGGTGTACCACAAGGTGGCCGCCAAGAGCGGCTCGTTCGGCTACAACGCGGAGACCGGCGAGTACGGCGATCTGATCGCCGACGGCGTCATCGACCCGACGAAGGTTGTGCGAACGGCGCTCGAGAACGGCAGCAGCGTGGCTCGCCTGCTGCTGAGCACGGGGTGCGTGATTACGGAGAAGCCCAAGAAGAAAGAGGAGAAGGGCGGGCACGGCCACCCCGGCATGGACGACATGGGTGACATGGAAGACATGATGTAGACGAGGAACGCGACGTGTCCGCGGCGTACGATGCCGGGGGCACACGGATCGGGGTCGGCAGACCCCTCTGCCGTAACGCGGGACAGCGAGATGAGGAGATACGACATGGCCAAGTACAAAATCAAACCGTTGGATGATCGGATTCTGGTGCAGCAGGGCAAGGCCGAAGAAACGACGCCGGGGGGGATCGTTCTGCCCGACACGGCGAAGGAGAAACCGCAGCGCGGGACCGTGAAGGCCGTCGGGCCGGGCCGGTTGCTGGATTCGGGCGAGCGCGGCGCGATGAGCGTGAAGGTGGGCGACGAGGTGTACTACGGCAAGTACAGCGGCACGGAAGTGGAATTGGACGGCGAGAAGTACGTGATCCTCAAGGAGAGCGACGTCCTCGGGATCGTCGAATAGCCTAAGGCAGGAGCAAGCAATGGCTGTCAAGCAGTTGATGTTCGATCAGAAGGCACGGCAGGAGGTTCTCCAGGGGATCAGCAAATTGGCGGCGACCGTCAAGGTGACCCTGGGGCCGACCGGGCGCAACGTCCTTCTGCAGAAGTCGTTCGGGTCGCCGCGGGTGACCAAGGACGGCGTAACGGTCAGCAAGGAGATCGAGCTGCCGGAGCCCTTCCAGAACATGGGCGCCAAGATGGTCAACGAGGTCGCCAGCAAGACGAGCGACGTTGCCGGCGACGGGACGACGACGGCGACGGTGCTGGCCGAGGCGATCTACCGCGAGGGTCTCAAGAACGTGACGGCGGGCGCGAACCCGATGGCGATCAAGCGGGGGATCGACGCAGCAGTCGAGGCGGCCGTCAAGAGCATCGAGGAGCAGTCACAGAAGATCAAGGGCAAGGACGACATCGCCAAGGTGGCGACGATCAGCGCGAACGGCGACGAGGAGATCGGCAAGCTTTTGGCGGAGGCGATCGAGCAGGTCGGCAACGAGGGCGTGATCGAGATCGAGGAGGGCAAGAGCCTCGAGACGGAGAAGGAAGTCGTCGAGGGAATGCAGTTCGACAAGGGCTTCATCTCGCCCTACTTCATGACGAATCCGAACACGCAGGAATGTGTGCTCGAAGATGCCTACATCCTGATCCATGAGAAGAAGATCTCGAATCTCCGCGACTTCGTGCCGCTGCTGGAGAAGATCGTCAGCGTCGGCAAGCCGCTGCTCGTGATCGCCGAGGACGTGGAGGCGGAGGCCCTGGCGGCGCTGGTGGTCAACCGGCTGCGCGGGATCATGCAGGTCTGCGCCGTCAAGGCGCCCGGCTTCGGCGACCGGCGCAAGGCGCTGCTGGGCGACATCGCCTGTGTGACGGGCGGGCAGTTCATCAGCGAGGACCTCGGCGTCAAGCTCGAGACGCTGGAGCTCAAGGATCTCGGGCGCGCCAAGAAGATCGTCGTGGACAAGGACAGCACGACGATCATCGAGGGCGCCGGCAAGAAGGCCGACATCAAGGCCCGCTGCGATCAGATCCGTTCGCAGATCGAGAAGACCACGAGCGACTACGACCGCGAGAAGCTCCAGGAACGCCTGGCGAAGCTGACGGGCGGCGTCGCCGTCATCCGCGTCGGCGCGGCTACGGAGACGGAGGTCAAGGAACGCAAGGACCTCGTCGAGGACGCGTTCCACGCGACGCGGGCGGCCATCCAGGAAGGCATCGTCCCCGGCGGCGGCGTGGTCTTTCTCCGGGCGATTGAGGCCGTCGAGAAGGCCAAGCAGAAGGCCAGGGGCGAAGAGCGGATCGGGTTTGACATCGTGATTCGCGCGCTGGAGACTCCCGCACGGCAGATCGCCGAGAATGCGGGAAAGGACGGCGCCGTGATCGTCGAACAGATCCGCGAGAAGGGCGGCAAGTGGGGCTATGACGCGCGAAACGACCAGTTCGTGGACATGGTCAAGGCCGGCATCATCGATCCGGCGAAGGTCGCGCGCACGGCTCTGCAGAATGCCGCGAGCGTGGCCGGCCTGCTGCTGACGATGCAGGTGCTGGTGACCGAGCTCAAGGAGGACAAGGAGGAGGTCGCCGGCGCCGTCCGCTAGAGGCGGTATCGTGACGATCGCCAGGGACGGGCCGCGCGGCCCGTCCCTTTGCGTGTACCGGCGCCGTGTAACGGGTCCGGGGCAGTGTGTGCGCAGCCGACTGACGGGCCGCCAGGTGGACCGGCGGCGGCAAGGGGCCGGCGGTGATGGAGTGTGGGGCGGGCCGTCGTTGAGGGCTTCGCGAGCCCGACGGTGGCACGGCTTGCTATGGTGATGGCCGCACAGAAACGCGATTACTATGAGGTGCTCGGCGTGTCGCGTGACGCGTCCGCCGAGGAGATCAAGAAGGCCTACCGGCAAGCCGCCCTGAAGTATCACCCGGATCGGAATCCGGACGATCCGAAGGCGGCGGAGGCGAAGTTCAAGGAGGCGGCTCAGGCGTACGAGGTCCTCAGCGACCCGGAGAAACGCCAGCGCTATGACCGATACGGACATGAGGGGTTGTCCGGCGCGGCCATGCACGACTTCTCGCACATGGGCGCCGCCGACATCTTCTCGATGTTCGAAGATATCTTCGGCGGCGGGGTGTTCGGCGGCCGCCGGGGCGGCGTGGATCTCCAGACCGAGGTCGAGCTGACCCTCGCCGAGGTGGCCCGGGGCACCGAGAAAACCGTCGAGTTCGAGCGAAGCGACTACTGCGAACGCTGTTCGGGCAGCGGCGCCGAGCCGGGTTCCCAGCGGCGGACGTGTTCGCAATGCGGCGGCTACGGACAGGTGGAGCAGCAGACGGGCTTCAGCGTCCTGTTCGGGCGGATGATTACGACGTGCCCGGCCTGCCGCGGCCGCGGGACGATCGTCACCACGCCGTGCAAGGCGTGCCGCGGTCGCGGGCGGGCGCCGAAACGCCGGGTGCTTAATATCAAGATCCCGGCGGGCATCGAGGACGGGCAGGCAGTGCGCGTTCCCGGCGAGGGCGAGCCGGGCGACGATGGCAGCCGTCGCGGCGATTTTCATTGCATCGTCCGGATCAAGCCGCACCCGTTCTTTGAGCGGCACGGCGCCGATCTGGTCTGCCGCGTTCCGGTGAGCTTCACACAGGCGGCGCTCGGGACGAAGCTGGAGGTGCCCACACTCGACGGTAAGGAGGAGATCATCCTGGAGCGCGGAACGCAGTTCGGCGAACTGATCCGCCTGCCCGGCAAGGGGCTGCCGAGCCTGCGGGGCCGTCGGCGAGGCGACCTGATCGTACAGATCGTCGTCGAGATCCCGCGGAAGCTCAACCGGCGTCAGGAGGAGCTGCTTCGCGAGTTCGCCGCGACCGAGGACAAGACGGTGCTGCCGGAATCGAAGGGCTTTTTCGAGAAACTGGCGGATTTCTTCGCCGGGGAGGCGACGAAGGAGAAACGGACATAAGCAACGGCCCTCCGGCGCCGCCCTCGCGGCAGCGGGCATGGCGTCCGCCGATCGGATGGGCAATACGTGTGCCGGGAACCGAACCGCCCGGCGTGAATCGCGCAGAGTCATGAGTCATAAACACCGCAAGATCGAGATTGCCACACCGGAGGATGTGGCCAGGTACGCGCAGAACCCGCAGCAGAAGGACTCCGCCGAGCCGTCGAGCGGCTCGCCGCCGGCCGGCGAATCCCCCGCGCCGGGCCCGACCGGACAGGACGCGGCTGCGACGCCGACAGCCGAGGTGGAGGCCCTGCGGGCCGAGATCGAGCAGTGGAAGGACAAGTTCCTCCGGGCGAAGGCGGAGCTGGCGAACTTCCAGCGGCGCAGCAGCCAGGAACGCGCCGAGGCGATCAAGTTCGCCAACGCCGAGTTCGCCAGGGGGTTGCTTACGGTCGTGGACGACCTGGAGCGGGCGCTCGCGCACGTCGGCGGTGCAGCGGCCGACGGCGACGCGGTGGTCCAGGCCCTCAGGCTGATCTACGACAACCTCGTCAAGGTGCTCAAGGAGCACCACGTCGAACCGATCGAGGCGACGGGGCAGCCGTTTGATCCGGCGTGTCACCACGCCCTGATGCAACGGTCGAGCCCGGAGCACCCCGAGCCGACGGTGCTGGAGGTCTTTCAGAAGGGATACCGGCTGCACGATCGTGTGCTGCGGCCGGCGCAGGTGGTGGTTTCGAAGCCGGCCCACGAGTCCGCCTCCGGGGAGGGAGGGGCGCCGACAGCCAGGCCCGGTGAGGAAGGCGCCGTCGGCGCCGATGGGTAGAGTTTTGTGCCGCGGCTGCCGGGCACGTCGCGAATCGCGTGTGTCGTCGGCGTGTCGGCAGTGCGGAGTGCAAGAGCCGTTCGGGCCGGCCGGTGTACGCGATCGGGTTGCGGCCCCTGGGCTGTCGCACAGAATGAGAGCGGGTAGTACGGAGTGAAGTGTCGTGCCAACGTATGATTATGAATGCAGTGCCTGCGGGCACAGGTATGAGTTGTTCCAGTCCATTACCGCCAGTCCGGTGAAACGATGTCCTGTGTGTGAGCGTCCGACGGCCAAGCGACTGATCGGTTGCGGCGCGGGCGTGATCTTCCGCGGCTCGGGGTTTTACTGCACGGACTACCGAAGCGACGGCTATAAGTCGAAGGCCAGCGCGGAGAAGGAGGGGGCCAACGGTACGTCGAAGTCGAACGGTGACGGTGCCGCGAAAACGAAAAGAGACGGTGCGTCGGGTGCCGGCGGCGGAAGCGATAAGGGCGGCAAGAAGGCGAAATCGTGACCGGCGAGAAACCCGAAACGCGGGCTCGTCCCCCGGGGCCACGCCGCATTGTGCCGTGCGGATGAAGGCGTGCACGCGCTCAAGTGTCCCACGTGCGGCCGGAGGGTGAGGTACAAGGACTGCTCCGAGGTCCCTGACCGGCCCTTTTGCAGCGAGCGATGCCGGTTGATCGACCTGGGCAAGTGGTTCAACGAGGAGTATCGCATCCGCGTTGCCGCCGAGGATTCCCCGCCGGCCGAATCTCCTCCAGCCGAGCCGACAGACTCCACCCCATAGCGCGGGCGTCGCCTGTGCTGAACACGGCAACGCCGCTTGCCCGATTCAGTACTTCGGCGTCAGCCGATGATTGCCGCGACGCCGACGGCGGCTGAGCACCTTGCGTCCGCCGGGGGTTTTCATGCGGGCGCGGAACCCTTGTTTGCGTATCCTTTTGATTTTGCTGAGCTTGCGCGGGTAATGCATGGCTATTCTTGGTCCTTGGCTTGAATCCTCGTCAATCCGCCCACGTCCGAGCCCTGTATATTACCGACTCGATGCCCGCTCGCCAAGACCTCGCATGAGGATTGCGGCTTTCGGGTCGGGTACCCGGTCTCTGATGTTTACGGCGGGCAAACCTTGTGCATCCGGGTGTCGTGGTCGGGTTCATCCTGCAGACCCGCGCCTGGCGCTCAGCACCCCGGCGGGCGGTTCGGCCCGTTGAAACAATCCTGGAACTTCAGGAAGTCGGCAAGATCCACGTCGGCATCGCCGTCGAGGTCGGCCCCCGGGCAGAGGGCCACGTTCGGGATGCGCCGATTGGGTCCGGCGAAGCACGCCCGGAAGAAGCCGAAGTCCGTAAGGTCCACATCGTTGTCGAGATCGAAATCCACCGGCCCGCGGTAGAGAAACTCATCTGCACCGATGTCCACGCGCCCATAGGAGACGCGGGGCTGGCCGTCGATATCGGTTTGCCCGGAATAGTTGCCCGCCGGGTCGCCGGCGTTGATACACGGCGATGCGCCGGTCAGGTGGAAGTTTCCCGTGGTTGAATCGTCGGTGAATCGCGGGTCGGTGGAGATGTTCGTGCCCGGCGAATCGGGCAGGGGCAGGTAGTTGTAGGCCGTGTTGCCATATACGCAATTGAACCTCAGCACCGGGCTGCTCCCGCTTGGCGCATAAATCCCGGAAGAGTTGAACGTGACGATCGTGTTCACAATCACCGGGGAGGACGACGAATCGCAACTGATGCCTCCGCCGTGCGCGGATGTCGTGTTTTCCGTGATGGTGCAGTTTGTGATCCTCGGGACGGAGTTCGCTTGACAGAGAATGCCCCCGCCTTGACCGGTCGCCGCGTTGTTCGCGGCAATCACGCTGTTCGCAATCAACGGAGAGGAATTGAAGCAGCAGACTCCGCCGCCCCCGGCCGACGCAGTGTTTTCCGAAATCGTGTTGTTCACGATCATCGGAGAGGAGTACCAGCAGCGAATACCGCCTCCCCCGGCGGGGCCGCCGGGGCGCGGCCAGGCGGTGGACGTGCTGTTTCCCACAATCGTGTTGTTCGCGATCAACGGGGAGGAACGAGAACAGCACACCCCGCCGCCGCACAGCCCTGATGTCGTGCCGGTTTGCGCGCCGTTGGTGATCGTGAAGCCGTCGATTGTGCTGATGCAATAGCCTGTCGTCTGCGCCGTCACCACAGAACCGGCCTGTTGTCCGTCGAGGATCGTCCGGTTGGCGCGGAAATCCCGCTGGTCCCGGAAGGCCTCCGTTCCGTGAAAGCCGCCGAAGACGTGTACGAAGGGGGGCAGCGCGATCCTCGCCGCATACGTCCCCGCGCTCACCCAGACTTCGCCGCCGGCAACCGAAGCTGCGTCGATGCCGGCCTGCACGGTTCGCATGGCCGCTGCCCAGCTCGAACCGTCGTTTCCATCGTCGCCTTCGGGGCCGACCCGGACGATCCTGCGGGGGCCTGCCGGCCGGATGGTGCCGTCGGATTCGTCCGCCCCGATATCCACATGAGGCCCTTGAATACGCGGTTGCGCGTCGAGGTCGAGCGAGCCGCCCGGTACGGCGCCGTCGTTGCCGATGTCCACGCAGGGCGAGTCCGGCTGGATGTGCCAGTCGCCGTATTGCCGGTCCGCGAACCGCGGGTCCGAGGAGATGTTGCCGTTTGCGCCCCCGGGATCCGGCAGACCCGCGTAGTTGTACGCGGTGTTGCCGTAGACGCAGTTGGATCGCAGCGTGGGACTGCCGCCTCCCGTTCGATAGATTCCTGAGGAGTTGAACGCGAGGATCGTATTCACAATCGTCGGGGAGGATGAGGCGAGGCAGCGGATCCCGGCGCCGTCGACGGCCGCGTTTGCCGCGATCGTGTTGTTCACCACCGTCGGGGACGAGGAAGCACACACCACGCCGCCGCCCGCGTTGGCCGTTATCATGTTGTTCAGGATCAGCGGCGAACTGAAGGAGCAATAGACTCCCGTGCCGGGGTTGAGGGAGATCGTATTGTGGGCGATCGTGGGGCGGGAGGAATAGCAGTAGATCCCGCTGTTCGTGGCATTCGTGATGGTGAATCCATCGATCGTGCCGAGTCCGCGGCCGCCCGCCTCGACCGTCACCGTTATGCCGGTCTGTTGCCCGTCCAGTATCGTTACGTTGGTCCGGAAGTTCCGTTCTTCTTTCGCCGATTCCGTTCCGCTGAACCCCCCGTACAGATGCGCAAAGGGACGGATCGTGATCGCGCCGGGGTAGGTTGCCGCCTTCACCCATACTTCGCCTCCGGCGGCGGACGCGGCATCGAGCCCCGCCTGGATGGTTCGCTTGGCCGCCGCCGGAGG
>CAZMVY010000049.1:18662-21698 GCA_964569765.1 uncultured Planctomycetales bacterium
TCCCGCGCTCGCCGGGCGCCGTCGACGCCCGCGATTCGCGCGCTCCGGCGGTTCACGCCGGGCGGGGACGAGGAAGCCCACACCACGCCGCCGCCCACGTTGAGCCGTCGTTCGCATCGTCGCCGTCCGGGCGTACCCGCACGATGGCGTTGGGGCCCGTTTCCGGCCGCACGGCGCCGTCCGATTCGTCGGCGCCCATATCCACGTGCGAGCCCTGGATCCGCGACTGCCCGTCGATGTCGAGCCAGTCCGGCGGCACCACGCTGTCGTCGCCGGCGTCCACGCACGGCGAGCCGGGCTGAATGTGCCAGTCGCCGTAGCGCGGATCCGCGAATCCGGGGTCCGCGGAGATATTGCCGCTGCTGCCGGTGGGGTCGGTAAGGCCGGAAAAATCGTACGCCGCGTTTCCGTAGACGCAGCAGTTCCTCAGCGTGGGATTCGCCGCGGTATCGGATCGGTAGATCCCCGAAGAGTTGATCGCCACGATCGTGTTTACGATGGCGGGAGAGGAAACGTAACAGTAGATGCCGCCGCCGGAGGAGGATGCGGTGTTGCCCATGATCGTGTTGTTCACGATCGAAGGCGAGGCGGTGCTGCAGCCGATGCCGCCGCCGGTGGAGGACGCGATGTTGCCTGCAATCACGTTGTTCGCAATCGCCGGCGAGGCCGAGGAGGAGCAGTAGATGCCGCCGCCGGAGAGGGCGGTATTGGCCGTAATCACGTTGTTTGCGATCGTGGGCGAGGACGAAGCGCAGTAGATGCCTCCGCCGTTGGTTGCGCTGCCGTTGCGGATCGTGAACCCGTCGATCCGGGTGGTTGCTGTGGCGCTGGCCGGCGAGGTGACGACCGACCCGCCCCTGTTGCCGTCCAGGATTGTCCGGTTGGTTGTCCAGTTTCGTTGTGCCCGATCGGTCTCGTTGCCGGCGAAGCCCCCGTAGAGGGCGACGCCGCGCTTGAGCGTGATGCGCTCGACGTACGTTCCGGCGGCGACCCAGACCTGATCGGTTTCCTGGGCGTCGGACAGGGCGGCCTGAATCGTCCGTTTGGCCGCTGCCCACGTCGAGCCATCGTTTGCGTCGTCGCCGTCCGGCTTGACGCGTATGATCCTGGCGAAAGGCTCGGGCCAGGTTGTTCCGTCCGATTCGTCGGCTCCGATGTCCACATGCAGGCCCTGGATACGCGCCTGACCGTCGATATCGAGCCAATCCGGCAGGACCGCGTCATCCTCGCCGGCGTCTACGCAGGGCGAGTCCGGCTGGATGTGCGGGTTGCCGTGCAGCCAATCCGCGAGCCTCGGGTCGGCGGAAATGTTCCCGAACGTACCTGTCGGGTCTGCCGTGCCGGAGTAGTTCTGCGTTACGTTGCCGTACGCGCAGTTGGACCTCAGCGTCGGGCTCCCGCTGGTCACGGTCATTCCGACGGCGTTGAAGGCGAGGATCGTGTTTGTGACCGTCGGCGATGACCGCTCGCAGTGGATTCCGCTGTTGTTCCCGAGCACGTGTCCCACAATCGTGTTGTTCGTGATTGTCGGGGAGCAGTAGTAGCAGTAGACCCCGTTGCCGTCGTTCTGGGTGATCACGTTGTTGGCGAGCACGGGGGAACCGCCGGAACAGTATATTCCTGTGGTGCCGTTGCGCGCGACGACGTTGTTCAGGACCTTCGTCGGTGAGGAGTTGGTGCAGTTGATCCCGGCGCCGGTGTTTTGGGATACGATATTGTTCGCGACGGTCGCAGAGGACTGGACGCAGTAGATGCCGCTGCCGGCGTTCGCCGTGTTCGCTATGACCGTGTTGTTTATGATTGTCGGAGCAGAAGCGGCACAGTATATGCCGCCGCCGTAGGCAACGGATCCGAGGAGGGTACCTGTGCCGTTGCGGATCGTGAATCCGTCGATCCGCGTTGTCGGTGCAAGACACAAGCGGAGGGCCACACCGCTGCCGCGTTGGTCGGCATCTACGATTGTCTTGTTGGCGATCCAGTTCCGCTGTGTCAGTACGGCCTCATTGCCGGCGAAGCCGCCGTAGAGGGCCACGCCGTTTCTCATCGTGAGGCACTCGACATACGTGCCGGCCGCCACCCAGATCTCATCTCCGTCGCGGGAGGCGTCCAGGGCGGCCTGGATCGTTCGCTTGGCCGTCGGCCAGGTGGAACCGTCGTTTGCGTCGTTGCCGGTCGGGCTTACACGCAGGATCGCGGGAGGGCGCACCGGCCATTGCGTGCCGTCGGACTCGTCCGCCCCGATATCCACATGCATCCCCTGGACACGCGCCTGGCCGTCCAGGTCGAGCCAGTCCGTCTGTACAACGTCGTCGTCCCCGGCGTCGACGCACGGCGAGTCCGGCTGGATATGGCAGTTGCCGTACTCCCATCCGACGAGTCCGGGGTCGGCGGAAATGTTGCCGTTCTTTCCCGTGGGATCCGTCACGCCCTGGTAGTTGTACGACGCGTTTCCATACACACAGTTGCATCTCAGCGGCGACTGGCTGCTCTCGACGCTTATCCCCGACGAGTTGAACGCCACGATCGTGTTCGTGATCGTCGGAGCACCGTACAGGCAGCGGATCCCGCCGGCGTCATCGGCAAAGTTTCCCGTGATCGTATTGTTTGCGATCGTAGGGTAGGAGGAGAGGCAATAAAGCCCACCGCCCGATCCTGTCGCTGCGGTGTTTGCCGTAATGGTGTTGTTGGCGATTACCGCCATGGAAGACTCGCAGTAGATGCCCCCGCCTTGTTTCGCGGTATTTCCCGTGACCGCGTTGTTCGCAAGGGTCGGAGAGCAGACGAAACAGCCCATGCCGCCGCCGCGTGCGGCGCGGTTTGCGCCGAGCGTGTTGCCCGTGATGATCGCGTCCGAGTAGTTGCAGCAGACCCCGCCGGCCGCCGAGGATGCGTTGTTTCCCGTGATCGTGTTTCCTGTGATCGTCGCCGAAGACCACTCGCAGTAGATTCCGCCCCCTCCGTCGCTCGTTGCGCTTTCGCCGTAAGCCGTGTTCCCGGTGATGGTATTGTTCGTGATCGTCGGGGAGCAGTCGTAGC
>CAZMVY010000049.1:21708-23002 GCA_964569765.1 uncultured Planctomycetales bacterium
TCGCAGTAGATTCCGCCGCCGTTCGCCGCCCGCCCGTTACGAATGGTGAACCCGTCGATCCGGGTTGTCGCCGTAGCGCCCGGGGGACACGTGACGACGCTCCCGGCCTGCGCGCCGTCCAGAATCGTATTCTGGGTTGTCCAGTCCCGTTGGGACAGCTCGGTTTCGTTTCCGGCGAATCCGCCGTAGAGGGCTACGCCATCCTTGAGCGTGATGCGTTCCGCGTAGGTCCCCGCGGCGACCCAGACCTGATCGCCCGGCGCGGCGGCGGCCAGGCCGGCGGCGACCGTCCGCTTGGCGGCGGTCCAGTCCGCGCCGGTATTGGCGTCGTCGCCTGTCGCGCCGTTCACATGGATGACCGTCTCAGCAAGAGACGCCGCCGGCGCGAACGTCGCTGCGCACAGGCACAGGATCGTGCACGCCGACATCCCCGCGAATGAGTGGTTTTTTCTCATGACCGCCTCCAGGCATGATGGGCCGCCTCTTGGGGTGGGCTTCTGCGTAACACCGACGGCTCGCAGACGGAGCAGGGTATTCGTGCCCGCTTTGCCGCATGGTGGTTTGAATTATAGCTGTAGTCTATCAGAATCGAGGGTGGGCGCCAAGCGTCGGGCTGCCGTTCTTGGAGTTCGCGCAGCGGGGGTCGTACTGCGTCGCTTCGGCTCCGGGGCGCCGGGTGCCCAGCCGGCTTCTATTTGATCGCGACCGGTTGGGCCGGGACGTTCGCGAGCATGCGGTCGAGGGCGAGGGTTGCCAGACGCCGGGTCTCCGGATCGACGCGGATGCAGTTGATCACGCGGCCGTCGGCGAGGTTGTCCAGGACGTGCAACAGGTGCGGCATGTCGATGCGGTACATGGTGCTGCACAGGCACTGGATGCCGGCGAGTGATCGGACCTCCTTGACGCCCGCATGCCGGTTTGCGAGGCGGGTGACGAGATTGATCTCGGTGCCGACGGCCCACTTCGAGCCGGCGGGAGCCTCGTCGATGGTCTTGATGATGAACTCGGTGCTGCCGGCGAGGTCGGCCTTCTGCACGACCTCCCAGGTGCATTCGGGGTGGACGATGATGCGCCACGGCTGAGGCGGTGTAGCGACGGAGCGATCGAGCGAAGAAGGGGCGGCGCGCTCCGCGCCGGACTCGATGCGGTTCCGCTCGTCCCGCATCCGGTCGGGCGGAGAGGCAGAGGGGGATGGTCGCTCGCTTGCGCTGGGGGCCCGGGCGCTCAGCGCGCGGTAGTGGTCGCACTGCTCCGGCGTGAACAACTGGTGCACGCTGCAGTGACCCTTCCAGAG
>CAZMVY010000050.1:0-18575 GCA_964569765.1 uncultured Planctomycetales bacterium
GCACAACACATTGCCGGGCGGGCCCGCCCACGGTCGGCTGCAGGCGGGCGATCGAATCCTCGCGGCGGACGGGACGCCGCTCGGCACGGACAACCCCCGCGTCCATCTCAAGCAGCTCATTGTCAACCGAAAAAAGGCCACCGAGATCACGCTTACGGTCGAGCGCGAGGGAAAACGCCTGGACGTGCTCATTCCGCTGCCGGCCGAGCCGATCTCCTTCGACCCGGTCGGCGCGATTCAACAGATCGGCAAGCTCTTTCAGCCGTTTGCCGCCGGCTCCTATACCGTCTGGTGCAGCCCGCCGGACCGATTCAACGCACGCGTCGTACTCCGTGCCGCGCCTCCGCCGGCGACGCGAACGACAACGGCGTCGGCTCCGGCGCCCGCTCCGCCTGCAACGAGCCGACCGACGACGGCCCCCGTTTCCCGCCCCGCCGCGGCGGCATCCATCGCCCCGACGACGACGCGAGCGATTCACTAACGACAAAGGAACCAACGCCATCGGCGCACGGCCCCGCCCGCAGGCGCCGGCGCCTCTCAGCCCGCGAGCTGCCGGACGACGTTCAGGGCCGCGTCGTAATCCGGCTCCTGCGTGATCTCATCGACGTATTCGACGTGCTTGATCGTGTCGTCCTTGTCGAGCACGAAGAGCGCACGGCACTCGATGCGGTGCTCGGGTATCAACGTCCCGAACGCCTTGCCGAACGCGACTTCCTTGTAGTCGCTGAGCATACGGATCCTGTTGGGGTCGATGCCCTCCGCGCCGCAGAAGCGGGCCTGAGCCGGCGGTAGATCCACGCTGATCGTCAGGATCTGCACATCGGGCAGCTTCGCAGCCTCCTGGTTGAACCGCCGCGTCTGGATCGCGCACACGGGAGTATCGAGCGAAGGCACCACGCTCAGGATCCGCACCTTGCCGCGAGTCTCGCTGAGTTTCATGTCCTCGAGCAGACTCTTGCGCAGCGTAACGTCCGGGGCCTTGTCCCCCACCTTGAGCATCGGGCCGTCCAACCGGACGGGATTGCCTTTGAACTTCACGGTATGATGCATGCGCGTGCCTCCTTCAGCAACGGCCCCCGGCCCCGCGACGAACGCGGTTCACGCGGCCCGTTCGCCCGACTATAGGCTCGCGACCGCGCGGGTCAAGAATCAGCGGAGCGGATTGGCTACGGGCGATGCCGCCGGGCGAGCCCGGCGGCGGCCGGAGCGGTTTCCGGTGAACTTCCGCCCGCTCCGCGTGACTTGAAAGTGGCTGGCGGCAGGGCGCGCCCCCGACGATGTGACGCGATGGACGAGCCGATAGCCCAGGTACGGGCCCTCTATAACGAGCACGGCGGGGACCTGCTGCGCTATCTCCGCGGGCTGACCGGGCACCGGCAGCTCGCCGAGGATCTGCTGCACGATACGTTTGTGCAGGCGATGCGCGGGCTGGAGCAGCTCCGGCGGGCGAACTCGCCGCGGGCGTGGCTTTTTTCAATTGCCCGCCACCTCGGCCTCAACGCGTTGCGCCGTCGCCGCGCCGTCCTGCCCCTTTCGGAGGCGGCGACGGCCGCGCCGACGACCGTCGAGGAAAACGCGCCACTCGAACGAGTACGCGAGGCCATCGCGCACCTGCCGGCCGTCCACCAGGAGGCCCTGCGGCTTCGGCTGGGCATCGGGCTGAGCTACGAGGAGATCGCCGAGGTGCTCGGCGTTCCTGTGGGCACCGTACGATCGAGGCTGCACAACGCGGTCAGAAGCCTGCGGCAGCAGTTGAACCCCGGCGAGGACTGACATGGATCGTGAAACGCTGGAAAGGCTGAAGCTGGATCGGGCACTGGGAGTCCTCCCGCCGGATTGCGAGGCGCTGCTGACGGCATACATCCAGGGACGGCCGGCGGACGTAAGCGACCTGCACGCGTTGGAGAGGACGGTCACACTCGCCCGTCGGGCGCTGCGGGACGAAGCCCCGGCGCGGTTGCCGGGGTTTCCGGGCGAGCGTCTGCGGCGGGCCGCGCGAAGCGAATGGCGACGCAGGACGGCGAGGAACCTGACAGGCATCGCGGCGTCCGCGCTGATCGGCTTCGGACTTCGTGCGGCGTGGTTCCCGGCAACCGAATCGGGCCGCGGCGAAGGACGCGTTCCCATCGTGGCGCAGGGCCGGACCGAGTCCGAGGGCGAGGCGGATTCGCACGAAGCGGGCTTCTGGTCGGCGCATCGGCTGCACGAGCAGCGCGCGGCCGTACAGCCCTCGCAGCAACCGCCTCGGCGACTGATCTGGCATTCACCCGTGGAAATCCCGGAAATCGGAGGTGCCACATGAAGCGGCGACACACCCTGGCGGCAGGGGCCATCTGCCTTCTCGCGGCGGGCGGTTGTATCCCGCGACGCGTATTCTGGTCGCCGGACGGACAACGTGCGGCCCTCATCGCGGAAGACGGCCTGCGGCTGTGCGATGCGAGCGGCAAGCTCTCGGACGTGGTGGCGCAGGACGTGCAACTCGTGGCGTGGATGCCGGACTCAAGCCGTTTCATCGGGGAGGGCAAGATCACCGCCGCGTCGTGGCAGGAGGCCCAGGCCGCGCTGAGCCCGGAGCGTCGCGAGGCCCTGATCCGGCTCGCCGGCCGCCTGCACGACGAGATCCTTGCCTATTCGGGCGACTGGGACAAGTTCAGGCCCAAGCTACGGGCGGAGGTCACGGACGGCGAGTTGTCCGCCCTGTTTCTCTATGTGCGCGACCATCGCAAGGACGGTTTGCCGGAGAAGCTGGGGGACAAGTGGAAAGACATGGAGAAAATGACCGCCGACGTTCACCTGCTCCAGGTCTACGAGGTCTCAGACCTGAGCGCTACGCCAGGTCCGATCCTCACCCGGACGCTGGATGACATCTGGAACCTGCAAATCGCTCCCGACGGCGGAGCCGTGGCATGTGCGCAGGCGGTCTCCGGCGGAAAGGATGCCATCTTCCGATTGTCCGTGATGCCGGCCGGGGGCGGCGCCTTACAAACCGTGGCCGAACCGGCGGCGATCTACCCGGACTGGACCCCTGACGGGCGAAGCCTCGTATACACGACGACGCGAAGCAAACCGGCCGACGGGGGCGACGCGGTCCAGTTGGGAACCCTCTCTCGCCGGCGCGTACGGGCAGAATCGGGAAGGCCGCTCAAGGAGTTTGAAGCCCCGGACGACCTGATCGGCGGCCTGTTCTGGCCCCAAGGCAAGGTTCGCTGCCTGCGCGACGGACGGGTGCTGTTCTCTGCGATGGAAGTTACGCTGCCGGCGACGGCCAAGGACATGCCGCAGCGCGCGACGCTGTTCTGCATCGACCCGGCGCGGCAGCCGACGGCCACCCGCGTGATCCCGCGCGAGGCCGAGGCCGCCCTGCCCGACGGGCTGCAGGCCGGATACTTCGAGCTGAGCCCCGACGAAAAGCGTGTCGCGGTATGCGGCGCCGACCACGGAAACGTATCCGTGCTGACGCTGGCCACGGGAGAGGTGCAGAGAGTTGTTTCGCAGACCGACATCGAGCTGAGGGGCCTGCCCGCCTGGCGCAGCGCGGAGGAACTGTCGGTGTTCGTGCCGCCGAAATCGTCGTGGGGATCGGCCGACCGCTATGAACTCGTGCTCTGGTCCGGGTCCGAGAAGGCCCGCTGCCTGAGCTGTGGCTGGCCGCCGATCTTCGAGAAGAAGGCGGCCCCCGCCATGAGTAGTCCCGCGACCAGACCGGCCGCCTCGGGCACAGCACCACTCCGCAAGACGGGATAGCGCCGTCAATGCGCCGGCACAGGACGGGGACGGGGCGAGGGCCGTTGCAGGAAGACGAGGCCGCCGATCAGCGCGGCCATGAGGACGGCCATCAGCCAGAAGCAATCGTTCACGGAGAGCATGGCGGCCTGGCGCTGGACCTCGCCATAGAGGAAGGCGAGCCCCGACGCCGGCGCGACGACGGGTTGCGAAGGCCCGGTCGCATTGAGCACCGCGCCCATCTGCTGCTGGATGCCGTATACCTGCGGGTTGTACGGGGTTACATGCGCCGCGAGGACCGCCTGGTGAAACTGGGAGCGGCGTGCGAGCAGTGTTGTGACGGCCGCGATCCCTACGCTTCCGCCGATGTTCCGCATCAGGTTGTAAAGGCCGGTTGCGTTGCCCATAGTCTCCTTTGCGATGGTGGCAAACGTCACGGTCGTAAGCGGCACGAACACGAACGCCAGCCCCACGCCCAGGACGACGCGCGGCCATACCATCGTCCAGAACCCCACCTGCGTGTTGAAGCCGGCCATCATGAACAGGGCGACGGAACAGACGCCGAAGCCGCCGGCGATGAGCCGCCGCGGATCGATCACCCCGATCAGCCGCCCGCAGATCGGCATGAAGAGGAACGTCGCCACGCCCCCCGGCGAGAGAACGAGCCCGCTGAGATACGCCGTATAGCCCAGCATCGTCTGCGTCAGGATCGGGTAGAGCACCAGGCTCCCGTACAGCACCGAGCCGAAACCGAACATCATCGCCGTCCCGATACTCAGGTTGCGGTCGCGCAGCACGCGCAGGTCCACGACGGGATGCGAAACATGCAGCTCCCAGATCACCAGCAGCACCAGCGCTACCGCGCTGGTCACCGCAAACTTCGTCAACCAGGCCGACTGAAACCAGTCCTCGCGCTGGCCCTTATCGAGCGTGACCTGCAGGCAACCCAGCCCGACGGCCAGCAGACCCAGGCCGATATAGTCGATCGCACCGCCCTTGAACTTCCGAATGTACTCCGGGTCGAAGACGAAGCTCTGGATGAGCAGCAGTGCCAGGATTCCGACGGGCAGGTTGATGTAGAAGCACCAGCGCCAGGTGTAGTTGTCCGTCAGCCATCCGCCGAGGGTCGGGCCGACGATCGGCGCGATGACCACGCCGATGCCGAACGTCGCCATGGCCATCCCGTGCTGCCGCCGCGGAAAACTCTCGAGCAGAATCGCCTGCGAGATCGGCTGCAAGGCCCCCCCGCCGATGCCCTGCACCACCCGAAAGAGGATCAGCACCGCGAGGCTGTTCGCCGACCCACACGCCAGCGAGCTGAAGGTGAACAGGGCGATGCAGACCATGAAGAATCGCTTGCGCCCGAACCGAAGGGCCAACCACCCGGACACCGGCAGCACGATCGCATTGGAAACGAGGTAGCTTGTCAGCACCCAGGTGCTCTCATCCACATCCGTCGAAAGCGAACCGGCGATGTGCGGCAGCGCGACGTTGACGAGCGTGGTATCGAGCACCTCCATGAACGTGGCGAGCATCACAGCCGGCGCGACCAGCCAGGGGCTTACGCCGCCGGGTGCAAGACCCGCGCGGAGGTCAGGCTGTCCGGCAATGGCGCCTGCGGCGTCGCTCATGATGAGTCTTCCTCTCCGACCCGCTGCGTCATCGGGCCGGGGCGGTGGCGGTCGGCCCTTTCCCCGTGTCCACGGTCACCACGACATTCATCCCCAGCCGCAGCGGCCGTTGCGGGTCGTGCTCGCCGGGGGCCAGCACGATCTTGACCGGGATGCGCTGCACGATCTTCACGTAGTTGCCCGTGGCGTTTTCCGGCGGCAGGATGCTGAAGCGGGCGCCGGTGCCGGCGGCAATGCTCTCCACGTATCCCCGGAACGGGTGGTCCGGGTATGCATCCACTTCGAGCCGCGCGGGCCGGCCGACTCGCATGTTCCGCAATTGCGTTTCCTTGAAGTTGGCCGTAACCCACGTACCCTCCAGCGGAACGATGGCCAGGAAGGGCTGACCGGGCTGCACGAACTGACCGACCTCGACCGTCCGTTTGCTGACCACGCCGCCGACCGGCGCCCGGATCGTGCAGTAGCCCAGCTCGATGCGGGCCAGCTCGAGCTGCGCCTTTGCCGCCTGCACAGAGGCCCGCGCGAGCTCCACCCTGCCCTCCGCGACGCGCACCTGGTCCGGACCGGACAACGCGCTTTCGAGACGGCCCTTCTCCTGGTCGATCTGCGCAGCGGTCAGCGTCATCCCCGCCCGCGAGGCCTCGACGACACTCCGCTCCGAATTCACCTGCGCCTCGGCCAGCCTGACCCCCGCCTCGGCGGAAGCGAGCTTCGCCTTCGCCGACTTGTACGACGCCTCCGCAGCCTGCGTCTCGTCCTCGGCCGCCTCGTGGTTTTCTCGCAACCGGGCGATACGCCCCCGGTTGAACGTGGCATAATCCAGGTCCGCCTGCGCGACGCGCACCTGCGCCTCCGCCTGATGAAGGGCGGCAACCGCCGAGGCGAGCTTGGCCTCGAAGCTCTCCGTGCCCTTCGTCGCCGCCTCAAGTTTCGCCACGGCCTGCTTCACGCCCGCGCGGGCCTGGTCGATGCCCGCCGCCGTGGTCCGGCGCAGAACCGCCAGATCATGCTCGGCGACCTTCGCGCTCGCCTCCGCCTCGGCGAGTCGCCCCTCCGCCAGCTTCACCCGCGCCTCGAAGTCGTCCGCGCGAATCCGCACGAGCACGTCGCCGGCCGCAACAACCTGGTTATCCGTCACCAGCCGCTCCGCCACGTAGCCGGCCACCTTGCTCGAGATCGGACAGATGTTGCCCTCCACCTGCGCGTCGTCGGTGCGCTCGTGGCTCAGGCCCCACACGTACCAGTAGCCTCCATAGATCCCGCCGCCGAGCGCCAGAATCACGACCAGCAAGACCGCCGGACGCCGGCGGCAGCCTGGACGGCCGGCGGCCGGCGCGGCCGCCGGAGATCCCGCCTGCTGCTCCGCCACCATATCCTTCTCCAGATCCGTCATTCTCTTGTCTCGTTCGCGCGATTCCCCTGAGGCTGCCCTCATTGCCGGTCGATCCGGACGGGCAGGTCGGGCGGTTCCACAACCTCCTCGCCCCGGCCGGCCTTGCACCGAAAGACCCACCGGCCGCCCTCCCACACATGGCTGATGTCGCTTGTAAACACCGTGAAGCCCACCCAGGTACCCGTGCCGATCGAATCGACCGGTGCATGGCAGGCACGAAAGGCCGCAACCTTCGCCGCATCGAAGCCGCTGCTGACGGCGATCCGGGTGTGCCTGGCCCCGACCTCGTCCAGCGTCCGGCGGACGTTGTAGACCTCTTCGATCGTGACGCCCCTGCCGAAGCCGTAGCAATCGAGGGCGGCCCGGGCCGCCTCGCGGTCTTCCGCCTCGGCCAGGATCCGATCGACCAGTTCCTTCACCGGCTTCTCATGACCGCCCTGGTGAACCCGTGAGGCGGAGGTGTCGAGCCGTACAGCGTACAGCTCCGGGCCGAACCGTTCGAACGCCTCGCGGCATACGTCCAACTCGCGGCCCTCGAAATCGATCAGAACGGTCAGCGGCACGTCCGGCAGGCGCTCGTGGTACGCCGCCGCCGCCTTGACGCTGCTGCCGTCGTAGACCGCGTTGAGGGCGTGGGGGATGCTGCCGTACAGCTTGTACGGCCGCGGCTCCTCGTCGCCCACGCGGATCAGGTCTCCGTGGCCGATCCCAAGCCACTTGTGCACATAGCGATACCCGGCCCGCGTGCTCGTGCCGGCCGCGCCGCCGACGGCCGCAGCGTATGCCGTCTGCTCGATGATCTCGAACGGGTAGTGGCGGGCGGCCATGTCCGTGACCGGCACGCCGCGGGCGGCCTCCACGATCTCGCGCATCTTCGTCGCGGCGCCGCTGAAGGCCAGCATGCCGAGGTAGGTCGTCTCCAGATTCACCAGCTCGCCAAACATGCCCTCGATGACGAGAACCACCTCGTTCGCCGCGTACCGGTCCCCGTCTCGCCGCGCCCGGATCCGCAGCGGTCCGACGCATTGCTGGTCGATGAATGCCACCGAACGGTTCAGGCCGCAGAGAACGCCGGGCTGCCGCGCGAAGACGCGGTAACGAACACGTTTCGAGTAATTCGACGTGTCCGCGACGACGGCGGCGCAGCGATTGAAATACTCGTCGCTGATCGGAAGCTGAGGCATCGAACACCTCATCCTGCACAACCCGATCCCGGTTCTCCTCCGGGCCAACACCGGCGAGCGGAAATACTACGGCGCAACGGGCGATTGTTACAAACCTGTTACCCCACGGGCCCTCGATGCGCTGTATGTTCAAGGTGAAGCGTCCCGACGCCGGGATGCGCAAGGCAGAACCCATAAGGAGCATATCATGCGTACCGTATTCGGAATGCTGACGGCAACGGGCCTTGTGGTGGCGACGGCGGCAGCCGAGGAACCGAAGAACCCCCATGTCTGGAAGCCGGACGTGCGCAGCGTGGCCGTGTTCAAGAACGGGATGGGGTTCTTCGTCCGCGACGGCGACGTGACCCTGCGCGACGGGTGGTGCGTGGCAGGGGCGGTGCCGCCGGCGGTGTTCGGGACGTTCGCGGTTTACAGCCTCCGCGAGGAGCAGGCCGTTGACGTCGTCGGGGCGGGGCCGGGGGAAACGGTCGAGTTCAACGGCAAGGACGGGCCGGAGGATCTCGCCGGCAAGCGGGCCCGGCTCGAAGGCTGCAAGGGACTCAACGTGACGCTGACCACGGAGCACGACGGCAAGACGGAAACCAGTTCCGGCACGCTCACGGAACTCACAGACACCTTTGCCATTCTCAACCAGGACGGCAAGCTCCACGCCGCCCGCCTGAGCGAGTTGAAGAAGCTGCAAGTGCTGGATTACCCGCTGCGGGTTCACGTCGAGGGCCAGAGCAAGGATGAGGCCAAGGAAGGCGAGCCGGCCAAACTCGGCATGGCGTACCTTCGCAAGGGCGTAACGTGGGTGCCCGAATACACGCTCCGCATTCTCGACGAGAACGCAGCCGAGCTGACCCTTCGGGCGACGCTGATCAACGAGGCGGAGGACCTGATCAACACGGACGTACACTTCGTGGTGGGCGTGCCGAACTTCCTGCACGCGGAGTACCTGACACCTATCGCCGTGGGCCAGGCAATCCGCACCGTGGCCGCGGCGCTGCCGGCCGGGTTCCAGTCGCAGATGCTCTCAAACGCGATCATGAATCGGGCCGCGGTCGCCGCCGATTCGCGAGCCGGACAGGCTGAACCAAGGCCAGCCCCGGCGCCGGAGGGCGGCGGGAACATCGATGATGTGATGCGATCGCTCCCGCAGACGGGCGGCGAGGCAGCATCGGACTTCGCCGTGTACACGAAGAAAGGCATGACCGTGCGCCGGGGCGAAAAGGCCGTTGTCACCCTGTTCACCCGCAAGATCCCGTATTCCCACTATTACCGGTGGCAGTCGCCCGGCGACATGCGGCACTTCCTCGTGCTCCGCAACGACACAGACACACCGTGGACAACCGGCCCCGTGGTGGCCGTGAGCGAACAGCGCCCGCTCTGTGAAGACACCGTCAAGTACACCCCTCGCGGCAGCAACTACGAGCTGCCGGTCACGACGGCCGTCAACGTCGCCACCGGCGCGACCGAGTCCGAGGTGGACCGCAAGCTCAAGGCACACGAGCCGGCACACAACGTCTTCCTTGACCTCGTCACGGTCGAGGGCCGCCTGACGATACGCAACTACGAAAAGCGCCCGATCGGGCTGGAGGTACGGCGGACCGTGGCCGGGCTGATCCGGCTCGCCTCTGACGATGGCCGAATCTGGCAGAACACGGACAAGCTCAAGCTCACCGAACGTGAAGGAACGGTCACGTGGACCCTCAAGCTCGCTCCGGGCGAGACGAAGGAGTTGACGTACCGGTATGAGCGATACGTACCGGGCAACTGACGCGTCGCGCTCAATCGGAGGCATGTGAAGCAGGTCGTTCTGCCCCAGGCTCGTCGAGGGGCAGGTTGACCCACCTGTTACCTGTCGTACCGCCAACGCGGATATGGGATTCGAACGCACGGCCGGGTACGATCGTACGAACCAGGACCGACGAAGGGATTGCCATGCCGCTTGGTACCGTACTTGTCGTCGAGGATGACCAGCCGATTCGACGCGGCATCGTCGATGCGCTCACGTTCGCCGGGTACAAGGTGTTTGAGGCGGCCGACGGCGAGGCGGGGCTGTCGGCCGCAGTGGGTGCCGAGATCGACCTGGTGCTCCTCGACGTCCTGATGCCGAAGAAGGACGGCTTCGCGGTCCTGGAGGAACTCCGCCGGGCGCGGCCGTCGCTGCCGGTAATCATGCTGACGGCCCGGGGGGCGGAGGAGGACCGCGTCCGCGGCCTCCGGACAGGCGCCGACGACTACGTCATCAAGCCGTTCAGCGTGAAGGAACTGCTCGCCCGTGTGGAGGCCGTGCTGCGGCGGTCGGCGGAACGCCCCCAGGGTGTCCCGTCCATGACGATTGCCGACAGGGTGATCGACTTTGAGCGGCGCGAGGTGCGGTTGCCGGACGGCGGGCGGGCGGGGCTCTCCGAGCGCGAGACGGCGATCCTGCGATACCTCGCGGTCAACCCCGGCCGGGCGATCGCGAGATCGGAGCTGCTGGCTCGCGTGTGGGGGCTGGACCCGCGCGGCATCGAGACGCGGACGGTGGACATGCACATCGCGCGGCTCCGTGAACGCCTCGGCGACGACCCGGCCGAGCCACGGATCATCCTGACCGTGCGGTCGAAGGGATACATGCTGGCCCTGGAAGGCGGCCGCGAAGCGGAAACCGACAGCCGCAATCCGTAAGAGCGCAGACGGCGTCCGTGTGACGACGGTCCATTCGAGTCCTATGTCCAGAACGAAGCGAATCTGGTGTCTGTTTGCCGCGTGCGTCGCGGCCGTCACCGCCGCGCTCGCGTGGGTTACGCTCGCGTCGTTGCGGCTCGAACGCCGCGAAATCGAGGCGCGCGCCGACACCCAGCGGCAGGAGTCCGTGCGGTTGGCCCTGTGGCGGATGGATTCGCTCCTCGCGCCGCTGGTAGCGCAGGAGGCAGCGAGACCATACGCGCAGTACAGCGACATGCTTTCCTCCAATCCGCTCTCGAACCGTTGGACGAACGCCGCCCTCCCAGCGGAACCGTCGGCGCCGGCGCCGCCGGTCGGGTATACGTCCGCCCTCTTCCGCCTCTACTTCCAGATCGGCCCGGACGACGTCGTTACGTCGCCCGAAGTCCCGGACAGTAGCCTCGGTCGGATCGCGACCAGCGGGCCGGCGGCGGGCCACTCATTCGCGGCGGCGCGCCATGCGCTCGCGCGGCTACGCGCGGTCCTCAAACGCGAGACGCTCCTGGAGGCCCTGGAGCGAACGGCGCAAGCGGGTACCGGCGAGGTCATCGTCGCCAGGCGACCCGCAATACCCGGGCTGAGCCCCGCGGATCGAACAGCGCAGGAGTTCACGGCCCGCCAGAAAATGGCGAATCTGGCTCAGAACGCGATTCAAAGCGAGTCTCCTTCCCTGGGCCGTGACAACGACATGACGGTAAGGCAGGGCCCGATCGTGCCGATATGGTGTGCCGGCCTGGGAAACGGCCCGGAACTGCTTTTCGTTCGATCGGTCACAGCCGGCCCCTTGCAAACGGTTCAGGGCATCTGGGCCGACTGGCCGCGACTGAAGCAATGGCTTCTCGGTGCTGTGCAGGATGTGTTGCCGGATGCAGACCTGCACCCCGCTCTCACCGACGAGTCCTTTCCGCCGTCGCGTCTGCTGGCCAGTCTGCCGGCCGTCCTCGACCTGCCGCCGACTGCGGGTAGCGGCTTCGACAGCTCGCTCCGGCTGACGCCGACGCGTCTCACGCTCCTGGCCGCGTGGGCGGCCATCGCAGCGGCGGTAACCGCCGTGGGACTGGTCTTTCGGGCCGTCATCGCGCTGGGCGAGCGTCGCCTGCAGTTCGCCTCCGCGATCACGCATGAACTACGCACGCCGCTCACGACGTTCCGGATGTACTCGGAGATGCTCGCGAACGGCATGGTCCGCGACGAACAGCATCGTCAGGACTACCTGGCCATACTCTCGCGCGAGGCGGAGCGGCTCTCCGGCCTCGTTGAGAACGTCCTGCTCTACGCACGCATCGAGCAGAATCGCGCGACGACCCGGGCCGAGTCGCTCACCGTAGGTGAACTCCTCGAACGCGTCCGCCCCCGCCTCGCCCGCCGTGCCCAGGAGGCGCAGATGGAGCTTGTCATGGACGACGGAGGCGTGGGCGACGCGACGCTGTCGGTGGACTGTCAGGCCGTTGAGCAGATCCTCTTCAACCTGGTGGACAATTCGTGCAAGTACGCCGGTTCCGCTGCGGACCGCCGCCTGCATCTCGACGTCCGCACGACACCCGGCACCGTGGAAATGCTGTATCGCGATCACGGCCCGGGCATTCCGCCTGCCGAAGAGCGCCGAGTGTTCGAGGCCTTTCGCCGGGCGAATCGCGATGCGCACAGCGCCACACCGGGCATCGGTCTCGGCCTGGCGCTGGCCAGGGGGCTGGCCCGCGAACTCAACGGCGATCTGAAGCTCCTCCGCCTGAAGGACGCAGGGGCGGCGTTTTCACTGACGCTGCCGATGTGATTCGCCGGCCGCAACCCGACGGAGAAAGGCCGCAAAGTCCTCACGAAACCTCTCGTAGGAGAACTGCCGGGCGTGCTGCTGAATCCGCACCGGATCCAACTCGGATTCCATCGACTCGAACCGTTCGATCGCGGCGACGAGGGCATCGCAATCCTGCGAGTCAAAGAAAACGCCGGTCTCGCCGGGGAGCACCGTTTCGCGCGCGCCGCCCCGGCCGTACGCGATCACCGGACGGCCGGCGGCCATCGCCTCCACGGGCACAATGCCGAAGTCCTCCTGCCCGCAGAAGAGCAGCGCCCGGCAGCGGCGGTAGCAGTCGTGCAGGATCGCATCCGGCTGGCGGCCGAGAAACCAGATCGTCGAGCCCGCCTCGTCCGCCGCGGAGCGCAGCGCGTGAAGGACCGGTCCGTCGCCGATGACCACAAGGTCCCGCCGCAGACGCCGGCACGCCTCCACGGCCAGATCATTGCGTTTGTACTCCACCTGCTCGCCCACAACGAGGTAGAAATCGTCCGGCTCCGGCAGCGGCGGCGGAAAGTCCGTCCGCACCGGCGGGTGGATCACCGTGGCAGTCCGGCCGTAACAGCGCTGAATGCGATCGGCCGTGTGCCGTGAATTCGCGGCGAACGCACGGACCGTCTGCGCCGCCGCCCGATCCCATCGGCGCAGGCGCCGGGTGAACAGCTTCAGCCCGAGACGGCGGGACAGTGGTGCGTTGGCCAGGTAGTCTTCCGTCTGCTCCCAGATGTAACGCATCGGGGAGTGACAGTAGCACACTTTGACCGCGTCCGGGCGCGTGCGGATGCCCTTCATCGTGGCTGCATCCGAGCAGACGACGAGATCGAACGCCGTCGCGTCGAGCGACTCCGCAGCACGGGGAAACAACGGCAACCAGTGCCGGTGCGAACCGCTGATCCGCGTGAGGGTCTGCAGAAACGACGTCCGCAGCGGGTGGCGAAGCAGGCTCGGGGTCATAACGCCCGGGTCGGCCATCAGCGCATACAACGGCGCATCCGGAAAGAGCTCGCCAATCGCCTCGGCGACTTTCTCTCCGCCGCGCATGTACGCAAACCAGTGATGCGCGATCGCCACGCGAAGTCCGCGAAGTTCGTCCATACAGGTCTCATTGTCGGCAGCCGCGCATACCGGGCAAGTCCCTGCCCTCCCTCGCGTATAATAGGCCGGCGGCGGCACGGCGCTGCTGGAGAAGACCGTCGGGCAGTTGCTCGCCGGGCAGCCGTAACCGTTCCTTGCCAGGACCGGCTCGGATGGAGTATAGGAGCGTCTCTGACACACAGGAGCCCGGATCATGCCGCCCGCCGCAATGCCGCAATCGACCGTACAAGCCGTGAAAACCCCGTTCGCGCTGTTCCTCGGGAATCGGGGCTTCTTCCCGGCCTCGCTGCTCAGCACGGCGCGGGCGGAGATGGTTGAAGTCCTCAACGGTCTGGGACACAAGGTCCTCACGCCTCCTGCCGACGCCACGCGGCACGGCGCGGTGGAGACGCGTCGGGAGGGCGAGATCTTCGCGGACTTTCTCCGCGCGAACCGCGGGGCATATGGCGGCGTGATCTGCTGCCTGCCGAACTTCGGCGACGAGACCGGCGCGGTCACCGCCCTGAAGGAGGCCGAAGTCCCGCTCCTCATCCAGGCGTACCCCGACGAGCTGGACCGGATGAGTCCCGCCGAACGCCGAGACGCCTTCTGCGGCAAGTTCTCGGTCATGAATGTCTTCCGCCAGCACGGCCTGCCGTTTACGGCGCTGGAACCCCATGTCGTACACCCCCGCAGCGCGGCCTTCGCCGCCAACATCGACTACTTTGACCGCGTGTGCCGCGTCTGCAAGGCGATGAAGGGCCTCGTCGTCGGCGCCATCGGCGCCCGCACCACGCCCGTCAAAACCCTGCGAATGGACGCACTGACGCTTCAGAACTTCGGGATCACAACGGAGACGTTCGATCTCGCCGGCGTGCTGAGCCGCACGAACGCGGTGAAAACGAACGACGCGGCATTCGTGGCGAAGGCGGAGCGGTTGCGGGGCTACGCGGGCTGGGACGACGTGCCCCGCGCCGCATTCGAGAAACTCGTCCGCCTCGGCGTCGTGCTCGATCAACTGATCGACGAACACAGCCTCGGCGCGCTTGCCGTGCGCTGCTGGCTCGAACTGCAGGAACAGGTCGGCATCTCGCCGTGCGTCATCCTCAGCGAGTTGAACGATCGCGGCGTCGCAGCGGCATGCGAGGTCGATGTCGGCAGCGCGGTGTTCATGCAGGCGCTGAGCCGGGCCTCCGGCGACGTGTCCGCCTGCCTCGACTGGAACAACAATTACGGCGATGCCGCGGACAAGTGCATTCTCTTTCACTGCGGCCCGGTTCCGCAGAGCATGATGGCCGGCCGTGGCCGGGTAGTTGACCACGCCATGATCGAGGGCACCCTGGGCAAGGGACACTCCTACGGCTGCAACGTGGGCCGCATCGCCCCGTCCCCGTTCACGTTCGGCAACCTGCAGACCCGCGACCGCGAGATCGAGTGCTATCTCGGCGACGGGCGAATCACGCCCGACCCCATACCCGATGCATTCTTCGGTTGCGCCGGCGTCGCCCAGATCAACCACCTGCAGACCGTCCTGCGGCAGATCGGCTACCTGGGCCACCGGCATCACGTGTGCGTGACGCCGGGGCGTGTGGCGGAGGCGGTGTGGGAGGCAATGACGGTTTACCTGGGCTTCCGGGTGAGCCGGTTGGGCACGCCGTCCCCCGGAACCTGGATGCCCGGCGACCGCGTGTGCGGCCGACCCGGTCTGGCGTGAAAGGAGCGTCTCATTGCGAAACGGTGGGAGCATGCGAATCCTGGCGGCGGGTGTCTTGTGTGTGGTTCTCCCTTCGGTCGGCCTCGGCGTGGAGCCTGCCTCGACGCGGCCGGCGCGGCAATGGGCGGTCAGCATCTGCGACGGTTACCTCGGCGGTATCGGTGCCGATGACGTGTGGTCGGCGGCGAAGTCCGTCGGCCTGTCGCGCATCGAGGTAGGCGTCGATGCGCACCTGGCCTGTCCCCGCCTGTTCGAAAAGGGCGCGGCGCCCTACCGTATCGACACCCCCGAAGCGCGGGCGGCCCTGCGGAAAAAGCTCTCGCAGGAGGGTATGTCGATCGGATGCCTCTGCATGGTCACGAAACTCGATCTTCGCGGCAGAGACGACGAGATCCTGCAGCGCATCGAGCGCGCCGCCGAGGCGGCGCCGGAACTCGGCTGCCGGACCCTCATGCTGCCGATCGCCGTGACCGCGCCGAAAGGCATGACACTGACGGACGAGGGGTTCGTGAACCGCTGCAAGCCGTTCGTCCGGTCGCTGGATGCGATCGCCGCAAAGACCGGCGTCCAGGTGGTTCTCGAAAACCTCGGCCCCTTCTGGAACCGCCGCGAGATCATGGAGCCCGTGCTGCGCGAGAGCCAGCCCGACCGCGTGGGCATGCTGCTCGATACGGCCAACCTCTACTGGTACGGCTACCCGCTCGACCGCATCTACGAACTCGCGAAGACGTTCGCTCCGTACGTCCGCTACGTCCACGTCAAGAACATCCGCTACCCGGCCGACCAGCGGGACAAACAGCGCACGCCCGGCTGGGAGTACGCCAGGTACGCCGAGCCGATCCGCACCGGCGATATTGACTTCGCCCGCATCCTCGGCACGCTCGCGGCGGCGGGATACATCGGCGACCTGACGATCGAGGACGACAGTCTTCCGCCCTTCGACGCCGCCGGGAAGAAAAAAACGATCGCCGACGACGTGGCGTACCTCCGCGACCGTATCCAGGAGCTGAAATGAGGCGCGGTCCCACGGCCCGCCGGGGCCGCGCTTCATCCCGCGATGATTCGACGTGGCTTTGACGCGAAGGCAACGCTTGCCCTGCTCGGCGCGGTGGTCTTCTGGGCCGCCGTACCGCTGATGCTGCGATACCTCGCCATCCGGGGCATCGTGCCCGACGGGTGGACCTCGAACGCCGTCCGCTACCCCGTCTCCGCCCTGCTCTACATCCCGTGGCTCATCCCGGCCCTCCGCCACCGCTCGCTCCGGCGGCTCTGGCTCCTCGCCCTCGTCCCCACGATTCCAAACGTGATCGGCCAGACATGCTGGGCCTGGGCCCCGTACTACATCGACGCCGGATTGACCACGTTCATCGTCCGGCTGTCCGTCGTCTGGACGATGATCGGAGCCGTAGTATTCTTCCCCGACGAGCGCCCCCTGCTGCGCAGCATCCGCTTCTGGATCGGCACCGCGATGAATGTGGCCGGCTTTCTCGCCATCGTCCTGTACAGCCACAACCTCACGGCCGGCGCAACCCGCGTCGGGGTCGTGATCTCGGTCGCTTGCAGCGTCTTCTGGGCCATGTACATCGTCGGCGTCCGCAAGGCCGTCGGCCAGATCAACCCGCTGACCACCTTTGCCGTCGTGAGCCTGTACACCTCGATTGCCTTCCTCGCGTTGGCCCCGCTCGGTCAACCCTCGCGCCTTTTTCAGATGACGGGCCCGCAGTGGGCCCTGCTGCTCTTCTCCGCCGTGACCGGAATCGCCGCCGCGCACGGCATGTACTACATCGCCGTGCAGCGCCTCGGGGCCATGATCCCGTCCACGGTGAACACGATCGCGCCGTTCCTCACCGCCGCCGCGTCGAGCCTGTGGTTCGCCGAGGTGATTACCCCGGAGCAGTGGATCGGCGGCGTCATCGCGGCGATCGGCAGCGCACTGGTGATCTGGTCGCAGCGGCACCTGGCATCCCCCGAGCCCCTTGAGCCGCAAATCGACTGAACCGCCCCGGTGTGGCCTGCGAAGACGCCGGGAAGCGACAAGGCGCAGCGCGGCCGGTATGCTGCTCCGCGAAGACGACGCGACGGGCAACGTGCCGTCCGCGCCCGCAGGCAACGCCTCTTGCAGCGTGGGATTTGCAGGCCGGGCACGGTACGCTGCCCGGCACCGGCGTCTTGTGCCGTTTTCCGGCAGCCAGGTATCTGCGGCCGGCGAAATCGCGGACGGGCGTCGCCCGTCGGCCGCAATCGCTGCGGAAGCTGTGCGACGTCCGGCTGCGATGCCCCGGAAAGATGGAGCAGAACAATACAAACAGGGCGGAAACACGAGAAGACGAGGCGCCAGGAAAGACAGGCGCGAAAGCTGCAACCGATTGAAAGACCCCGATGACGCAGAGGCACATGTTGCTGCTTTTTCTGTTCGCCAGCGGCACGAAGTGGCTCCTCGCAGCCGACAACATTCCTCGGGTCGGCGCGGGTCAAACAGCTCTGTGTTCGCAACCGGCGGCAGAATATCGCTGGCAGCTCGTGAACCCGAAGGGGCCGTTTGCCGCCCGGGACGGGGCCGGGGCGCTGGTGTTCGACGGCCGCATGTGGTTGCTCGGCGGGTGGAATCCGGGCGACAAGGTCCACTTCCCAAGGAAGTGCAACAGCGAGGTATGGTGCTCGAAGGACGGCCTTGCCTGGACGCTCGTCAACCGCGAGGCGCCGTGGGAAGGCCGGCACACGGCAGGCTACGTTGTCCACAAAGGGCGGCTGTGGATCGTCGGCGGCGATCCGCTGCAGGGCCACTACCAGCAGGATGTCTGGAGCAGCACGGACGGCGTGCGCTGGGAGCGCGTTGCCGAGACGGTGCCCTGGGCCCCGCGGGTCCTGCATTACACGGTAACATTCAAGGATCGTATCTGGGTGATGGGCGGGCAGACTGTGCCGCAGTTCGCGCCGGCGGCGGACGCCTTCTACAACGACGTGTGGAGCACGCCGGACGGCGTGCGGTGGACGCGCGTAACCGACCATGCGCCCTGGGAACCGCGCGGCATGATCGGCGGGACCGCCGTGTTCAAGGAGCGGATCTGGATTCTCGGCGGCGGGACGTACGACACGCCGAAATCGCCCCGGAGGTTCTACAACGACGTCTGGAGCAGCGCCGACGGCGAGCACTGGCAGCGGCACGTGGAACACGCGCCGTGGGCCCCGCGGCAGTACCACGACGTGGCCGTGTTCGATGGCCGGCTGTGGGTGCTTGAGGGCTGGAACCAGTCAAATCGCAACGACGTCTGGTATTCCTCGGACGGTGTGAACTGGCATGAACTGCCCGGCACGCCGTGGAACCCGCGACACGCGGCCAGCGTGTACGTCTACGATGCTGCGCTTT
>CAZMVY010000050.1:18585-22953 GCA_964569765.1 uncultured Planctomycetales bacterium
AATCTCAGGCGCATCCGTCCCCGGGGCGCTTCGTCCACCGCGTCGTCGCCTACTGCCACAACGCGAGAGTAACACAGCGAAGCCAAGCGGCTGCGGCGGCCCCCGCGCACAACGAAAAACGGCCGCCCGATTGACGGCTCCTGCGGGTTCTCGTCTCCCGGCACTGCCGTATGCTGCCCCGGAATTCGCGCCTCTCGGCCGGCAATCGACACGGAAAGGATGCCGGGAAACGAAGTCGGTCGAGAGTACCGGACTGCGCGGGGATCGACCGGCGTGGGCGTGTTCTTCCGCGGAGGTCGGCGTGGATACGGCCCCCGGACCCGGGAAAGAACCGAAAAGACGGCCCTGCCGCTGAAGAAGAAACGGGATGCAGACCAACGAGGGGAACAACGTGACGCGCCGAGCGCGACCGCCGGCGCGAGGGATCGGGAGAGCACTCCGTCGCAACATTCCCGGCGTCCCCGCGGGAGCAACAGAGGGGGGCGTGAAAAAAGGCCGCCCCTCCCCGCGGGGCGGCCTTTCCACACCTGTGGAAGCGGATTACGACGCTTGGAGACCCGGCACAAGCCCCGTCAGCGACCCGAGCAGATCAGTGATCGAACACCCGCCCGTCGCGAACAACGTTGTGCCAGCAATGGCGACAGCAAGAGAAAGACGCCTCAGCATCCTCGACACATTGCGAAAACTCATTCGGAAATCTCCCATGCAAAAAGTCCTACACGAGAGGATGCGAACGCCGCATCCTCGAAATACCGCTCGCCTCACCCGCACACACGCGGGGGGCAACTCCGCACCGCAGCGGCCGGCCCGGCACACTCAGCCCGGGGGCAGCAGACCGCCGAGCAGGGTAGTTATCCAGCCGAGAATCCCGTTCGCCACGAAATCCTGCAGACCCGTCACCACCTGCTGCCAGACGGCGTCACAATGAAACATGTGAATCCTCCTTTCAGTAAGAAATATCCGAGCGTTTGTCTCGTGAGAGGAAAACGGGGCGCCAGCGCGCCGGCCGGCCGCTCGCGGTAGTCCGGGCCGACCGGGCTCTCACAACGGCCCCGTCCTGCGCGGCAACCGACCGGCTATCGCTGACTCCCGTACGTTCATCGCGCGGCGGAAAGGCTGACGCGCCGCGTGGAACCTCGGGCCGGCCGCCGCACGCGCACATCGCTGCCACAACGGCGCGTTTTCGCGGCGGCTTGCCCGAGGCAATCTCGCTTTTCATCGGGGGGTAGCGGACGACGCCCGCGTCGCAGGCATCCGCTGCCGCGTCCACGGGAGCAGGACCGCCTGCAGGCGAAACGGATGACCTTGCACGCCGCTTGGCGGGCTGTACACCTTCCAACGCGACAAAACCCGGACAAACCCGCAATGGCAAACGCAGATTTCTCTCAGCGGCCCGGTGCGCCCCGAAACAGCGGTGGCACACCCACGGAACTGCCTCTGCGGTTGCGGACAATTCCGAGCGACATCCGGAGAAGACGCGTCTTCCCAAGCGAGTCGGAAGCAATCACCAGAGACCCGACTGTACCCCGGGGCGGCTTCGGCGAGCCGCGAGGAAGCCGAGCACGGCGATACCGGCCACAAGGACGACGGCAAACAACGAGTAGTCCGCGTACCAGACACGCACGCCGAGGGTCAGCGGGAAGCGAAGCAGCACCATGGTCACCCAAAGAGCGGTTACGATCGGAACCAGACCGAAGCGGATCAGGATGCACATCGCCACGGCCACGCCGCCCAGACCGACGACGAACAGGGAGACGACGGCGTGACTCCCGCGCGGCACAAACAACGGGATAATCAACAGTACACCCACGAGGTTCGCAACGAACGTGCGGCGGAGGACCGCGCGCAGCACGACCAGCAGGAGGAGGATGAACAGGCTGTCGTACACGGCCGTTTGAAGCGCGCCGAGACAGAACGCGCATGCCTGGCGGCCTCCCATCACGGCGTCGAAGAAGTCGTCGGGGCGCAGGGTCTGGCGACGCACAAGCCCCAGCCCGCTCGTGATGAGCTGATCAAGCTGAATCAACAAGACCCAGAACACGCCGACGACCGCGCCAAGAAGCACGTGGCCTCCGACGAGCGGGTCGCGGAAACGTCCGGCGAGCACACGGGCCCAGGCAATCAGCACTTGGGGCCAGAAGCGCCGTACCAGGGGTTCCAGGGCCACGTAGAACAACCACGCCAAGGCCGCCTCCGCGAACGCGCCGACGAGACCGATCCGGATGAGACCGTATTCCAGGTCCAACTCGGCAACATGCGCCGCCCGCAAGGACCAGACGAGCACCCGGATCGCGAAAACAAAGACGGCCAGCCGTAAGGCTCCGCGCGGATCGCTGCGGCCCTGGCGCAGATTCGCACGGGCCAGCGCCAGGGAAATCAGCACGAGCAGGGTCAGCAGAACGGCCTGCACGCGACCCACCACCGCCCACCGATCCCCGGAATCCGTCAGCCAGGACGACGCGTTGCCGGCGGGCCGATCCGAAAGCACGACGAAGCAAACCGGCCTGCCCCTGCAGGCGGCCGTCTCGATGCGGATCGGCCGCCTCGGATCGTCCGGGTGCAGGCCCCGCCAGGCGCTCCGCGTGTCCGCATATACGCGGGGAGTCGTCACCGGTTCGGCGGGGCGGAGCCTCGACGCATCCAGCCCCGCCTGCAGGAAGAAAGGTAACCAGTCCACCGGCGCGGCGGACGCGGCGGCAGCCTCGAAGTGCCGCGGCACAACCTGCAGCCCTGCGAGCCGGCCCTCGATATCAAGGATTACCGTCGCCATGCCGGGCGCGGTCGGCGTCGGGTCCTCGAGGCGGACGCGGGCGTTGCCGAACACGAGGTTCGTCGCCTCGCCGGGCACGAGTCCCGTCGGCGCCGCTCGATACCAGAATGCCAGGGGCACGGCGCCGGCGAAAGCGAACTCAGGCTCGCCAAATCGACCCTGATCCGCGGCGTAGTGAATGAACGGACAGTCGCGACGATCCAGCAGACCCGAGGCCTCATGCGCCGGAACCTCCAGGCCGATCATGCTACCGAGCATGTCGCGCGCCTTTTCCGCGAGAACCTCCGGCGACCTGCTGAGCCGTGCCTGCGAAACCGGGTGAGCTCTCGAAGAGAAGAGTATCGCCGGAATCAGCATCGCGAAGACGGCGATCAGCCCCGCCGTCGCCCGCCGCAAGGAAATGCCGGAGGCTTCCCCCGCCGCGATGACCATTTCGGGAGAGGGTATCTCGCCAGCCTCGAGATCGGCGGCCAGCGGATCGCCGCCGGGCAGAGCGCCGGCCACGGTGAGGACAGACGGCGGGCGATCCTGCGGCTCCTTCTCCAGGCATCGCAGGATGACCCGGTCGATCACGGGATCGATCCCGGGGGTCAGGGTCGACGGCAACGACGGCGTCTGGCTGCTCCTGACGTCGGCGTATTCCGTGACGGTCTTGGCATGAAAGGCGGGTTTCCCGGTGAAGAGCTCGTAGAGCACCAGGCCCATGGCGTAGATGTCGCTGCGGACGGTCACCTCGCGACCGGCGAGTTGCTCCGGGGCCATGTAGGCCGGCGTGCCCGCGCGGAACTCCTCCGGCCGGATATCCCGAAGGGTGCCCGCCAGGCCGAAGTCGGTGATAACGACCTGCCCGCGGCCGTCGAGCATGATGTTAGCCGGCTTGAGATCACGGTGCAGAACGCCCCGGGCGTGCGCCGCGGCCAAGCCGGCGCAGAGCTGCCGCGCGATGTCGAGGGCCTTGTCCTGCGGAATTCGCCCGATGCGATTGAGGAGCGAGCGGAGGTCTTCGCCGTCCACGTACTGCATAGTGATGAAGCAGTCGCCGTCGGCCTCCACAATGTCGTGAACGCGACAGACGTGAGGACTGGTGACCTTCCGCGCGACACGGACCTCGCCGCGCAGTCGGGCAAGCCAAGCCGGATCGTCCGCGAAGACCTGTGGGAGGAACTTCAGCGCCACCGTCTGATCGAGGACCAGATCGTCGGCCCGGTACACCTCCCCCA
The DNA here is from genome assembly GCA_964569765.1 of uncultured Planctomycetales bacterium. Taxonomy (GTDB): domain Bacteria; phylum Planctomycetota; class Phycisphaerae; order UBA1845; family PWPN01; genus CAZMVY01. The sequence goes on from CAZMVY010000050.1 coordinate 22,576, forward strand.
TGCCGCCCTTTCCGAGCAGGGCGACGACGCGATAGCGGCCTGCCACGATCGTGCCGGGAGGCCGGTCACGGGCGCCGCCCAGGGCGACGACGGCGTCCGACTCCGACGTGAGATCGGAGCCGCCCGCTTCCGGCGCATGGGCGACGGCGGCCGCACGGTCCTCCGCGAGCTCCGGCGAAATGGTGCCGGGGATGTAATGCCGGAGAAGTTCCTCGACGCTCGCCTGAAGCTCCGGGTCCCCGCCGCAGGCGCCCCAGAGGAACGTGGTGCGCTCCTCCGGCGGAAGCGCACACGCAGCCAGAAATAGCTCCTTGATCCGCGCATGCCGTTCGGGACTCATGGCTCCGCCTCGCGGGCGAAACGCGTTCGCAGCCACGC
>CAZMVY010000051.1:0-22938 GCA_964569765.1 uncultured Planctomycetales bacterium
CTTCCCCGTAAGTCCCGCGCGATGGGAATCGCCGGAGCAGAGTGTCGAGTCTGTGGCGTTCGCCCGGCGGTCGCGGTTGATGAGAACCGGCCGGGGCCGTATCGGCGATTATCTCAGCGCTCGCACCGTTCGAAAGCTGGGCTACGGCGCTTCGATCAGACAATTCCACACGCGTGAGCCGTCCACCTCCTGCAGGCCGAGGCGCATGCGGTGGCCGGTGAGCTCGGATGCGTTATCCAGGACGTATTCCTTGGTGGTCGTCTGGCCCGGCTGAAGGTTCGAGATGATCCGGTTCAGCCGCTCCCGGCCCGAAGCCGCCAGGTAGCCGTAAAAACTCACGACTTCGCTGGAGCGGTTGGTTACGGACTGACGAACCACTACCTGGTTTCCGGCACGCTGTGTGAACGTCTCGACCTCAATGCCCTCCAGTCCCAGATCGAACCAGGCCGGGATCCGCAGCGGGTAGTTGCGGTTGGCTTCGATGAGAAACTCGCTCAGGATTACCTTTGTGCCCGACGGTTCGTTCAGCGGGAAACTCAGAGAGATCGGCTCCTCGTGCACCTGTCCGGAGGGCAGCGAGAAGCGAAAACGTGATGGCCGGACGGTCCACCCCGGGGGAGCGACGAGTCGCACCTCGCCGCTGATCGGCTCGGCCAGCGGGTTCGCGAAGCGTATGGCCGCCTCGTGTTCTGCGAGCCTGGCTTCCACATGGGATGGGACGATACCGAAGCTCCGGCGAAGCTTGGCGAGCCATGTCGGCAGCGGTTCGAGAAACGTGGGCGTCGGGCCGATCCGTACACGGCACTCGGCCCCGGTGGCCTGCAAGTCCGTACAGCGGCCCCACGGGTCGATCTGTCTCGCGCCGGGATCCAACAGCAGCCAGTGGTCGCGGCCGGCAGGGGGGGCGTAGTCGTCCCAGACCGCCATGACCGCCCGCCCGTCGCGGTCGAAGAGGTGGCACTCCACACGGCCGTCTATTGTCAGCGGCCCGATGCTTTGTGATCCGCCGAGGAGATCGGCGACCGTGCGGAAGATCAGGTACTCCTCGTTCGGGTGAATCCCGTCCGCCTCATCGACGCTCCACGGTTGCGGAACGAAGATCGCCTCAGCGCGCCCGGTCTTTGCCAGCACGAGACGTTTGGTCAGGTCGGCAGCCCATGCCGTGCGAGGATAGCGGTTGCGCGGCGGCGGTTCGATCGTAAGCCACAACTTCGGATGTACGTCGGCGGCCGACCGGAGTTCGTCGATCCGTTCGGGCGGCACTTCCGGCGGCACGAAGGCGGCGACGGCAGACGCCGGCGGGGACTCGTCGCTCGTTTCGCCCCCGTCGGACGTCCGGAGGACATTGCCCGGGATCACGAGACGCGGGCTGTTGACGACGTCGGACATCTCCCGACGCACCGCGGCTACGGCGGCGGGCAGGCGCGGATCCCACACGAGGCTTGCGTCCTGTTCGTTGCCGACCTGCCACCAACGGATCAGCCCCGCGTAGAGCGACCAGACGTAGGCGAGTCCGGGCCGCCAGCGGCTCGGATTGCTGCTGAGCAGGTCGAGCAGCGAACCGGTTTCGCGGCGCTGCTCGAGCGTCTGCCGATCCGGTCCGATCCATCCGACGACTTCGTGTCCGCGTCCCGAGAGCTGGGTGAGATGCGACTCCATCGCGCCCGTGGAGACCGCCGGGGTGGACGAATTCGCCGACGCCATCAGCCAGACCGGCATCTTGACCCATTCCGGCCCCAACTGCTCGATCAGAGCGAGCTGGTCGGGCAGGTGTTTTTCCGACAGGTTGGTGACTGCGACGCCGAAGCCGCGTGCCGGGCGAGCGCCCGGGGCGGCGTCGTGAAACCGTCGGCTCAGACGCGCCAACTGGACCGTGCGCCCGGCCAAGACCCCGGCGGCGGTCGAGACCGATAGTTCCGCGCGGTACAGCCCGCTCTCCAAGCCCGGCAACTCGATCCGGTCCGGTTGCGTCTGATCATTTGGCTTGATGGGCACATCCTGCTCGAATCGGGCTGTGCCGTCTGCGTCGCGGACTACCAGACGGGCGACGAGCCCCGCGCCGGCCGGGTCGTTGACCAGCACGTGCAGGGCCGGCGCGAGATCGGGTCCGAACACGTTGCCGGGTACCCCCGTGTCCATGCGGACCCGGGGGAGGCGGTAAACCTCTATGTCATCAAACCATGCCTGGCCGGAGGTGTCTTCGACGTCATCGGCCGACGCGGGCGTCCCGCGTCGCTCGCGGCCTCGCGCGTCGCGCTGCGTGAGCCAGAGCGAGAGGTGGACGAACCGTGCATTCCGAACACCGCCCGGCAGGTACGCCGTGAGCCGGTGCCACCGGCCGTTTTCACCCGGGCCGCCGACAAAGCGGCTGAAGGCTTGCGTGCCGGCGATATCATTGCCGCTGCGGTCCATCATCGCGGCTCCGATGGACGCACGGGCTCGGTTCAGCCCCTCCGTTCGGACCCATGCGAAGACGATGTAGTCGCTGGTGGGCACGACTTCGATCGTCCGGCTGCGGTAGTGAAAGCCTACGCTGCCGCCGTTGAGGTTCAACCGCAGGCTCGGCGGCCCTTCGTGACCGACCGTTTCATCGAAGCCCGCTTCGAGATAGTGCGGGAAGCCCCACCCCTCGTGGCGCGTCCATCCCATGGGCAGCGATTCGTAGTTCCCCAGAGGCCGCTCGTTGAAGTCGAAGAGCTTCACGAGCCGCCGTCCGTCCACCCCAAAGGTGTCCGGACGGATTGCGGCGGCCGCATGTGTGGAGGGTGCTCCAGGCGTTGTACCGCTTGCGGCGAAGGTCGCGGTACCCGCGCGAGCCGGCGCGTTTGCATGGGCGATTCCCTGTTCCTGCGTCGGTCTCGACGCCGCCATCGCGGCGCCGGTCAGGGCGAGCACAAGACCCGCGGAGAGCCGGCTTGGTTTATCGGTCGCTGTCACGATTCGAACTCCTGCCGGCGCGCACCACTCCCGGCGGTGCAGCCCCGTATCGTTAGTATCGGCTGCGGCGGCTTTCCTACCGAGAAGGATCGGGCGAGACGGATGGCTTTTTGCGGATGGTACCGGACCGGGCGGCGGAGGTGCAGACGGGCAGACCGGCTTCGCCGCGGCGCTGGCGTGGCGAGGCGGCCCCGGGGGCGGCGGTGGGGCTATTGTTGGCCCCGCTGCCGGACCCAGCGGTCCCAGCGTTCGCGGGCGGCCTGGTTGGCCTGAGAATCAGGACTTCCGAGCGGTTTGAAGCCGAAGTCCGTGCCGGCCCGCCGGCGGAGGGCTTCCAATGCGCTCGTGCGGCGACGCGGGTCGGGGCTGGCGAGGTACTTCACCAGGCGTTCGGCCGCCTTCCACGATCCCAGCCGCGACCATTGCTTGGCCGCCTGGAAACGCACCATCTCCTCGGGGTCGTCAAGCAGCGTCGAGTAGGCGTCGTTCACCGCCGGCTTGTCCCCCAGTCGGTACAGCGTGGCGGCGATGCGCCAGCGGACATCCGCGCTCGGGTCCGCGGCCAGTTCGGCGACCAGGGGAACGGCAGAATCGAGCCGCGACTTGATCACGTTGGCCAGTGCGATTTCCCGGTGTTTGTCGTTGCGTACGCGCAGCAGCGACCGTACACCCTGGAGCAGGGCGGCCTTTACGCTCTCGTCCGATTCCTGCTCATGGAGCTTCAGCATGGGGAGGGTAAGCGTCGGGTCGTCGGCCGTCGCCAGTACCCTGGCTGCCTGCCGTCGTACCGACGCGCTGGTGTCGAACGCCGCTTCCAGAGCCATCACGCCTCGCAGGGGTTCCCGGGATCGCTGCCAGCCTTCCACGGCGGCGATGCGGTCCTCAACCTTCTCCGCACGAAGCGCGCGACAACCCTCTTCGAAGAACGTCCGCTCTTTCTCGGCATTATGGGACAAACGCCAGACCGCGAATCGTTTCGTCGCCACCTTCGAATCCGCCGGCCTGTAGAAGGCGAGCATCGCTTCCCATCTCGGCGAGGCGAGCTCTGCCGAACCGTCGTCCACCAGAGCAATGAACTCCGGATCCTGCCGACCCCAGTACGACTTCTTGCCGAAACTGTTGATCTGATTGGTGGGATCTACCGGCACCCACCCGACATCCTCGGCGTAGAACTCGGCCCAGCGATGCCCCACCCAGTCGACCGACGGCGTCGCGCCCTCCCGGTTGCGGAACGATGTCACCACCCGCGCAGGGACGCCGGCAGCGCGACACAGCGCCACGAAGGCGAACGCAAGTTCACTGCATGAGCCGAGCTTCCGCCGGATCACGGCCGGAGCCGGATCCAGATGGTCGCGGAGGTCGTACTCGAACGTCTGCGTGATGTAGTCGAAGATCGCCTTCGCCTTGCCCATCGACGAAGAGGCGCGAGCGCACACATCCCGGGCCGTGTCACGTACCTCCGACACGCCGAACGGCGGTGCGTCTGCAAGGTATGCGGCCTTCTCTTCCTCGCGAAGGGCGGGGACGCTGCCCTTTGCGTTCGCGGAAGCGAGGGTGGCGGTCCTGCATTGAACCCGGCAGAAGATGCGCACAGCCCTGGTTTGCCCGACGGCCAAGGAACCCAGGTCGGCCATCGCCAGCGTCTGGCCCTCCGAATCCTGTACCGTCTCCGTCGGGGCAGGGTCGATAAGCGTTTCAACGATCTCCTGATACCGGTTGCTGGTGGGAACGCGGTACGCCAGCACAGAGTTCTCGATGGGAGCCTGCCCGACGTTCGTCACGTGGTAGATCACGACGGCGACATACGTCGGACCCTGCGCCAGTGCCGCCTGGTGGACGAGCAGGTTTGCCATCAGTGCCAGCGCGGGCAAAAACCTCTTCACGGCGCCTCCTGGTCCGACGCCTCTCAGCGGGAGCGTTCGCCGGGCGGCGACCTCCCCGCTATGACCCACCTTGAAGATGCCCGATCGTCACGCCCGATTGTATCACGGTCTCCGCCCCGTGCGCACAGCCGTATGCCGTCAGGCATGCAGCCTCGCCCGGACCTTCCGGAGACACCCCGACCGGCTGCCGTGTGCGGCGGGGCCCGCCAGGCGCCTTACCGCCCGCGCTCGTCAGTGCACTTCGAACAGGACGCCCTCCCCCGGCGCAAGCTGGACCGGGATCGTCAGAGGACCGTCGGCCCGCACGTACCGGGTACCCGTTTCCTGCTCTACCACACGGGCCACCGGCTCGCCGCCCAGCGTCGCGGAGATTCGCAGTACCCCGCGTCCGAAGTGCTCCGTATCGTCGTTGCGAACCAGGACAAAACGCCGGCTTCCCCGCCGGAAGGAGGCGCAGTGCAATCTCGTCGATTCCATGCCCGCCGCGTCATCCTCGATGCGCACCGCGCCTGCCAGGCACGCGTACCGGCGGCCATGCCGCGAGAGGAACTCCATCGCCGCCGTGGCCGCCGAGCAGAGGCGACCATCGGGCTCCGCGATTCCGTTGCACTCCCGCGGCCACGAGCGGAAGCGCCACACGAGCACGCCGTCGGTCAATCCGACCGCCAAGCCACGGTAGTAGGCCCGGCGGATCGCGTTCTCCGACCACGCCGCGGGCGTAGTCGAATCCCCGCCGATGATCTGGATCATTCGCGGCCAGGGCGTTTCACGGCGGTAAGAGGTATCCGTTCCCGACAGGGCCGCATACCAGACTGTTTTGGATCGCTCGAACCGGGCGGCGTCTGCCGCATGTCCAACGATCAGCACCTCGCCGGGCGGTTCGAAGGCCGCACAGATTCCGGCAATCTCGCTGACCCGGTCCGCCATTTCACCCGAGGGAAAGGGGGGCAGCGCGAGGATCGAGCGGGTACGGGCCTGAAACAGAGGCGCGGTGCGGGCGCAGACCAGACGCTGGGCGGAGGCAAACTCCGGCGGGAGTGTGCCGAATCGGACGAAGCGGTCGATTGCCGAGTCTGCCAGGATGGTACGCAGTCCGAGGCTGCCGCCCGCGTCGAGCGCGGGCGCACGGTCGTCGTCTGTTAAGAAGTCCAGCCAGACGGCGTGAAAACCGAGCGAACGAATTTCGCGGAAATCTCTCGCTAACTCCGCGCGTCTTTCGCCGGCGTCGGCGGTTTGTCGGTGGCAGATTTCGTAGCGAACCGCTAGCAGAGGCCCTCGCGCGGATGATTGGAAGTCCGCGGGACCTGCACAGCCGTTGGAGGCGGCCAGAACCGCACCGAAAACGAGCACTGCGGCGCGGCATGGATCGGAGCCGTTTTGCGAACGAGACACAAGGTCGCATTGTAGAGATCGCTCCACGGATTTCACAACGTGCGATGTGCGCGCTCGACGTCGAGGTCATCGTTCCGCTGGCAATGTCTCCCAGCGTCGGGCCTGAGAGCGCCTCAGCAGCGGAGTGGGCGCAGGTTGGTTGGCCATCGGAGCGACCCGAGGCGCTAGCGGTGGGGCACGTAATTTGCCCCGCGTTCTTTCCTTATGCGCTACGGAGAGTTGCGCGCTGACGGCGTGAAACCGTCACGACCTGTGTGTTCTCTGAGACCGCGATCTGTAAAAAAGGCGTGCGGCACCCCGATTGTTTTGGCGCGGTCAAAGGGTGCCGCAGCGAGTGGAAGATCGAATTATCCCCGCTTCTGTCGCGGGGTCTGCTTTCAGCGTTCGTCCGCCTTCCCGGGGGAAAGCGTTCACCTCATTATACCCGCACGGCTCGCCGAGTCTAGGCCCAAACTCCCAGATTTCACAATCTTTGCGCACTTTTTTCTTCGGCTATGCCGCCGTGGGAAATCGAAACTATTCGCGCGAGGCCTCCACGCGTACCGGTTGATTCACGGGTGCTGGCGACCGCTGGCATCAGCCACCACGGGGTCGTGGCGGCTGACCCTCCGATTGACATGTCGGAAGGGGGTGCCGAATCTGTCTTACTATTCATCTGGAGAACGTCCGTTTCCGTAGCGATGGCCTAATAGTGCCTAACCTCATTTACGGACGAACGTTATGACACATAGACGGGGAATCGCGGTTGTGAAAAGCGAAACGTGCGGTTAACCTCAGAGCCGGCATGAGCCTACGGGCGAACGGCTCATCAAGGGGCGCGGGCGGTGGCCTGGCACCGGGCCGGTGGTGGGATCGGCCGGCAGGTCGTAACCGAACCATCGGAGCACAGGAATCCGGGTGCACTGGCGAAGGTTTTCGGCGGCCCGGCGGGCGTGTGCGGGCGAGGTGTTGGAGATTACGACCAGGTCCGGTGCTGCCTTCAGGGCCTCCCGGAGCGACTGGATCGGTATTCCCTCATATCGGCGCCCGCGGGCGGCAAAACGGTCGTCAGCGATGCTGCAGATTGACAAGCGGGCATTCCGAGCGGCGCGAACAAACGGGCGTATGTTCTTGCCGAGGTCGGCCAGGACGATCGTGCGAGCGCCGGACCCGGCGACGGTTGCCATCGCGCGTGCAATGTACTCGAAGCGGAAGAGGTACTCGAAGGCGGGCGGCGGCAGGCGCCAGTGTGCGTAGGCGCGGCGTTCACGGCGGTACCGGCAGAGACCTTCGATACGGCCGCGCCAGTACGCGGAGAGGTGCGCGGCGTCCGCGGCGATCCAGCGGTATCGCTGCGACCAGTCGCGGCGGATGTCCGCTTCGTGTTCGTCGGGGAGGTAGCGGGCGGCGATCAGCAGGTTATTCAGCGTATCGTAGTAGAGCGTACGGCGGGCTACCCGGGACTGGGGCGTCTTAAGGTGATCGACGTGCAGGTCCGGGAATGTCTCGATCTTCCAGCCGGCGGCGGCCAGGCGAAAGCTGAGATCGTATTCTTCCGCCTGCATGAAGAGTGTCCGGTCGAGGCCGCCCACTTCCCGGACGGCCGCCTGGCGGAATCCGGCACCGCAGCCGACAAACACATTTGGCAGGGCGCTCGATTCGAGTCGGCCGTCGGGCAGGTGAATGGTGAAGCCGACACAGCCGAGTCGCGGGTCGGTGCTGAAGCGGTCGATCATCCGGCGGATGCTCCCGGGACGCGGATGGGAGTCATCGTCGAGAAAAACGACGTATTCGCCGCCGGCACGCTCGACCCCGACCGCCTTGGCGCAGCTCCCGAGGTTGTTGGCCAGCGGGATCAGGCGAACGTCGGGGAAGTGGGATCGAACGGCCTCGCCCGTGCGGTCGCGGGAGGCGTTGTCGACGACGATGATCTCGGATTCGTCAGCCTCTGCCGCCGCCTCGCGCAGGTGTTGGAGCGTGGAGAGGAGGATGTCGCGGCGGTTGCAGGTGGCGAGGACGAAGGAAACACGCGTGGATGGCATCGCTGGAGGCTCGGCTATCGGACCGGTTCGCTGTCGGGGCTGAGGGACGTACGGGCCGAGACGGGTTCGTCAGCGGCCGCCGCGTCGGGGGCCTGCGACGGAACCATTTCAATGCGACCGCGAAGCCATCGCCGCAGGGAGTCTGCGTCGAGCGGCACATTTCCGAGTCGCGCGCCCTCGATGGCGGCGGCGGCCGAGCCGATGTAAGCGGCCTGCATGAGGTTTCCGTTGGCGGCCATCGTCAGAGCCGCCGCCGCGAGCAGGGCGTCGCCGCATCCCAGGGGGTCTACCACGTGGTCCGCCAGCGAGGGGAGGTATTCGCTGCGCAGGCGGCCCTGCCAGCGGGGGTCGCTGGCGTCCTGCGACTGGCGGTCGAAGGCGACCACGCCTTTCTTGCCGAGGGTGACGAGCATGTGGCGGGCCCGGGTCCGGTTCATGGCGTTCCACGCGACGTTCGAGAGGCCGCTCTGGAAATCGTGGAGGGCGGTGCGCAGCTCGCGCTCGGTCGGGCACAGAACGGTGGCATCCTGGAAGTCCAGCAGGAGTCCGCGCGGACCGCTCGCGTCCGCCGCGATCACCAGCCGCGAGGTATCGAGGACCTTTCGAAGATCCTCCAGCAGGCTCCGCGTGATGCTCCCGTATCCGAAGTCGCAGAAGATCACCGCATCCAGACGATCTGCAATGCCCTGAGCCCAGAAGACCGCCTGCCGCTGGGAAACGGAGTCGAGCGGATGTATCTCCGCATCCTCTACGCGAAAGAGCTTGGAGGTTTCTACAAGGTAGCGGGTCTTCTCGGGCAGGCGCGGACGGCAGGACATCAGGTGGCACTCGACACGCTCCTGTTCAAGCGTGGTCCGGGCCAGGCTGGATTGTCCGTCGTGGGCGGCCGTGCTCAGAAGATACGTCTGGGCGCCCAGACCCGCGGCATGCCGGGCGACGATCCCGGCACCGCCGACATACACATGTTCTTCGAGCCGGGAGAGTGACATCATGGGCGACTCGCTCGCCAGCTCCGTCGCGTCGCAGAGGACATAACGGTCTATAATCATGTCGCCTACGACCAGAACGTTCAGCCCGGCGAAACGTCCGAGCAACTCATCGACGGCCGTGCGGTCGATTCCATGTCGCCGACAGAGCAGATTGAGCCGCTCCGTCTCCAACGTCGAATCGCGGTCAAGACTTTCCAGCAGCCGCGAGGAACTGAACACCACGTCGCCGCTGCTGAACAGCACGCGGCCGCCGTAGCCCTCGACGACGCGTCGCTCGGCCAGAAAGCCCGCGTCGGCGGAGTGCTCGTACTCATGCCCTTTGACGTAGATATCCGGTCGCACGTCATTGAGCAGCTTGCATGCGGTCGGATCCGGGTTGATGTACACCAGGTCCACTACCTCGAGGGCCGCAAGGTTTTCCGCCCGCAACTCCTCGGGGATGTAGGGACGCTGCTCACCTTTGCCAACCTGTGCGTCCCCGGTGAGTGAGACAAGCAGCAGGTCGCCCTGGCGCCGGGCGAATTCCAGGTAGCGGACGTGCCCGGGGTGAACGATATCGAAACAGCCGTGACAATGCACGACCGTCCGTCCGGCGGCTTGCGCTGCGCGGACGGCCTCGACGAGTTCCTGGCGGCTGACAATCTTCTGGGCAGCGGTTCTGTTCATGCGACGACCGGTTCCCTTGCAGGTTTCAGAAGGGCGAGCCAAGGCACTGCCTCATCAGTTATCGGCAACAGGCGCCCAGGGTTTCAGAAAGTTGGTCACTGGAATCGTCCCCGGGCGAGGCGATTGCGCGAGGAGCCGGTTGACGGAGGAACCGCGGGCACAAGCGATTTTGCCCGTGATTCGTGTGATTCTCGATTGCTTGGGCGGTTCAGCGTGTGTGTATAACTGATTGTCACCACAGGATTTGTGGCCTGCCACTTCGGCGGTTCGCGGGCGGCGGCAGCGCATCTCCACAAAATCTCCGCGAGGGGCTTGCAATTTGGCGCGATTTCGCGTATGAGTAGTAGTGCGGTGTGCGTGGGAAGGCGCAGCGCATGGGAGTTCAGGTGAGCGAGAGCTAACCTCAGTGCTTCGGCCGCGTGCGAAGAAATCTCTCTCGCCGTCACTCCGGACAATCGTTTCGCGGATGTCCGCTTGATGCGGATGCCATAAAGCTTTTCCCCTCCGGAAAGCACCGGGCCGTCTTCGGACGCCCGGTGTTTTCTTTTTACGCTTTCTTGGCTGCCTGCCGGGGCAGGTCGGCTCGGTTATCGTCGGTTGCGACCGGCCGGGAAACACGATGCGACATGCGTAGCCCCGATCCGTTGCCGGCGCCGTGCACCGTATCCTCTACGGGCACCTGGGGAGCCGGTTCGGCCCGTTGAAACAGCCTTGGAACTCGCTGAAGTCCGCCACGTCCACATCGGTGTCACGGTCCAGGTCCGCGTCGGCGCAGCCGTCTCGCGCGTACGGGCGGTTGGGGCCGTTGAAACAGGCTTGAAAGTACACGAAGTCCGTCAGGTCCACGTCGCCGTCGTCGTCCAAGTCCGCGGCAACGCGGGCCCACCTCAGCAGGGTGACAGTGCCGGATTGACCTGCAACGAGGATCTCCTCGCCCAAGCGGTCTGGCAGCACGTCTCCGGCAACGACGGCGTGAAGGGGTGCGGTCACATCCTGCCAGATGACCCGTCCTTGCCAGGACGATCTCGCAAGGCGGCGTACCAGATACACGGAGCCGCGCGCATCGACGCCGAGGATCTCGCAGCCGGCGGCGCCGGGCAGGACATCGCCGATCGCAATGTCATACATCGTTCTGTATCCGGAGGGCGCGTTACCGGTGAACAGGATTTCGAGCTGGTGGCCTGTTGAACCCATGGCGTACGACATCGTGATGCGATCGCTGTATCGCGTCCCGTACACGATCTCATTGCCGAAGAGTTCCGGTTCGACGTCGGCGATCCGGGCGACCCACCCCGCGTTCTCCATGTTGTCCCATAGCGTGCGTCGGGGCCAGTAGCCCGTCGGGTTGCCCGTCGGCGGGTAGATTTCGTAGGCGGGCCCCATCTCCGTGACGGCCACGAGCTCCGCACCGGGATGCAGGGGATCGAACTCGCCCACAGCGGAGTCCATCACGACATGTTCCGCGTAAATGATTTCCTCGGTCCATATTCCCGAAGATTCGCGGAAGACCCCGATGGTTCCCCGGTCCATCACGCCCTCCAGGCTGTGCAGGATTTCCTCGCCGGGGTGGTCGGGGTCGATGTCGCCCACGCGCGAACCCCAGCCGGCGCCGGCAGCCCCCACGGTGAAGAGTATTTCGTAGGACCAGCCGGCACCCCGGCGAAGGACGATCAGGTATTTTCCGCCGTCGATAACGATCTCGTTGCCCGGGTAGCCGGAATGCACGTCGCCGATGCAGATTGTGGGCCGGTCGATCATACCCCCGATCGGCCCCAGACCCTTATGGATTTGCGCGGCGGTCCAGCCGCCCGAATGCCGAGTCAGCTCGACCACCGATCCGTCGGCCAGCAGGCATGCCGCCTCGCTGCCGGCCGAGGCCGGATCGAACTCGCCCCAGGCCAGTCCATAAACTGCGCTTGGAGCGTGATAGACGGTTTCCGCGACGAAGGTTGGTTCCCCGGTTCCACCGGCGGCCGAGGCCGTCATCGCCAGACCAGCAAGTATTGCACCCAAGAGTGTTCCGGTTGACATGGGTTCGTCTCCGCGAAAAACATCAAGGTGCGGTTCGAGTGCGGCTGCAACTCTACCCTGACGCTACAAAACGGGACGGGCGGATGCAAGGGGCAGCCCGACAGAGGGCCTGAGCCTCCGTGCGGCGGACGCGTCCCCGCGGGAGGCGCCGCGACATGAGCCAGGACCCGCCGGCGAGCCGGCGGCGTGCCAGCCCGTTCCGCCGGCCGCGCCTGCCGGAATCGGCGCTTGCCCGTCTGCCCGGACGCGAATCGCGCCCTACACGACTTCGCCTTCGAGGACCTCGGCTTCCTTGGCGAACGTGAAGACCTCGCCTGCTGCGTCGATACGGATCGTATCGCCCTCGGCGAACTCGCCGGACAGGATGCGGCGGGCCAGGGGGTTCTCGATCTCCTGCTGGATGAGCCGCTTGAGCGGGCGGGCGCCGAAGACCGGGTCGTAGCCGTCGATGGCCAGCTTCCTCTTCGCCGCCTCGGTCAGCTCGATTCGGATCTTACGGTCGGCCAGCCGCTTCTGGAGATAGCGCAACTGGATTTCGACGATCCGCTCGAGGTCCTGCCGCGTGAGCCGGTGGAAGATGATCGTCTCGTCGATGCGATTGAGGAACTCGGGGCGGAAGTGTCGCTTGAGCTCCTCCTTCACCTGCATCTGAATCTCGACGTCGTCGCCGCCGGTTTCCGACAGTTTCTGAATGTGCTGGCTGCCGATGTTGCTGGTCATCACGACGATCGTGTTCTTGAAGTCCACGACGCGCCCGTGGCCGTCGGTGAGACGCCCTTCGTCCAGCACCTGCAACAGTACGTTGAAGACGTCGCGGTGCGCTTTTTCGATTTCATCGAAGAGGATCACGCAGTACGGCCGGCGATGGACTGCCTCCGTGAGCATCCCACCCTCTTCGTATCCGACATACCCGGGCGGGGCGCCGATGAGCCGCGCCACTGAGTGCGGCTCCATGAATTCGCTCATGTCGATGCGCACGACGGCCGCTTCGTCGTCGAAGAGAAACTCCGCCAGCGCCTTGCACAGTTCCGTTTTTCCCACGCCCGTCGGCCCGAGGAACAGGAACGATCCGATGGGGCGGTTCGGGTCACCCATTCCGGCCCGGCTTCTCCGGACGGCGTCCGAGACGGCCCGTACGCCCTCATCCTGTCCGACTACCCGCTGGCCGAGCCGTTCCTCCATGTGCAGGAGTTTCTCTTTTTCGCCTTCCATCATGCGGGCTACGGGGATGCCGGTCCATTTGCTCACGACCTCGGCGATCTCCTCCGCCGTTACCTCCTCATGGACGAGCCCCTTCCCATCCGCCTGGAGGTCGGCAAGCTGTTTCTCGAGCGAGGCGATCTCCTTCTGCAGGCTGGTGATCTCCCCATAACGCAGCCGCGCGGCACGCTCCAGTTCGCCCCGCCGCTGCGCCTCCTCCAGCTCCGCTTCCGCCCGCTGAATCTGTTCCTTCTTCTGTTTGATGGCCTTCAGCACGCCCAGCTCGTTCTGCCACCGCGCGGTGAGCGCGCCGTCCTGCTCGCGGAGTTCGGCAAGCTGCTTTTCCACGCGCTCGAGTTGCTGCTTCGAGCCGGGATCCTTCTCCTTCTTGAGGGCCTCTCGCTCGATCTCCAGTTGCATGATCCGGCGACGGATCTCGTCCAGCTCGGACGGCATCGAGTCGTTCTCGATCCGCACGCGCGACGCGGCCTCGTCCACGAGGTCGATGGCCTTGTCCGGCAGGAAGCGGTCGGTGATGTACCGGTGGCTGAGCGTCGCGGCGGCGACGAGCGCGGAGTCCTGAATCCGCACGCCGTGATGAGCGTCATACCGCGGCTTCAGGCCCCGCAGAATCGCGATGGTGTCCTCGACGCTCGGGTCGGCCACGTAGATGGGCTGGAAGCGCCGCTCCAGGGCGGCGTCCTTTTCGACGTGCTTGCGGTATTCGTCGAGCGTCGTCGCGCCGATGCAGCGCAGCTCACCGCGGGCCAGCGGGGGCTTGAGCAGGTTGCCTGCATCGACCGCCCCCTCGGCCCGCCCGGCGCCCACGACCGTGTGCAATTCGTCAATGAACAGGATGACTTCGCCCTCGCTCTCCACGACTTCACGGATCACGGCCTTGAGCCGGTCCTCGAACTCGCCCCGGTACTTCGCTCCGGCGATCAGCGCGCCCATGTCCAGCGCGACGACCCGCTTGCCCTGCAACACTCCGGGCACGTCGCCGTTCACGATCCGCAGCGCAAGTCCCTCCACGATCGCCGTCTTCCCCACGCCAGGCTCGCCGATCAGAACCGGGTTGTTCTTCGTGCGGCGGCTGAGCACCTGCATGCACCGCCGGATTTCCTCATCGCGCCCGATCACCGGGTCCAGTTTGCCCTTGCGCGCCATCTCGACCAGGTCGCGGCCGTACCGTTGCAGCGCCTGATACGTCTCCTCCGGGTTCTCCGACGTCACACTCTGTCCGCCGCGGATAGTTCTCATGGCGGCGAGGAGGGCGTCCCGGGGGGCGCCCGCCACTGTGAGCACCTCCTTCGCATCCGACTTCACCTCGGCCAGCGCCACGAGAAGGTGCTCCGTCGAGATGTACTGGTCCTTCAGGCGATCTGCCTCCTTCTGCGCCTGCCGCAGAACCTCCTGCGTCGCCGGATCCATCCCGAGCTGTCCGCCGTACGCCTTCGGACGCCGCGCCAGTTCCGCCGCAATGAGCTGGCGCAGACGCGGAACCTTCACGCCCACATTCTCCAGCAGCGGCACGATGATCCCTCCGTCGGACTCGGCTACGAGCGCGTCGAGCAGGTGGAGGGGTTCGAGATTCGGATGCCCGGCAGCCTGCGCCCGCTCCTGCGCGGCGGCGAAGGCTTCCTGGGCCTTCACGGTCAGCTTGTTGGTTGGCAACGCCACGATTCGATCTCCCTTTTCCAGCCGATGCGAAACGCCGCAGGCGGTTACCTCTCCTCGCGAAACCCTCCTCACAACGAGCCTGCGGGCGATCTTCGCAGATTACTCGGCTTCGGCAAATCAATCAGCAAGTTGCGTACCGCGCCGATGGCCGCCATAACCTATTGTGCAGACGCCAGTTGTACGAATACGGAACCGGCAGGTTCGTGCCAATTCGGCAGGCAATGCCCCGCGTTGGCAAGTGTGTCCCACGGCCGGGCGGCTCGCGTGCGGGCCGCGCCGATGGAGGTTTCTCCCCGGGGCGTTGGGGATGGGCGTGGAAAACGAAAACGCCAAGAGACCGGCAAGTTGTCCTCCTGAACTCCCGCGTGCGTCTCCTGTATAATCGCACGGTTATGCGACAGATGCGCTTACTGACGCCGGGGCCCACACCTGTGCCGCAGGAAATCCTGGCCGAGCTGGCTCGTCCGATGGTCCATCATCGGACAGACGAGTACCGGCGGATTCTGCGGGAGGTGACCGAGGGTCTTCAGTACCTCTTCCAGACCCAGGCGACGTGCCTGACCGTCACCGGCAGCGGGACGGCGGCGATGGAGGCGGCGATCGTATCGACCTGTGCGCCGGGGCGAAAGGCGCTCGTCGTTCGCAACGGCAAGTTCGCGGAGCGATGGGCCGACGTGTGCCGGTCATTCCGGATTGATCACGTTACCTGCGACGCGGAATGGGGGACAGCGCCCGGCCCGGACCGGATCGCGGAGCACCTCGCCGCCGATCCGTCGATCGGGTATGTCATCGTCGTCCATTGCGAAACCTCGACGGGCACGGCGTGCGACCTCGAGGCGATTGCACGGGTGACGCGGGAGCATCATGCATTGTTGATCGTGGATGCCGTGGCCTCGGCCGGCGCGCTGCCGCTGCGCATGGACGCCTGGGGCGTGGACGTAGTAGCCACGGGATCCCAGAAGGCGATGATGCTGCCGCCGGGGCTCGGTTTCGTGGCCGTAAACGATCGCGCGTGGGCGGCCGCCGAATCGTTCAGCAGCCCGGCGTACTACAATTGCCTGAAGGCGTATCGTAAGGCACTGGCCGCGGACTTCGACTCGCCCTACACGCCTGCGATTCCTCTGGTCGTGGCGGCCCGCAAGGCGCTGGCGTCCATTCGCGATGAGGGGATCGAGAATATCTGGGCCAAATCGAGCCGGCTGGCCCGCGCGACGCGAGCGGCCGGCCGGGCGATCGGCCTCAATGTCTTCTCGCAGCAGCCGAGCGATTCGGTCACGGCGCTGTGCGTGCCCGACGGCATCGACGACAAGGTGCTTCGCACGCGGTTGCGCAACGAGCACGGGGTGATGATCGCCGGCGGCCAGGGCAAGCTGCAAGGCAGGATCGTTCGGATCGGTCATATGGGCCAGGTGGACGCCGTCGATACTCTGGGGGCGCTGGCGGCCATCGAACTCGTGCTGGCCTCGATGGGCCACACGTTCACGCTCGGTGCGGGTGTGACGGCGGCCCTGCGGGCGATGTAGTCTGTGATCGAGTCGTCGGGATTCGTTGTGCCGGCCATGGGCGGGCGCCCGGCTTCCGGCCCGGCGCACCGTCGGCGGCCCCGTGGACGACACAGGGATGAACGGATTGCGGTCAACGGCTGTTCCCGCGCGGGCTGCGGCCGCCGACCGCCGCTTTACGGATGCGCGGCCATGATGATTCGCGAGCCGGTGCAGGCGGGGCGTTTCTATGCGGCCAGCGCCAGACAGTGTCGCGAAGACTTGCGGGCCTGTCTGCCGCGAACGGGCGAAACGGGACCGTTGCCCGCGATCCTCCACGGCGGGATCGTTCCTCACGCCGGATGGATGTGCAGCGGTGCCGTCGCCGCGCGTACGTTTGCGGCGATTGCCGAGCGCCGCCAGCCGGCTACCGTCGTCGTATTCGGCGCCGTCCACTGGCCGATGGACAGCGAGGCCGCGGTCTTCGGCCGCGGCGCGTGGGTCTCGCCACTCGGCACGATCGGCATCGACGAACGATTGGCGGAGCGTGTGCTGGGAATGTGCCCGATCGCGCGGGATGATCCGTTTGCCCATGAGCGTGAGCATTCGATCGAGGTCCAGGTTCCCTTCATCCAGCATTTCTTCCCGCAGGCGAAGCTGCTGCCGATCATGGTGCTTCCGGGGCCGCGCGCCCATGAGATCGGCCGGGCCGTCGCGCGGGCGGTAAAGGACTCCGCGGCGGACGCCGTGTTCATCGGATCCACGGACCTGACCCATTATGGGCCGGGGTATGGTGTGGTCTCCCATGGCGTCGGCGTGCCGGGCCTTCGCTGGGCGAAAGAGCACAACGATCGGCGGATGATCGACCTGATCCTCGCACTAAACGAGGACGCGGTGGTTGCGGAGGCGCAGGTGCATCAGAATGCCTGCGGCGCCGGGGCGATCGCGGCGGCCGTCGCCGCCTGCAAGGAGTGCGGGGCTACGGCGGCGCGGCTGCTCGCACACACGACCAGCGCTGAGGTCCTCGGCGAACTGAAGATGGGTTCGCCCGCCGACGCGGTCGGTTATGCGGCAATTGTGTTCGGAAGCGACGAGGGCGCGGAGCTGCGCAGCACGTCGCGGCAGGGCGGCGAAAGGACGGAAGCGTAATCCGATGAACCAGGCGGGCGCGAAGGTCTGGCTGAACGGCGAGCTGATCGATTGGGATGCCGCGCGGGTCAGCGCGATGGACGCGGGGTTTCTACACGGAGTGGGCCTGTTTGAGACGCTGCGGGCTTACAACGGGCGAATCTTCCGCCTCGAAGCGCATTACGAACGACTGCGTCGCTCCGCCACGGCGCTGCGCCTCCCGCTGCTGCCGGATGCGGAGCGGTTCCGCCGTGCGCTGGAGGAGGTACTGGCGGCCAATGGACTCTCCGATGCCCGGTTGCGGCTGACGGTTACGCCGGGGCGTACGCAGCGCCCGGACGATTCGGGGATGCCGGTAACGCCGACCATTCTGGCGACAGCGACGGCCGTATCCGCCTATCCGCGGGAGTTCTACGAGAAGGGCATGACCGTGCTCATATCGGCCTACCGCCAATCGAAGGGGGATCCTCTGGCGGGCCACAAGACTACGTCCTACTGGCCGCGCCTGACCGCCCTCCGGGAGGCGCACGAGGCGGGTTGCGGCGAGGCCCTCTGGTTTACCCCGGAGAATCTCCTCGCCGAGGCGTGCATGAGCAACATCTTCGTCGTCCGGGGCGATGTTATACAGACGCCGCCGCTGGACACGCCCGTTCTGCCGGGGATCGTTCGGAACCTGATTCTGGAGCTGGCCGCGAGGGATGGGCGAACGGCTCGCGAGGCACCGCTGACGATCCACGATCTCCTGGATGCCGACGAAGTCTTCCTGACCAACTCCGTAATGGAGGTCATGCCGGTCTGCCGCGTCGAACGCAGAGCCATCGGGACCGAGAAGCCCGGGCCGGTAACGGCGTGGGCGGCTGATCAGTACCGCGCCGCAGTCGCCCGGGCGTGAACGGCCGACATATTTCTGCGGCACAGCAATTTGTGTTCCCTTTTCGGAAGGCGAAGCGTCGATCAAGAATTTCCTTGTGTTCATCGGTGGGGGTGGTTAGTATGTGTGCATAGACCGACTTGCGGTACACGGGATGGGTTCGGGCCTGGCGGGGGCGGGCCGTTCCGGGCGCCGCAGGTTGAACCGGCACATGAGAGGTCAGCCCACACGTCCGGATGGTTGGGTAGATTGGGTTGCTTGGGCAGAGCGCTACGAGCGACGATGTGTCTCGTTACGCGTACGCGTCGAAGCTCTCCCGGACCTGTGGCGACCGAGCGGATCAGGAACGGCAGCGGAGGCGGGCGACGGATGCGCGGCGGGTGCGTACCTTTGCGTGCGCGACATTCCGGCATCGCCGTCTGCCCGCGGGAACCGGAGATCATCGCGCGGTGCGACCCGGATGCCCGGGTCGGGCGCGATCGTATGAGCCGGCGGGCGAGGCCGGCAGCAAGACATTTCCGAAAGGAGCGCCAAGTTATGAAGACACGAATCGCGTTACTTCTGAGTACGGCGGCGATTCTTGCCGCTTCGTCGCTCACGTTCGCAGCGACGAGGACCTTTGATTTTACCACCGGATACGGGACAGCGGACGAGCCCTGCAACAACGTTCCTCCGCGGAAGCCGCCCATGTTCAACCGTCCCGGGTACGGCTATCAGACGGCCAGCTACGTGGACGGCAGCGACGCCTGCGGGGCCGGCGCCTTGAACACGTCGCTGGGCACCGACAGTCTTCTGACCGACGATTACGCCGCCAGCCTGCCGAACTGCAACGAGATTCGCTTCAGTTGGACCGACCCGACCGATGACAAGGCATGGCTTCGCGTGCCGACCTACAATGCGGGCGGGGTGACACCCACATCGCCCAATCCGACGGTGTATCTGGGCGTAGGCAGCTCGATCTCGATGAAGGTCATGGCCTTTGGCACCGACGGCAACCTCGCCAACGAAGCCTGGGTTGAGACCGGCCAGCTCGAGCTCGCCCTGTGCATCCGTGAGACGGGCACGAACGTGCCCATTGGAACGGACGGCGGCATGACGGGGACGGTGGAGTTCGTCGGCATCGACAGCAAGGGCGTTACCGGCGATGCCAACACACCGGTCGGCGGCATCGTCCTGAACAGCAGCGGTGCGGCGCCGCCGGGCGAATTCACGACGCTCAAATGGACCTGCGTTGCCGTGCTTCCCGAAGGGGCGCCGGACGGGCGCAGCGCCGGCGGGGACGTAACCGTCACGCCGCCGGGCGGAAGTCCCACCGTTTATCACAAGAGCATCATTGCGTTCTCGGGCGACGGCATCCTGTCGGCCGCGAACAACCGCGGCACCCTTGACAGCCTTGCGATTCGCAAGCCGGAGGGGGATGATCTCACCAAGAAGTGGTACGTCGACATCGACGACATCGTGATCGACGCGCCCGGCGTCGTTGATCCCGTCATACCGCCGCAGATGCCCGCCGCGGTTCTTCCGACCGATACGCAGGTGACCATCAGCGGTATCGACTTCTGGACCCCCGCGACTCAGGTGCGGCTGCTGCGCAACCACGCCGATTTCAATCCTCCGGTGATCGCCGATCCCGGCGGCTCCGCGACGTACACGTTTACGGGTCTCACGCTTGCGGAGGGCGATGTGCTGACGGCCACGCAGACGGTAGGCGGCATCGAGAGCGCGGAATCCGCCCCCGTGGAGGTGACCGCCGTTATCTTCAAGGACAACTTCGACAGCTACGCGAACCAGGCGGCTCTCGATGCCGCGTGGCCGGCGACGTGTTTCCAGCCGGTGCATGTCACCCTTACCAGCGACTTCTCCGCAAGCTGTCAGAACTCCGTGCTGGATCCGCCGACTTCCTCTTCGGCCGCGACCGTGTGCGGACTCCTGCGCCAGTTGGATCACTACTACGACGGTACGGACGCAGTGCCGCTGACCCTGACTGTGTGGATGTATTCGTCGGCGGGCGCCGGCGCCGTCAGTTGGGTCGAACTCAGCTCGTACAGCGGGGCCTGGGGTTCCACGACGTTGCAGCAGCAGTTGTTGATCGGGATGTGCCCGTGGACCGGCTATACCCCGCCGCTGGATCCGGCGCTGTATCAGGCCCGGCAGGCGTACGGCGGGATGAACTGGGTCAATATCGACGGCGTTCCCCGCGTGTCCAACGCCTGGGTCAAGCTGCAGATTAAGGTGAAGACCTCCACCATCGAATACCTCGTGAACGGTGTAGGCATCTCCAAGCCGCGCGGCAACAACTACGGGTTCAATGCCGTGGTCATCGGCAGTCGCCAGATCAGCAGCGTCCCCGTGTATTACGACAACATCTGCCTCTCCTACGGCGAGCCGCCGCTGGAGCCGTTCGGCGATCCGAACCCGACACCGCCGCCTGTACTGGCCGCTCCGATCCTGCCCCAGGTGACCTCGGTGACGGTGAACGGCCTGGACCCGGCGGCCACGCAGGCGAAGGTGTACGAAAACGGCGTCCTGGTCGGCTCTGCCTCTCTCAGCGGGCAGACCAGTGAGGCCGTTACCGTTTCGCCCCTGACCTGCGGTGCGACCATCCAGGCTACGCAAGTCAAGGCGGGCGTGGAGAGCTGCTACTCCGTGCCGGTTCCGGTGCGCAACCCCCTGCCGACCGTGCCGGGGCCGCTGACAGAGGGCGACACCACCGTAACGGTGAACAACCTCAGTACTGCCGCGACACTCGTGAAGGTGTACGCGAACAATGCGCTCATCGGAAGCGCCTCGTTGGCCGGCGAGACGACGAAGGCGGTGCCGGTGACGCCGCTGATTGCCGGTCAGGCGGTTGAAGCCGCCCAGATCATCAACGGTATCGAATGCGGCCGAAGCGCGCCGATCACTATCAATCAGCCTCTCCTGACGGGTTGGACGGCAACGAGCCTGTTGCCCGTGGGTACGGCGGAGCCGGTGGTACTCTACCTCAACGGGTACATGTACTGCATCGGCGGCCGCACGACTGCCGGTGTGATCGTCGACAGCGTTTACTATGCCGCCGTGAACAGCGACGGAAGTCTCGGACCGTGGACTGCGACGGCGTCCATGCCCAGCACGTGTACCACGCACGCTGGCGCGGTCTACAACGGACGCATTTACGTGTGGGGCGGCTGGGATAACAACGGTACCGTACTGGCCTCGTGTTTTTATGCCCAGCCGAATCCGGACGGCACGATCAGCTCGTGGACGACATCCGCCGTGACCCTTCCGGTGGCGGTGGACCTGATCGGGAACGGCGTACACGCCTATCAGGACAACCTCTATACGATCAACGGCGCGAACGCCAGCGGAACGGCCCTGAGCACGGCGTACGTGAGCAAGCTGACCGGCGCCGGCGATTTCGGTCCCTGGCAGGCGACCGCGAGCACGCCGACTCCTCGCAAGTATCTGAATACGGCCGTTGTGGAAACCGCGAGCGGGGCCTACATTTATCGCGTGTGCGGCGCGGACCTCAACTACACCGCGCAGCCGGATACCGTCAAGGGCACCATTGCGCCCGACGGAACCATCTCGAGCTGGACGCAGCAGACGGCGACGATTCCCGTCTCGCCGGCCACACCGATCGTAACAGGTTTGTACGACCACGCGGTGGCCGTGGCGGACGGCCGGATCTTTGTGGTCTGCGGTCTCGACGACACCAACGCGGCCCAGGACCTGGTCTTCTTCACCGAGGTCAATCCTGCCAACGGCGACATCGGGAGCTGGAAGCAGGAAGCGCATAAGTATCCGATGAAGATCGGCCGCAACGCCGCTGTCGGGTATCAGGTCGGCAGCGACTGGTACATCCTTGGCGTCGGGGGACAGGTGACCGGGTACAGCACGCGCAAGCGCGAGTGCTACTACGCGAAGCTCAACACGACGAGCTGCATCGCCCCGACGGTGACCGCAATCACGCCGCCGAACGGCCGGCGGGATAACGAGGCCTGTCACTTGACGATCGAAGGGACGGGTTTCGTCTCCGGTGCGACTGGTGTGGTGCTGAAGAAGGCCGGCCAGGGCGACATTGTCGGTACCAACGTCACGGTGGCCGGGGATGGGAACAGCCTGACCTGCGACTTCGATCTGATCGGCCGCCCCCTCGGGGCGTGGGATGTGGTCGTGACAACCTGTGCCGAGGCGACGCTGGCCGAGGGCTTTGAGGTGAAAGTTCCGTTGCCCGTGGTGACCTCCATCACGCCGGACCACGGTGTGCAGGATAACGGCAACCGCGAGGTGAACCCGGGCGGCGCTCCGCTGTACACGGTCAGCCCGCCGCCGCTTCATGTGCAGATTGCCGGCGGCAACTTCGTCACGGGCGCGACGGTCCGGCTCGTGCAGGGCAGCCAGACCATCCCCGCGTCGAACGTGGTCGTGGTCAGCGCGAGTCTGATTACGGCCGACATTGACCTGACTGGGGCCGCCCCCGGTGCGCTGGATGGCGCATGGGATGTCGTCGTAAGCACGGATGGGGACGGTACGTTGCCGGCCGGCTTTGCGGTGAGCATGTGCTTCTCGCCGCCGCAGGATGCCGACGGCGACGGCGACGTGGACCTGTCGGACTTCGGCGTCTTCCAAGGCTGCTTCAACGGCCCGAACCGGCCGTACAAGCCGGCGCCGGTGGAC
>CAZMVY010000052.1:0-22564 GCA_964569765.1 uncultured Planctomycetales bacterium
TTCTGGCAGCGCGTCCTGGGGGTAGCGCTCCTGACGACGGTGACGGCCGTCTCGGTGTATCTCGTGGGCGGGGCGGCGTCGGCAGCGTTGCCGGAGGAACGGGGCGGGATACTCGGAATCGCCGCGGGCCACTGGCTGAATCAGAACTTCTCCACCACCGGTACGGTATTGATTCTGGCGTACTGCCTCTTTGTGGGGGTGGCGTTCACGGCGGAGGGGCTCGTCTTGCGCGGGCCCCAGGCCATCCGGCAGATGGGCCGCGCGTCGGCCCAGATGATCACGGTCGCCCGGGACAAACTGCCGTTCCAGCTCATCCCGACGGCACGGCCGGCACTGGCGACCGCGCCGGCACCGCGCGCCGGGACGGCGGCGCAGGACCTTCGCATCAACCCGGGCCGGCCGGATTCTCCGAGCCGTGCAAAGGCCGTGGAGGCACAAGAGGACGAGGACCGCAGCGGGCGTGAGAATTCCCCGGCAACGGCCGTGGCGGTCGAAATCGCCGACGCCGAGGCCGTCGAGGCTCCGCCGGAGCCCCCGGCGGACGCACCGGAGGCGGAGGACGACGAGGCCGCAGCGGGTGAAGACAGGGAACCCTCTCCGCCAGCCCCGCTCAGGGTGGTGAACCTGCGGCCGGCGATGCTCGCCGCGCAGGCTCCCGACGCCGAGCAGGCGGCGGCCTCCGCGGCATACCCGCGGGAACTCGGTGAATGGCAGCTCCCGCCGCTCTCGCTGCTGGCCGATCCGGAGTACCTGTTCACCGCACAGCAGGAGACGGTTGTCCGGGAAAAGGCGAAGATCCTTGAGCGCACGCTGGAGGAGTTCCGCATTCAGGCCGGGGTCGTCGAGATCGACACCGGCCCGGTCATCACAATGTTCGAGCTGCAGCTCGCGCCGGGGATCAAGGTGAGCCAGATCTGCGCGCTGGCCAACGACATCGCCCGGGCGCTCAAGGCCCCGGCCGTCCGCGTCGTCGCCCCGATCCCCGGAAAGAACACGATCGGCATCGAGGTGCCCAACATCGACAAGGAGGTCGTTCGGCTCAAAGAGCTCATCACACTGGGCGGCAACCGCGTGAAAAGCATGGCGCTGCCCCTTTTCCTCGGCAAGGATGCAAGCGGCAACCCGCTCATCAGCGACCTGGCGAGCATGCCGCACATGCTCATCGCAGGCACGACCGGCTCCGGCAAGAGCGTCTGCATCAACACGATCATCATGTCGCTGCTCATGACGCAGCGGCCGGACATGGTCAAGCTCATCCTGGTCGATCCGAAGATGGTCGAGATGAGCAACTTCAAGGACGTGCCGCACCTGATGTGCCCGATCGTCACGGACATGGCCCGCGCCGAAAAGATCCTCGACTGGGCCGCGACGAAGATGGACGAGCGCTACGAGCTGCTCGCCGAGGCCGGCGTACGGAACCTCGCCGCGTTCAACAAGCTGAGCAAGGAGGAGATCTACGCGAAGTTCATGCCCAGCAACGACGAGGAAAAGGCGAAGATCCCGACGCACCTGCCGCACATCGTGATCATCATCGACGAGCTGGCGGACCTGATGATGACCTCGGCCAAGGAGGTGGAGCACCACCTCTCGCGGCTGGCGCAGAAGAGCCGCGCGGTCGGCATCCACATCATCGTCGCCACGCAGCGGCCCGAGGCAAAGATCGTCACCGGCCTGATCAAGAGCAATCTGCCCTGCCGGATGGCCTTCCGCGTCGCCTCGCGCATGGATTCGCGCATCGTGCTCGATCAGAACGGGGCCGAGGTCCTCATGGGCCAGGGTGACGCCCTCTTCCTGCCCCCGGGCTCCGCGAAACTCATCCGTGCCCAGGGCACCTACCTCGACGACACCGAGCTGCGGAACGTGATCGAGTTCCTCAAACAGAAGGCCGAGCCCGAGTTCCACCCGGAGCTGGTCCGCTTGAAGACGGACGACTCGGTGGCGAGCGGCGAGCGAGACCCGCTCTTCGACGACGCCGTCCGGATCATCCTCGAGACGAAGCGCGGCAGCGTAAGCCTGCTGCAGCGGCGCCTCACCATCGGCTACAGCCGCGCGAGCCGCCTGATCGATCAGATGGCCGAGGCCGGCATCGTCGGCGTCTACAAGGGCAGCCAGGCCCGCGAAGTCCTTATGACGCTCGACGAGTGGGAGCAGATCCGCGCTCAGGCCGCGCAGGACAAGGCCGACGGCTACGCCGCCGATCAGGACGACGAGCGCGTGCCCGATCTCCTCGACGGCGACAACGATATCCGGGACTGAGCCCCCGCCCTCGATCCGCTCTGCCACGACCACCGTACCCGCCCGTCGATTCGCCGGAGTAGAATGGCGTACCGGAGGCCGAGCCATGCCCCACCTGGTCACGCTCGTGAATACGCCCGCGCCGCTGCCGCCGGCGGCAATTCAGCGCCTCGCCGAACTCCTCGCGACGGATGCTTACTCGATTCGCCTGGCGCTCAATCGACCGCGGCCGGTCATCCTCAGCCACTCGGTCGAGGCGGCCGCCGCCGAGCAGGCCGTTCTCGAGTTGGCCGGCTACGGCTGCGAGGCTTATGCGCTGGATCAGCAGGAAATCGAGAACCTGGCCGAGCCTCTCCGCCCGCGGACGCTTGAGCTTCACAGGGATCACGTCCGCTTCATCATAACGGACGCGGAGCTTGTCCTCTCCCGGTGGGATAATCTCTTTCTCCTCGTCCACGGCCGCTGCCGCTTTTTCGCGCGTGAGCGGACACGGTACTCCCCGACGCCGGGTCGATACACCATGCCCGGGACGGTTCCGCAGAGCGACACGTCGCGCGAGGCCGTCACCGAGAAGCTCGACATCTATTTCTTCGACGGCAGCGTCCCCGTCCGCATCGACTGCGACCGGTTTTCGTTCCAGTTCCTCGGCTCCAAGCGCGGCTTGACCGACGGTCAGAGCTTGCAGACGACGATCCGGGCGATCCGGAAGCTCGCCCCGCAGGCCGTTCACGACGAAGGGTTCGAGCAGTTCCGCCGTACGGGCAGCACCGCCGGCCGCTCGAGCCGAGTCCGCGACATGCCCATCGGAGGCGGCTGGATGACCATGCAGAGGGATGTTGAGGACGACGGTCCACGCTTCGACTTCTACAGCCGGCTTTCGTTCCTGATTCATCTCAGGCGGGCGGAACGCGCGACGTGAACACGCGCTCTATGTGGTGGTCACGTCCGCGCCGAGCGAACGCATGAGATCGACGAATGTGGGGAACGTGACCGCCGCCGCCTCGGCGCTGCTGACGGTCACCCGCGCCTTGCCGGCCAGGCCCGCGAGCGCAAGCGCCATCACCACGCGATGATCGTCGTGGCCCTCGACCTCGCCGCCGTGAAGCGGCCGGCCGTGGATCACCAGCCCGTCGGGCAACTCCTCCAGCTCGCCCCCGAGCTTTCGCAATTCCGCCGCCATGACACGAATGCGGTCGGTCTCCTTGCGGCGGGCCTCCTCCACGTTGACCAGCCGGGTCGTGCCTTCCGCGAAGCAAGCGGCCACGGCCAGCGCCGGCAACGCATCGGGCGTCGCGTTCAGGTCGATCTCAATCCCCTTCAGGTCGCCGCGCCGCACGCGGATGCCTTCCTCGGAAGTCTCGATCTTTGCACCCATCACCCGCAGATACTCCACGACGGCCTTATCGCCCTGCGTGTCCCGCGGGTCGAGGCCGGTCAGCGTAACCTCGCCGTCGCAGATCGCCCCGGCCACGAGGAAGAATGTCGCCGAGGACCAGTCGGCCGGCACGACCCGGTCGAACGCGCGGTACGCCTGCCCCCCGGGGATGACAAAACGTTCGAAGCGGTCGTTCTCGAAACGGATCGACTGGCGGCCCAGCCAGTCCAGCGTCATCTCGACGTACGGCCGCTCGCCGAGCTTCGTCACGCGGACCTCGCTCACGCCGTCGCCGAGCGGGCAGTTGATGAGCAGGCTGCTGAGATACTGGCTGTTCGTAGCGTCGATCGCGGTGGCGCCGCCGCGAATCCGGCCGCCGACTACCGCGGGCACGCACCCGTTGCGCCGCACGCAGATCGTACGCGCCTTCAGGTCGCGCAGCGAATCGAGCAGCGGACCGACCGGACGGCGGCGAATCTGGTGATCGCCGGTAAACACGGCCTCGCCGGCGTCCTCGCCGAGCAATGCCGCCGATCCGATCGCGATCCGCAGCGTCGTGCCGCTGTTGCCGACGTCAATGACATCCTCCGGCACGCGCGGCCGCCCGCCGAAACCGCGGACGATCCACAGCTTCGGATCGGCCGTTTCGATCTCGGCCCCGAGGGCCCGATACGCCCTCACGGCGGATTGCGCATCGAGCGAATCGAGCGGCTCGCGAATGCGGCTTTCGCCGGAGGCCAGCGACGCAAAGGCCACCGCGCGGATCGTGTGGCTCTTCGATCCCGGCATCGCGGCCGTGCCGCGGAGTCGGCTTGGGCGGGCAACGAGCTTCATCGGGCTGATCCTGAGAGTGGAAGAACGGCGGGTTCACCCCGCGCGTCGACGGCGGCGCGGACCCTTACGGTTACTCCGTTCGACGCTCGTCACGAGCAGCAGGTCGAAAAACTCGGACCGATCGCCCTCGTAGAACACGTGCGCCAGACGCCCGCTGGGACTGAATGCCATGAACTCGGGGCTCAGCACCCGCACGCTCCGACCGTCAGCCAGGTGCAAGATGAACGGCGTAAAGGGGCGTGCCTGATGGATTTTGCGAAGCTTCTCAACCGTCATCGGGCGTTCTCCCTTCGGTCGGAAAGCGTAGTTGTGACACAATGGATTGTATCACCCCAGCGAGGCCATCCGCAAGTCGCGGTGCAATTGCGGGACGGTGAGAGCTATGGCCGCTTCGGCGCCGCAAGGGTGAACGGAATCTGGGCCTGGTCCGCCGTAGCGCTCAGCTTGTCCTCGATGGTCGCCTTGAGCGTGTACGTGCCCGGCGCGAGCGTCTCGGGAAGGTCCAGCTCCAGGGCAAGGAAAAAGTCGTTGCGGACACGCCGGCAGGTGTCCGGGATCCTGTCGTGCGTCTGCTTGAACACGCTCTGCCCCTTCGCGTCGAAGACTTCGACCGTCTCGCCGAGCAGGGTGCGATAGCGGTCACCCTCGCCCTTCTCGCTGCGGAAGTTCGAGATTTCCGCGTAGAGAATGACATGAGCGCTCTGTCCCGCGGGAAACTCGGCCGGCGCGATTTCGTCGTAATCGCCGTAGCTGTTCACTCGTGAGACCAGGGCGAGCTTGTCGATCGAGACGGCCGCCTGACGCCGAAGCCGCTGGGCGAGCTGTCGCGTCTGCTCGATGGCCCGGCTGCTGCGGTTGATCGGATCGCGGACGGCGTCGCGAACGGCCACCAGCGTGCGTGTCAGATCCGCGAAGAGTTCTCCCGTCTCGGGGTCGAGCCCCGCCACCGGAGAGGTGGCCTTGTCATCAAGCCCATCCGCCAACTGCAGCATCCGCAGGCGGAACAGCGAGGCAAAGTCGTTCGGCCGTTCGTCCACGTTCCGTTGCAGCTCCGCGATCGTCGCGTCGATGTCGCGAACCCTGGGCGCCGGCGCGGCGGAGGCGGCGCGGTTCGGCTCGGCCCTGGGGGCGACCGGCTCGGCCGGCGCCGCCGCGGGAATCGGCGCGATTTCAATCGCCTCGATCTTCGGGGCTCCCGCCGGTGCCCCCGCGCCCGGTCTCGTCACGCGGTCGGAAGACATGGGCGCATTCGCCCGAATGACCGCCGGCTCGACCGGCAATGCCGCGGGCGCAACAACACGTGACACCGTGCCGGACGGCGCAGCGGGCGTCTCGATGACCGGCGGGGGAGTCGGCGGCCAGGCACTCGCCTGCCGCGCGGTCGCCTCGGTCTTCTCCGGTGCCGAAACCCGAACCACAGACGCGGATTCACGCGCGCCGCTCCGGTTCGCCGCCTCCGCCGGCGCGGGCTCAGCCGGCTCGGCCGATGCCGCCACCTTCCTCGCCAGCTCCGTGTCCGGGAAGCGGTTGACGAACTCCTGAACCTCCCGCTGAACGGCCGCTACCTGCCCGGACACCGGCGGCTCGGAGATCGGATCCGGCCGCGCCGGTTCGGTAGCGGGGGGTTCGGCCTGCGCCTTCCCGGGGGGGGCGGCGGTGGGCTGAATCGGTGTCTCGTGAGCAACCGGATTCAGCGTCGGCATCGCCCACTGACAACCGCCTGTCAGCGAAACGAGCCCCAGCGCCAGCACAACCGTTCCGGAAAACACCCGCATCCGTGCCATGACACGCACTCCGTTGCGTCCGTCGCCTATCGACTCCGCGGCGCGCTGTGCTCGAGAATGAACCGCTCGATCGAGGTCCGCACGCTCCGTACGCCGGTCTTGCCTGCCAGATCGGCCTCGCTCAGATCGCGGATCTGGCGGTGAAGCCGGTCGGGCGTGAACACCCGTAGCTGCGCCTTGAGTCGGTCCTCGCTCGTGAAAAGCCGCCTGGCCAGCGCGAAGGTGGACGCGCCGCCCTGGATCTCGCGGTGCGCGTCCAGAAGCTGCCGCACAACGTAGGCGATGCCGCCGATCGCGCGAGCCTGCGCCGCACGGTCGGTCTGCCAGACTTCTTCCCACAGCCGGATCGCGCCGGCACGGTCCCCGGCGGCCATCGCCCCCAGAATCCCGAATACCTTCTGCTCCCGGTCCTGCCCGACGAGCTTCTCCACGTCCTCCGGCGTAATGTTCGTGCGTTTGCCGGCGTACACGGCCAGTTTGCCCAACTCGCCGTCGAGCATTCCCATGTTCTCGCCGACATGATCCACAAGACTGCGGGCCGCGTCCGGGTCGAGCCGCTTGCCATACTCCTTCTGCGCCCGTTCGATCAGCCACGCCGGCAACGCGTAGGATCGGATGCCCTCGCACTTGATGCAGCCGCCCCGCGCATCAACGCTCCTGTACAGCCGCGTGCCCGCCGGAAACGAGCGGCATTCCACGATCAACGTACCGGTCGAACTCGGCGCGGTGAGGTACTCCTCCAGACCTGCGCGGTGGGCCGCGATGAACGAGTCCGCCTCGCGCACGATCACCACCCGGCGCGGCCCGAGAAACGGCAGCGTCCGCAGGTCGTCCAGCACCGTGGCCAGCTCCGCGCCCGCCCCTTCGTACTCGGAAAGGCACATTGCCCGCTCCTCGGGCGCCAGCAGCTCGCCGAGCAGACGTCGAATCGCCTGCCCCTTGAGGAAACCCTCCGACCCGAAGATCACGTACATCGGTGAGGACGCCGGCGCCGACGGAACGCCCGCCTTGCCCGACGCAGGTTTTCGAGGAGTTGCCGCCATCGCTTACTTTCCGTCCGTCCGTTTCATCTCCGGGCCCGTCGGCGGAAACAGCGACAGCCGGTTCCGCGCCTTGAGGATCACATCCTCCGCCGCCGCGTTCACCGTCGCCGCCTTCGACCAGTAAGCCCGCGCGGAACGGCGATCGCCCGTCCATTCCGCGACATCACCGAGGTCGAGCCATGCCTCCGCGTCCTTCTCGTCGTGGAGCAACAGCCGCTCCAGCATCTCCCGCGCCGGAGCATACTCGCGCCGGGCCACGTACGCCAGCGCCAGACCCCGCAGCGCGCTCGGGCGGGCGGGGTCTTCCTGCAGGACCCGGCTGTACTCTCGGATCGCCTCGCCATACTGGCCGCGGGCATACAAGACCCCGGCCAGATCGGCGCGGACCGCCAGGAGTGTCGGATCGATTTCGAGCGCCTCGCGGTATCGTTCCTGCGCCTCGGCGTACTGGCCGCGTACCCGGTGCCATGTGCCCTGGTCATAGAGCCGGCGGGCCTGCTCGCGCTGTGCCGCCCCCACGAGACCCGCCGACCAGGCGGGGCGTGTCGCGGCGGGACTGGCCTGCACGGCCGCCTGCGTCGTCGGCCGCGTCGCGGGCGGCTGTGCCGCGGTCGGTTGCGATACATCCAGCGAGATCGGCCCGAGCAGGCGCTCGACGACATGTCCGCCGAGATCGCGGACGAGCAGGCGGAACGTGACCCGCCCCACCAGATCGCCCGGCGGCGTCCAGTCATACGCCCCCGTGTTGGGCAGGGCCGCATCGATCGTCGTCCAATACCCCTCGCCCGCCCGCTGATACGCCAGGGCGATCGGCCGCGAGTCGAAATTCGCGTCGTGCGCAGCCCACCTCATCGCGACCCGACGGGCGCCGTTGGCGTCGGCAGAAACGGCGATGTCCTTCCATTGAGCCAGAGGCGGCGTGTAATCCACATACACCCAGCGCTGCGGCGTTGTGCCCGCCTTCGGCGCGGGCGACGCCGTCGCCCCCTCGCCGCCCGCCACGATGTAGAAACCGTACAGACCCTCGCCCGGGGCGTCGAACACGATGTAGTCCTGACCGATCGCGGCCTTCGGCCCGCGACGCCACGTTTCACCCCGATCGCGTGTGTACCAGAGCGCAAGGTCCGTCGGCTCGGACGAATCCACGGCCAGCCGCACGCGGAGCGCGAATCGTTTGGCTTGGATGGCCGTCGGAACGCCGCTCTGCGAAACGGCGAGTTGCGCCGGCCCGATGATGCAACCGAGTGCCAGCGCAGCGAAGAACCACTGTGTATGCCGGTGTTCGAGGCGCACGGTCGGCATCCTACCTTGTGCAGGCCGGACCCTCCGGGTCCGCGCCGTCGCCACCAGAAGATGATGCGACGAATGGCTTTATCGGTCCGGGCCTCGGTGTTGCTGAATGGCTTTTGCCCACGTACGCCGGGGTGCCGCCAGTGGTAACTTCCGTCAGTAGCCGAGGATACGGCTTCCGAAGGGCACGTACGCGAAAAGGAAAACCAGCTCGCCGGCGGCGCCGGCGGCGTAGACCGAGGCCCTCGTCTGACCGCCGAGCCGCCAACTGAACACCACCGCTGCGGCGTACGTCCCGGCCAGTGTTATCCCGGAAACAAGCAGACCGGCCGCGACGTTGCGGAGGACACTGCAGTACACGAGCGTAAGAAGGACGCAAGGCAGCAGCCAGGCAAGCACGACACCGATCCTGGCGCCGGCCATCACCCCGAGCAGCACGCGATCCTCGCCCGCCCTGGCTCGCCCGAGGCTGAGCGCCAGCAAGACCGCCCACCGGCCCCACACCGCCATGAGGATCAGCGGCCGCAGCACGGGCTGCGGGTAAAGGAACATCCAGTGGCGGCGCCAATCGCCCGGCAGCCAATACTGCCCCTTCGGCAAGGCAAGCAGCAGGGCGAACTTGACCAGCAGCGACAAGACCAGCACGAACACCGCGGGGCGAATGGCATGCGAAGACGGCGCCGCACCCGGGAAAATCGCGTCCGACGTCTCGCAGGCGCCCCGGATCAGTCGATGACCGAAGAAGCAGGCGTCCGCCGCGAGGAGAACGGCCGCGGGCAGCAGCCGAAGGCCGAAATACTCGCCGTACACGCTCCAGAGGCCAGCGAAAACTACCGCGTAGACGATGCCCACAACCAGCCCGATCGGAACGAACCAGTGCACTGCCCTCTGTGCGTTCCCCGGCTCGCCGATGACTCCGCCACGGACCGGCAGCAGGAAACCGACTGCCCGGCGGAGGCTCGATGAATCCAGCCCCGTGGGGTTCATTCGCTCGTTGTTCATCCACGGTTCCATTGGTGGAACTGGACACCCCGCCGCATATGCCACAGCCTCTTGGCCGGTGCGCCCTGCGAACCCGCCGCCGAGCGGTTCGCCGCTGCGGCCGACCGCAACAGCGTTCCCATCGCCGACCGAAAGCGGCGTTACCGCCGCTATGGGTTCGAAAGTCTCCTTCGTTTCCAGCCGCTCCGCCGGGGCCAGCGAGCGCAGCCCAGGACGCGAGCCCTGAGTTTCCGGGCACCGTAACGAAAACGGCGCTATCGCCCCTGCCGGGCGGCCTGGACCCGCGCCAGCACATCCGCCGCGAGCTGCGCGATCGCCCGGAAATCCCGCTTTTCGACGAGTGCGGGGCTGACCAGTGCGCTGCCCATACCGAGCGCAGCCGCGCCCGCCCGGATGTAGTCCGCGGCATTGTCCGGCGTGACACCGCCGGTGGGCACGAGCTTGAGCTGCGGCAGCGGCCCGCGGACATCCCGCAAGAACGAGGGCCCGAGCACGCCGGCCGGAAACACCTTGATCAGGTCGGCTCCGGCCTCGTGAGCGCGCAACATCTCGCTCGGCGTCATCGTGCCGGGCATCACAGCCACGTTGTACCGCCGGCAGAGGCAAATCGTCTCGAGATCGAGCGTCGGCGCCACAATGAACCGCGCCCCCGCAAGGATCGCGGCCCGGGCCGTCTCCGCATCCAGGATCGTACCGGCGCCGAAAACGCAGCGGTCGCCGAACGTCGTTGCCGCCTGCCGAACGACCTCCAGCGCGCCGGGCGTGGTCAGGGTCACTTCGACACAGGTAAGCCCCGCGTCAACCAACGCGGCCACAACATCAATAAGCTGCTCGCTGCTGCGCGTCCGGAGGATGGCAACGATTCCCGTGCTTTCGATCTCGTGTACGACAGCGTCCCGATCTTTCATGACAACTCCGTTTGCACCCGCGTCCGGCGGGAGCGCATTGTAGCGCAACGCCATCGCCGGGCAAGGGCCCGAAAAAAACCCGCGCAACCGGATCGTGTGGCGCGGTGGAGCGGGCGGCTGACCGGATGATGGACCGATAACGCGATTCTCGCCGACGGCAGTGCGGGTTGCGCTGCCCTTTCGGCAATCCGAATTGTATATCAGCTCCGACAGCTCCTCGTTTTTCGCCGTGCAGTGAGTTATAGGGAGGTTTTCGCATGACGGGTGAGTATAACACGACGGCTCTCGCCGAGGTCCTCGAACCGGACCAACGACGGGCTCTGAGGGTTCTGCGAGAGAACGGCCTCATGACCGTTGCGGCCTTTGCTGCGGTGATGTCGATGGCCGATCCCGACGCAAAGGCGGCCGAACGGCTCCTCCGTGACCTGTGCCGCGCCGGACTCGTGGAACCGATCCTGCGGCCCGTTGGACCGGTTCGGTTCGGGCTGACTGTCAAAGGACTTGACAACACATGGACGTAAACGGATCGGGGTGGCGGCGGCGCGGGGACAAGGACGGCGCTCGACGACAGACACGACGGCCGTCCCCAAAGATACGCGTCTCCCGATCGGTATATGACGGCATCGAGGCCGTGCGCCTCTCCGGACTCACAACGATGCTCAGCCGGTCGGTCGTGATCGACCTCGCGCGGCTGTTCGGCTACGAGGAAACGGCCGCATGGGTGCGGTCCCACTGGCGGGAGTATGCCCGGGGCCTTTGCTGCGGCTTCGATCCCACGGGCTGACGCCCCGGCGGCTGCCGTCAGATGCGGCAGTATACCTGCCGGCGGACAAACCCGCATAGCCGCGCAGCGTGCACGCGCAGCGTGGCGGCCTCCTCCTGCGTAAAGATCAGCGGGCGAGCGAGCAGCAGCAGCCCCGTGGCGACGAGCAGCCCCGCCTGCCACGGCAGACACAATGCAAAACCCGCGGCCATTACCACCCACGACCCGCGATCCACACGCCGTCGCTCCATCCGAAGCAGCAACAGGCAGACGACCAGCGCCGCCGCCATGGCCACGACGCCGCCCTGCGCCGTGGGCATCAGTTGTTCCGATATGCTCAGCCGGCAGCCGGCACCGGCCGGACGCACCCAGAGCCACGCAATCACGACATTCGCCGCCACACCCACCGCCCACGGCCACATCAGCAGCCGCGTCTTCTCGATCAGACTGAACTGTATCGAAAGGAACGTCAGATCGGCCGCAAGCAGAAAAAACAACAGCAGCGGCTGTGCGACGACAGCGCCCTGGCCGTAGCTCGCGGGAAACAGCCGCATGATCGGATGGCGCAGCGCCGCCACGACCGCCGAGCCGGCGAACAGCACGAGGACCGTCGCCTTGAAGGCAAGGCGGAAACGGCGGTCGGCAGCTTCGCGGCCTTCTACCTCCCAGGCCCTCGTCACCATCGTCATGACGACCGTGATCACCGGCGTGGCCGCCAGAAGCACGCCCTGCGCGATCGTCCGCATGCCGCCGAAGACGGCGATCGCTTCGTGCCCGTGCACCTTATTCAGGTACCACGTGGGATAGATCTGGAGGGTCTGCCACGCGACGGCGGCAATGGCCGTCCACACGCTGAAGCGCAACATCCGTCCGACGACCCGCTCCCGGTCAGTCAGCGCGGCCTGCTGCTCGGACCAGCCGTGCACCCGGCACCGCAGCGCCAACCCGAAGACAGACGTCGCCACCACGAGCGCAGCCAGGTACGTCAGCACGATGGTCCCGGCGGACGCGGAGCCGAAACAGGCGACAGCGATTGCGCCTCCCGTGAACAGAACGGTCTGCGTCAGCTCCATCAGGCTCAGAGCCCGAAACATGCGGAGCCCGCGAAGGGCACCCATCACGAAGTTGTACGCGGCCAGAGCGAAAAGCGTAGCCGCCACCCACCGCGTAAGGACGGCGATCTCCCCGCCCGCGAACACTCCCTGAGCCGTCGCCGCGGACATCGGCGAGCTCTGGAGCGAACGGAACAGCCAGTTGCCGACCGGATAAGCCGTCATGGCAAGCAGGGTTGTCGTGGTCAACGCAATCACCAGCAGCATCGGCACTACCCGCCGCAGATACCATCGCAACGCCCCGCGCCGCTCGAACAGCGGAGCGTAACGGGTGACGGCCTCATGCAGGCTCAGGCTCGTGATCGGTGCGAGGACGTTCACGATGAGCAGCGCCAGCAGAAGCAGGCCGAACTGGCTCTTGTCGATAAACCAGGCCAGCACGACATTGCGAACCAGCCCCACGAAACGGAAAACCGCCATCGCGGGCAAATACACCCCCAGCGCCGGCCCTGCCCTCTCGTCGCGAAACAGCCGCGGCGCAGGAGCGACAGACACAGGGGCCGGATCCGTTTCAGACACGCGCGCACCTTCTCCGCGCCGCCGATCCGGAGCGATCACCGATGAACAAACGCCGCCGAACCGCTGCCGCCCGGCCCGCCCGCCGACGGGCTTTCCGCTTCACGAACCCTTCGTCGGTCATCGTTGCACCTTCGCTTGCCGGCACTCTCCTGAGCCTTGTCCCGCGGGCCCGACCGGGCCGTCGAGGCCGTCTGCCACTGCTGTGTCGCCAGTGCCGGGTCCGGCGCCCCCCGCATGCGCCGACACAGCCGCGGTGCACGACCTCCACGCGACGGCCGCTTATGGCACGATCCTCGCCTGCGGCTCGATCGCCCGCACACGGGCAAGACCGTCGGCGGCCTCGTTATACGTCGGATACCGCCCGCTCAGCACTCGCCAGGCGGCCTGACCATCCAGCCGAACGAACTCGACGGAGGTATCCAGCCCAAGGTCACGCAGCCGCCCGGCCGCGCGATTCGCCTCACCCACGTGCCGAAATACCCCACACTCGATGGCGAAGTAGTCGTGGCGCCAGGCGAACCGGCTTCGTGCGGCGTCCGCCTCTCGGCTCGTCGCGAATTCGTCCAGCAACCGCGAGAACACGTGCCGTGCCTCCTCCCATCGGCCCGTACGCTGCAAACACACGCCGTAGCGAAAAAGGATCTCGTCCGTCGGCGGCCGCGCGGGCAGATACGGCACACTCGCCGCGTACCCTGCAAGTGCGGCATCGATCTCGCCCCGGTCATACGCAAGGTTGGCCAGCATCGCCTGGCAGTATGCCTTCAGCTCCGGTCGATCCGCGATGGCGGCCCCCGCGGCAAAATCCGCTCGCGCGGCATCGTGCTGCCCGAGCCGGACGCGGCACAGCCCTCGCAGGTAGTACGCCTCGCCGGCACCGACAGAGGAAGCGAAACGCCGGAGAAACTCCCCGGCGGATGCGTTTCCGGCCGCATAATCCCCCCGGGCGTAGGCGGTGTTCGCACGCGCGAGCATCTCACGGCCGCCCGGCGGTACGCCCTCGCAACCCAGCAGCGCGCCCGTCAGCAACACCACGCACACGTGCCCTGCTCCCCCGCCCGCACGGGCAGCCCCCGACACCCGGGTACACAGCCGGCGGCTCACGCAAACGGGAACATCCCGACGGTCTTCTCGGACGCCCGGCGGGTTTTTCCCTGCGACCCCCGCGGATTGGCAGCTTGAATGCGGCATGAGACTCATCGCACGGCCAAGGCGGACCCGTTGAGGCCGAACAAGCCGGGTAACAGCGCCGGGAGCGTGCTCGGCTGGGGTTGCGAAACTCCGGGATTTGGCGAGGATTATACGTCGGTCGTGAAGATGTCGATATGCCTATGATGGCCTGCCGCCCGAGGCCTGCGGGCGGTGCGGGGCCGGAAAGGAAGTTCTCGGGCCGTTGCGATGTTATTGCCCGCGTTTCTGGATACGGCCAGTCGTCACGGCAGGAAGCTCGCGATTCGGGATGTCCGACGCGAGGTGACCTACGACCAGCTCGTGGTCGCCGCGGCCGCGCTCACGCGGTTCATCGAATCGGAAACCCGACGTGAGAACATCGGCATCCTGCTGCCGTCGACGGCCGCGTTCGCGGCGAGCTTCTACGGCGGTCTGTGGGCGGGCAAGACCGTCGTCCCCCTCAACTTCCTGCTCCATCCGACGGAACTCAAGGCCGTCGTCGCGGACTCGGGCGTAGACCTCATCCTGACCTGCAACCACTTCGAGGACCTCGTGCGACAGCTTCCGGCCAGGGCGGCGTTCCTGGAGCGGATCGGCCTGAAGTGGCGATATCTTCTCTCGAAGCTCCGCTCCTTTCCCCCGGTGCCGGCGGTTCGGCCCGACGACCTCGCCGTAATCCTCTATACCTCCGGTACCACGGGCATGCCGCGCGGCGTCTGCCTCTCGCATCGGAACCTCTATCACGACGTCACGGCGTGCATCGAACATACCCACATGGATCCGGAACAGCGTTTTCTCGGCGTTCTGCCGCTCTTTCACACCTTCGGCCTGACGGCCCTGCTGCTCGCGCCGACGATCCTCGGCGCCAGTTGTTCGTATCACGCGCGTTTTCAACCCCTCGACGTCCTTCGAACCCTCGCGGACGATCGGATCTCGATCTTCATCGCGATTCCGAGCATGTACGCCGCCCTTGCCAGGGCCAAGAGCGCTTCCCCGGAAATGTTTCGCAGCTTGCGGCTGCCCATCAGCGGCGGCGAGCCCCTTTCCCCCGATCTCTATGACGAGTACCGCGATCGCTTCGGCGTCACGATCCTCGAAGGCTACGGCCTCACGGAAACGTCGCCGGTGGTCGCAGTAAACCTTCCGTGGGCCAACCGGGCGGGAACGGTGGGCACGCCGCTGCCCGGCGTCGAGGTGATGTCGGCCGGCGAAGATGGGCGACCTGTTCCCCCCGGCGAATCGGGCGAGATCTGCGTCCGCGGCCCCACGGTCATGCGCGGATACTACAACAGATCCGACGACACGGCCGCCGTCCTCGGCCCTGACGGATGGTTGCACACAGGCGACCTCGGCCGAATCGACCCGGATGGCTTCATCTCCATCACGGGACGGAAGAAGGACCTCATCATCGTCGGGGGGGAAAACGTCTTTCCGCGCGAAGTCGAGACCGTGCTCGAGCAGCATCCTGCCGTGGCCGAATCCTCCGTAATCGGCGTCTCCGATCCCAGCCGCGGGGAAGTGGTCGTCGGCTTCGTCATCCCCCGCGAGGGCGCGTCGGTCACACCGCTCGAGCTGCGGGACTACTGCCGGGACCGGCTGGCCGGATTCAAGGTTCCCCGACAGATCATCATCGACCGCGACCTGCCGCGCGGGCCTACCGGCAAGGTGCTCAAACGGGTCCTCCGCGCACGGATGCAGGACCGCCAAGCGTGCGCGGGCGTTTCATAACGCAGCGTTTGACGGCCCCGCAGGCGCACCCGACCCGTCGCGGCGATGCACGCCGCACGCGAAACTGTCTTGCCGAAAGCCGCACGAGCGCCGTTGCCGTCTCGGCCGCGCTCTTCGAAAGGTCCGCCTCCCGCTCTGCGCCGGCGGAAACAGAACGACTCCCGCCGCTTCGCGCACGCGAGTCGTCTGAACCAGCATGTCAATCCGTCCGAGCTTCAGCGCGGCCGTTTCACGGGCTTGCCCACGGGCGGGTTGCCGATCTCGAAGATCGACTGCGTCTTGAGAATCGTGCAGTCCGCCGGAAACGCGTGAAACGCCTGTACGTGGAGTTCGCTGTCCCGCAGTTCGTAATCGAGGAACGTGAACGGCTCCGGACCGTTATCGGCCCATTCCTCGAACGAAAGAAACATGCCGCGGCTCGAACCGTAGCGCACCAGATCACGATGCGTCGCGTTGAACAGGTTCGGCGAGAGCCGTTCGATCTGCGTCGAGAGGATGTACCGCAGCCCGTCGTCGAATCGCTCGACGTGATCCCGCTCGCCCCGGAAGCGGAACGTCGTTACACAACCGGCCTGCGGGAGCAACTCCTGGTCGTCGGCCGTCAACTCCGTGATGACACGGTCGCCCGCCTGAACGGTGACCGCATGCGTCAGCCCCATGATCCAGAAGTTCGCATGATATCGACGTGAGCTGACGCGCCGCTCCTGATGAATATGAAACAGCTCCGGATGAATCGGGCGACGATACAGAAAGAACTGCATGTCCCCTACACGCTGCAAGGTTTGACCAAGTTCCACGGGCCTTCCTCTTAAGACAAAGACTCCAACAGATCGCCTTCTGAAACCTGTACGTCTGCACCAGCACGTAGTGCGGCGCGCACACGCAAGGGCTCCAGACTCCTCCTGCGTATGCCCACGAACCCACCGCCATATAACCAGTTAGAACTACCGGGGCGGAGTCAAGCGGGGTTCTCCAAGCAACCAACCCCATTATAAAGGATCGCGCCGCCCTTACCAACAAAAATCCCGGCTTTTTTCTGATTTTGTCGCCCAAACTGCGCGGAGGACACGGATTAGAGGTATCCCGTCGGATACGCCTGCGCCGTCCGACGAATCGCTGTCGATGGCCCGCATCTGTAACCGTCTTCCCTACATAGTGTTATATACTGAAACCACTATCGCGACACCGCCGGTCAGGGCCGCAGCGCGCTGGGACTACCCCCGGTCGAGTTGCAAACCGAATCAAACCGAATGACGGCTCTTGCTTTGAAGGTGCACTATTGGTATTTACGCAGCACGCCAACAACCACACCCTGAATGGCGATGTTGTCCACGTAAATCGGTTCGTAGCTTGGGTTCGCCGGCTGCAAACGAATACGGTCGCCCTCACGGTACAGCTTCTTAAGCGTCGCCTCGCCCGTCTCGAGCAGGGCCACCACGGTCTGCCCGTCGCGAGCGGTATCCTGCCTCCGAACCACGACGTAGTCCCCATCGCGAATATGCTCGTCGATCATGCTGTCGCCCCGAACTTGCAAGACGAAGCACTCACCCTTTCCGGCGAAGACTTCTTCGAGATCCACAACATCGGGCCCCTGCACCGCCTCGATCGGGGCACCGGCGGCGATCCGGCCGACGAGGGGTATCCGCGTGGACCGCTCATCCGGAAATACCGCAGCGGACGTAAGTTCCAAAGAGCGAGCCTTGTGCGGCGATCGTCGGAGCAGCCCGT
This sequence comes from uncultured Planctomycetales bacterium, assembly GCA_964569765.1. GTDB lineage: Bacteria > Planctomycetota > Phycisphaerae > UBA1845 > PWPN01 > CAZMVY01. The sequence continues at coordinate 17,489 of CAZMVY010000052.1, forward strand.
CCTCGACGAGCGCCTCGACGTGCTCGAAGATGGTCACCTTTGACACCCCGAAGGTGTCGGCGAGTTCCTGCATCGTCGGGGAATAGCCGTGACTGCGCTGGAAGTCCCGGATGACGGTGAGGATCTGCATCCGTCGCGGCGTCAGCCGCGGCCCCCCCGAGGCGGTACGAGCCGACATGCAGCTTCTCCTTCGAGCGTGGCAGCCCTGCCGGGCCCAGGGCGACCAGCGGCAGGGCATCCCAATCCTGCTTGTTCACATGGCGGACGTCGGTTGCAGATGCCTCCTCGACAGCCTCGATGAGATGGTCAAAGGCTGCCCAGAGCATCCGCGCCGCGCGGCACGAGGCGATCGCCTCAGCCGGTGCCACGGTTCCGGCTGGCGCGCCGCCACTTCCAGCTACTGTCCCGTCGCCTGACCGCCAGGCGACGTCCACAACGATCCCGGTCCCTGGGGTCCACGCACAACGATACCCGACCCCGGGCCCGAACACGCAGACCGGCAAAGCCTCCGCATTGCCGCGGCCCGAGAGCCGCTCGCCGACCGCCCGCCAACGAGCGGCGAGCCAGTTCACCGCGAAGCGACCCCAACGGGTTAAGCTTTTGTTCGGTATCATGATAACCTAACATCGGACGAACGTCAAGGGCTTCAACACGAAATCCCAAGGCTTTTTTCGATACCCCTACGGCCGCCGGTATCTACTACAGTTAGACGTTCTCATCGAACAACGCCCAACATATTGAGCCTATCGACGGCAGGGGCCTGTATTCTTCAACGAAGTCGTAACGGCTTGCAGAGCATGACGTTGAGGCTGGCTACTCGACCGACGCACACCGGCGCTGCCTCCGGCGGACGACTGCCATCCGAAGCGAAATAAGCGAACGCCGGCAGCCTCCGGGTCGTTGAGCCCCCGCCGCCGAGCGGCAAGGGCAATTGAGGTCACCGGCGCGCGGCAGTAGATGGCAACCGTGTCAGCGGCTGGCGGAAGTTCACTTCTTGTAGAAGGCGACCATCTCCCGACACGTCACGGGTTTGATCTTGCCGGCGTTGCCCGCCTGGCCGAAGGCAACCATCCGCTCGACACACACCTTCTTCATCGCTTCGCGAGCAGGGCCGAGATAGTGCCGCGGATCGAACTCGCCCGGCTTCTCAAAGAAAACCTGACGAATCGCCCCGGTCATGGCAAGGCGATTGTCGGTGTCCACGTTGATCTTGCGGACGCCGTGCTGGATCCCGCGCTTGATCTCCTCGATCGGTACGCCGTAAGTCTCTTTCATCTGTCCGCCGTACTTGCGGATGATTTCCAGCAGTTCCTGCGGAACACTCGACGAGCCGTGCATGACCAGGTGGCAGTTGGGAAGCCGCTTGTGGATCGCCTCAATGACGTCCATCTTCAGCACCTCGCCCGTCGGTTTGCGGGTGAACTTGTACGCGCCGTGGCTCGTGCCGATTGCGACGGCGAGGGCATCGACGCCGGTATCCTTCACGAACTGTTCCGCCTGCGCCGGATCCGTGACATGCTCCAGACCGCTGCCGCCGGCCCCGTGTCCATCCTCGATGCCGCCGAGCACACCGATCTCACCCTCGACGGTGACACCCTTCTTGTGGGCAGCCTTCACTACCTTGAGGGTCGTCTTCACGTTGTACTCGTAGGTGGAAGGCGTCTTGCCGTCCTCCAAGAGCGAACCGTCCATCATCACGGACGTGAAGCCGTTCTTGATCGCGCTGAGACAGGTCTCCGGCGAGTTGCCGTGGTCCTGATGCATGGCGATCGGAATGCTCGGGTGCAGCTCCGCCGCTGCAAGCATCAGGTGACGAAGGTAATTGTCGTTCGTATAAGCCCTTGCGCCGCGCGAGGCCTGAACGATCACGGGCGAATCGGTTTCTACGGCAGCCATCATGATCGCCTGGATCTGTTCCATATTGTTGACGTTGAAGGCAGCGACGCCGTAGTCGTTCTCGGCCGCATGGTCCAGCAGAATACGCATCGGTACGAGTGGCATAGTCGTTGGTCTCCTTTCAAGAGGGTCTCAAAGCCGTTTTTCGGGAAACCCGTTTGGCGTCGCCCGCCTTGCCGGCGGCGTCTGGGGCCGTGTTTATTAGCCGATACGAACCGCTCGCGTCAAGAGGCGGCCAGTTGCCGACAAGAACCCGGCCCGCCCCGCGATGGGACGGGCCGTTGGGGGGGCTGCGTCAGTTATCAGCGACCGGAAGCCTGGACCAGGCGTATCGGCGCCGCAAACCGGTCGATCCGGCAGCGGACTCCGCCGCCCCGCATGCACCGGTCAGATTTCCCAGCCCTTGCGATACTCCCGCTTGAGGTAACGGTTCATCTTCTCATCGTTGGTGATCTTCATGTTCGGGCCGTCCCACTCGAGCTTCTTGTCTGTTCGCAGGGCGACACAGCCGAGCACGACCGTCTCGGTGAGCGGGCCGGCGTACGAGAAGTTCGACATCGCAATCTCCGGCTTGTTCGCGCGGATCGCCGCGAACCACTCATCCACCAATGCCTCCGTGGTGCAGGAACGGGCACCCGGAACCACGTCGCCCACCCGGGGCAGCGTCCGCGGCGGCGGCGGATACTTCTTCGCATCCGGCAGCTCGCCGATCGGCTCCTTGCCATCGAAGATCAAATAGTACCTCTCGCCGTAATCGTTCGGGCTGTAGAGCGTGCCCTTCTCGCCGATCAGGACGGAACCGCTGTCGGAGAGCTTGATGCCGTGGGCGAAGCCCTTCAGCTTTTCCACCACCCATTTCGGCTTGTCCTTGCCGCCGTCGTACCAGGTCCACTTCAGCGGCGGCAAGCCCTCGCGCTCCGGGAACTCATATTCCACAACGCTCCACATCGGGAAGGTCTCGGGGTTGTACTCGGAGCACTGCGCCACCACGCTCGTCGGAAAGCCGAGCTTGCAGGCCATGAAGGCCATGTTCGCCGTGTGGCAGGCCATGTCGCCCAGCGCCCCGCAACCGAAGTCCCACCAGCCGCGCCAGTGGAACGGCGGATATTTCGGCGGGTACGGCCGATAGGGGGCCGTACCGAGGAACAGGTCCCAGTCGAGGCCGGCCGGGACCTCCGGGTGGGCCTGACCCTTGTCGTGCAGCGCCGCCTGAACGCCCTCCAGACCGAGGATCGCGTTTGTGCCCTGCGGCCAGACGGGGCGGTTCGTCCAGACATGGACCTCCCGGACGGCGCCGATCGCGCCGCTCTGAATGACCTCGACCGCCTCGCGCAGGCCGTCGGAGGTGGTGCCCTGATTGCCCATCTGGGTGCAGACTTTATACTTCTTCGCGGCCTCGGTGAGTTCGCGGGCCTCGGCGACGTCGTGCGTCAACGGCTTCTGGACGTAGCAATGCTTGCCGCGCTGCATGGCCCACATCGCTGCGATCGCGTGCATGTGATCCGGGGTGCTGATGGTGACGGCGTCGATCTCCTTCTCCATCTCGTCGAACATCTTGCGGAAGTCCTTGAAGACCTTCGCGCGGGGGTATTTCTCCTTCTTCTTCTTCAGCGGCTCGTCGCGGACATCGCAGATCGCGACGATGTTGTTGTGGCGCCCGCAGGCGTCGCAGTCGCTGTCGCCCTTGCCGCCGACGCCGATGCAGGCGATGTTGAGCTTCTCGTTCGGTGAGCGACTCTGGCCGAAGGCGGCGCGCCCGGCCACCCAGAAGCCGGCGCCGGCCAGGGCTGTGGTTTTCAGGAAATCGCGACGATTCGTACGGTCTGCCATCGAAAGCTCTCCTTTGTTTCTGCGAATGCGTTAGAACCCACGTCGAAGCCGCGGCGGGGCCTGCTTCCAGCGGCAGCAGCATACGGGCGGCCGGCTCCGGAGTCCAGAGCGCCCGAATTCCAGCCGGGGCAAACCGTCTCAGGTTCGGAGCCCCTTGAGGTCTGCTTCGAGCCGCTCCTCCGACCGCATCAGCTCATCCCACGTCACCGGCTCGCCCTTGTAGGCGGCGGTGCGCCCGAGGATCGCCGTCAGGTTGCTGCGGACCGACGGCGCGACGGTGGGGTTGTCGAACCGGCCCGCGGTCACGGCTTCGTAGAACTCCCCGATGTTCACGACCGTTCCCGACTCATACAGGTCGGTGAACTTCGCGCCCGCCCACGGCTTGGGCCCGGTGATCGACACGCCGGAGAAGTAATCGCTGTGAACCGTGCCTTGCGAGCCGTAGATCCGGCAAACGATCTCGTTCGGCGCGCCGTGCGCCATCTGGACAGAATAGAACGAGAGCACGAACTCCTTCGGGAACCGGTAGATCAGATTGAAGTGGTCCCAGTCGTCGCCGTAGAGACGCAGGCCCTTGCTCCCGCCGGCCCCGACGGCGCTGAGCGGCGCGTCGTTGATGAACCACGTGGCCACGTCGAGTGCGTGGATGCTCTGTTCCACGATGAAATCGCCGGAGAACGCGCGATAGTTGTACCAGTCACGCAGGCGGTCCTCCGGCGTCTTGGGCGGCTTCTTGTCCATGACGCCGCAGGGATAGCGGGCATCGCCGCAGACGAGCCGGCCGAGTTCGCCGGCGTGGACGCGCCTCGCCGCCTCGCGATAGAACGGGTTCGCGCGGGTCTGGAAGTCGACGAGGAAGGCGAGCTTCTTCGCGGTCGCCTTGCGGCCGGCCTCGGCGATCGTCTTGCAGCCGGGCACATCCACGGCGACCGGCTTGGCAAGGTACACGTGCTTGCCCGCCTCGACGGCGGCCGCGGCCTCGCGGGGGTGGAAGTAGGGCGGCGTCTCGATCACGACGGCGTCGATCTTGTCGTCGAGAAGCCGCTTGTAGGCCGACAGCGTTGTGTAGCGGCGGGCCGCGTCGATCTGCAGAGCATCGCCGGTCTTGTCGACGCGGTCCTGGTAGTAGTCGGCGCACGCCACGAACCTGTACTTCCCGTGCTTGTTGAACAGGGCGGTGATCCAGTTGCCGCGCCCGCCGCAGCCGAGCAGGCCCAGCTCGATGGTCGAGTTGGCCTCGCTGCCGCGGACCGACGACGGCCTGACCACGGTGAACGCGGTGGCTGCGGCGGCGCCGGCGAGAAACTCACGACGATTCAGCTTGTCCGTGCGATTCGATCTGGTCATGGC
>CAZMVY010000053.1:0-22455 GCA_964569765.1 uncultured Planctomycetales bacterium
ACATGAGCCGCCCGGTGCCAGGCCCGCCGCCGCCCCCCCGCCAGCGCATGGCGAGCGAGGCGCGGGTTCGTCAGTTCCCCGCCCCACAGAAACGGCCCAGCCCTCCAGGAGTATAACCGCGACGAGCAGGCCGACGCCTGCGGCCCCGCCGGAGACGGCCGCCGCCGAGGCGACGCCGGGCGCAACGCTCGACTTCCCGCGCAAGGCCGACGGCTCGCCGGACTTCGCCAGGAGGACGCCCTCGCAGCGCCTTGCCTATCACCGCTCGCGGCTGGCCGCACTGTAGATTCGTCGGAGACGGCGTCGCCGGCCGACAGTGAATCGGGCCCCCGGGACCTGCCTTGTTGCCTCGCGTGCACCTGCGCCGATACGATAAGCAGGCGCCGTCGGCCCGGTACCACAAGAGGATACCGCAACCCCCGTGGAGTCCTTCGTCAGAGAACTTCGAGCGAGCATCGAGCGCCATGGTCTGTTCGCCCCGGGCGACCTTGTGGTCGTCGGCGTCTCCGGCGGGGCGGACTCGATGGGGCTGCTGCACGGGCTGCTCCGGCTTGGCAAGTCACCGGACTGGCCCATCCGGCTCCATGTGGCCCATCTCCATCACGGCATTCGCGGGGCAGAGGCCGACGCGGACGAGCGGTTCGTTCGCGAGCAGGCGGAGGCACTCGGGCTGCCATGTTCGGCCGGGCGGGCGGACGTGCCGGCGGAAGCCCGGCGGCGAAAGGTATCCATCGAGGAAGCCGCCCGCGATTGCCGCTACGCGTTCTTCCAGCGGGTGTGCCTGCAGACCGGATCCCGCGTGCTCGCCGTCGCCCACCACGCGGACGACAACGCCGAAACGATCGTGCAGCGATTCTTCCGCGGCACGGGGCTGCACGGGCTGGCCGGTATTCGACCCAGCCGGCCGCTCTGGCCGGGTAGCGACATCCGCCTCGTCCGGCCGATGCTCTACATGCGGCGGATCCGGGTTCGCGAGTTCCTCGCGAAGGCCGGAATTCCGTTCCGCCACGACTCCACCAACGACGTTCTCACGGCAACGCGCAATCGAATCCGACACGAGATCCTTCCGCTTGTGGAAAGGCGCCTCAACCCGCAGGCAATCGACGCGATGTTGCGGTTGTCGGAGCAGGCGGCGGGCCTCGACGAATACCTTCGCGAGACCGCCGCGCGCCTGCTGGAAACGATTCTGGTGGATCGGGGTGAACGCGAAATCGTGCTGGACGCCGCCGCGTTGAAGAAGAAGCGACGGCTCCTGCAGACCGAAGTCGTCCGGCTGGCCCTGCTCGGGCTGGGTGCCGGAGAGGGCGATCTTAACGCCCGCCATCTGACCGCGGTGGTCGACCTGGCCGCGCAGCCGGCCAGCGGAAAGTCCGTGGATCTGCCGGGCGGGCTGCGCGCGGAGAAGTCGTACACGAAGCTCATTCTCCGGCGCGCGGCGGACACGGAAGCCGTGGCGATCCTCGATCTGCCGTTGGATGTACCGGGGCGGGCCGTGCTGCCGGAGTTGCGGCTGGAGATCACGACCGATGTCGAAACGGCGGAAAGCGGCGCCGCCGTGCGTCTTCGTGAGACCAAGCCGGCGGATGAGGAGTGGCTCGACTGGGATGCCGTGGCGCCACCGCTCATTGTGCGCCGGCCCCGGCCCGGCGACCGCTTCTGCCCGCTCGGCATGACCGCCGAGAAGAAGGTTGCCGAATTCCTGCTCGATGAGAAGATACCCAAGTCGCAACGGGAGCGGGCGGCCGTCCTCTGCGATCAAAAGGGACCGTTATGGGTGATCCCACTGCGAATCGACCAGCGGGCGCGGGTGACGGAGCAGACGCAGCGGGTTCTACGTCTGCGATGGAGGCGATCGTAACGGCCAAGACCTCCGCTGCGCGGCTGGTCGTGGCGGTCTTCGGCCTTGCGCTGACGCTGCGGTGCGCATGGATCCTTGCTCATCGTGCAGGCTCGACCGTCCTGACATTCCCGGATGAAGAGCAGTACTGGCGGCTGGCGCGGTCGGTGGCAGGCGGACACGGGCTTGTCGACGAGTTCGGCTACCGTGCCACGTTCATGCCGCTGTACCCCGCCTTCCTGTCGCTCTTCGCGGACCGGCCGCACGGCATGCTTCTGGCGCGGCTGGCACAGGCGACCGTCGGCGCCGCAGCCGTCTTTCCGATATATGCCCTGGCCAGGCGGCTGGCGGGACGCCGGGCGGCGGCGACGACGGCGCTGCTTGTCGCGGCCGACCCCTTTCTCATCTTCGGATTCTCGAATCTGCTGCTGACGGAGACGATCTTCACGACCATCCTGTGCGCAGCGCTGGCGGTGGCGTGGCCGGATGTTGGCGCGGCCGCAATGCACGTCCGGCCACGCCCCACGGATTCCGCATATCGGGACCGCTCCGAGGGGCAGACTCATCCGTCCTTGCGCGCGATCCTCGCGGGTGTGCTCTTCGCGGCGGCGGTCTACGTGAGACCGTCGATCGCGGCGTTCGTACCCATCTGGGCCGTCGTCTCCTCGCTCGTTGCCAGGCCCCGGGCCCCCGCCGTCAGGTCCGGCGTGATCGCCGTGGTCACTGTCATCCTGCTCCTGCTGCCGTGGGCCGTACGAAATCGCGTCGTCCTCGGCCAATGGGTCTGGCTCACGACGCGGTCGGGGATCTCGCTCTACGACGGGCTCGGGCCGCGGGCCACCGGCGCGAGCGACCTTGCGTACACGAAAACCATGCCGAACGTGAACGGCCTGTCCGAGACGCAGTGGAATGCCTACTTCACCCGCGAGTCGTGGCGGATCGCCCGGGATGACCCCGCCCGCGTGCTGACGCTGGCCCGGGCGAAGTTCGGGCGGATGTGGTCGTTCGTACCCAACGAGCCGGGCAGCCGCACCCCGTTGAAAATGGCCGTCAGCGCCGCATGGATGACACTCGTCCTGGCAGCCGCGCTGATCGGCGCATTTCGGATTCGCCGCGGCCGCGATATCCTGCTGTTGCTTCTCCCGGCGGTCTATCTCACACTGCTTCATATGATCTACGTCGGCAGCGTGCGGTACCGGGTGCCGGCGATGCCCCTGATCTACGTATTGAGCGGGTGGGCAATCGCTCGACAGCAGGGCCGCGACCGCAGCGGAGTCAGGGATGGGTAAGCTCCTGCGAGATGCACAGTTCGGGCGCCGCCCGATCTCGTCGCGCCGCCGATGGCTCGGTCTGGCCGGCCTGGTTCTCCTGCTCGGATTGATTGGGGCGTACCATTACCTGACCCGCCCACAGCGCATCCGCGCGTTCGCCGAGGCGTACCTCCAGGAGATCACGGGCGGTATCGTGCGGATCCAGACGGCGCGGTTCAACCTGTTCGAGGGGCTCCACCTCGCGAACGTGCGCGTGGCCACACAACCCGATGCCTCCTTCAACGCGCCGCACAATTCCTTCGACGACCGTACGATCTTTACATCGCAGGACCTGTACCTGAAGCTCCGCCCGCTCAGCCTCATCACGGGCGACCTGGTCGTGCCCGAGATCACCGCGTTCGAGCCGATGCTTCGTCTGCTGCGCGACCCCGAGAGCGGCGCCCGCAACTGGGAGTTCCTGTTGGGACAGCGGAAACGGGCCCGGCGCCCGACTGCGAAAAGCCCCACCATCCGCCTCCGCGGCGCGGTTGTGGATCTTCTGTGGACGCGATCCTCGCCCGGACGTGCGCCGAGTCATCTGGCCCTCGACGTCACCGCGACAAGCGCGTCCGGTTCGCTCTACGACGTACGATGGCGAACGCGGAGCGAACCGATCGAAAACGGGCGGTTCATGCTCGACATGTCCACCCTCCAACTCCGCACGGCCGAGGGCGGGCTTCCGACGATTCCCGTGGCCAGCATTCGATGGGCGGCACCCCTCGAACTCGAACGGTGGATCGATCTTCTCGACCTGCGCGGACAGGTGCGCACGGACAGCCTCGCTTACGACCCCGCCGCCGGCAGCAGCGCGCAGATCACGCTGCACAACGCAAGTATCGCCGTGCCCGTCAGTGAACAGGATCGCGCGGTCCCGCGCGAGCAGCGATACCTCACATTCACCCACGTGGAAGGGAAGCTGATCTTTCACGGCTCGGCGGTGGATATATCGCTCGTCGGACAATGGCGGGACGGCACCTGCACACTGAACGGCCGCATCTTCGCCAACGTCGCCACGATGAGGAGCCTCGACGACATCGGCTTCGAGATCGCCATCGAGGGACGCCACATCCGCCTGCCCGCCCTTCCCGGCACGCAGAGCCCGGAGGAGGCCCGCTTCATCCAACAGTGGCCCAAGTTCGTGGACTTCTGCGACTTCTATTCGCCCGTCGGCCACGTCGACCTCGCATTCAAGCTGGCCCGGAAGGCGGGTCGCGGGGCCCCCCTGGAGTTCGGCGGAGGAACCCTGACGGCGCTCGGAGCTCGCGCCGCCTTCATCGGGTTCCCGTACCTCCTGGAAGATCTGCGGGGAACCATCCGCTTCGAGCCGGACGGCCACGTGCGGATCGACAACCTCGTCGGCCGGCACGGGACGGCGACCGTCGCGGTCAATGCGCGGATGACCTCGCCAACGTGGGCGTGCGGCGTGGACCTTTCGGTCGAGGCGTTCCGCGTGGAGCTGGACGAGTCGCTCCGGTCCTGCCTCCCGGAGACCTACCGCGCCGTGTGGGACATGCTCCACCCCGCCGGTTTCGTCAACGTCCGCGCGGCGATGCACCGGGAGCCGGGCACAGGCAAGAACACGAAGCCTTGGGATACGCACGTCTCTACCGATCTGCTGGGCATCTCGGCCTGCTACGCCGACCTCCCGCTGACGATGAGCAGCGTGTGCGGGCAGCTTCAGATCACCCCGGATGAGTTCTTCGTGCAGGATGTGCAAGGACGATATCGCAGCGCCGTCTGGTCGCTTGCCGGTGTCGTCGCGACGCCGCCCGGCCGACCGCCGCAAGTGGACCTCGCCGTTCGCGCGAAAGACCTTCCCGTGGACAGCGCGTTGGCCGGCGCGATACCCGAGCCGGGAAGCAACCTGCTCCGCACACTCGATGTGGCCGGCGCCGCGGACATCGACGGGACCGTCCGAACCGGCGAGGACGGAACCTTTGAATACGACCTCGGTACCCTCCTGACGCTCTCCTCGCTCTGCCCGGGTTTCGTTCCGCTGCAGTTGACGGACGTGCGGGCCGCGCTGCGAATTCTGCCGCAACACATCGAAGTGCAGGATCTGGCGGCGTGCTATGAATCGGGCCTGATCGGTTTGCGAGGCGCGATCCCGCTGGCCGCAGACGCCGGCGCGATGCGGGTGAACGTGACGGGGTATCGGATCCCGTTGACGCCGGCGCTCTTCGAGACGCTCCCGCTCGAGGCCCAGCGCGTGTGGACGGCCCTGCGGCCCCAAGGGCAAGTCGATGCTCATGTCCGCGTCCGGCGAACCGGCAACGGGACGAGGGCGATTACCGACGCGCAGGCCGAGATCTCGCCGCAGAACCTGACGATCTCGCCGCTGGCATTCCCGATCCGCATCGCCGACATACGAGGAATGGTTCGCGCAACAGGCCGCTGCGTGGAAATGAGCGCCATCGAAGGGACGATCGGCGACGGCAGGGTATCTCTCGATGGTCGTGTCGACTGGCAGGGCGACGATCTCGCCGCCGAGCTCTGCATGCGGGCAACGGATATGACCTTCGGCGAGGCGATTCGCCGGGCGCTGCCGTGGCGGGCCCGGCGGGCGTGGGACGGCATACAGCCTGCGGGAACGTTCGATCTGTCGCTGGGCCGCCTGAGCTTTGAGCAGAAGGCCGGCAACCCGACCCGCTGGAACTTCGACGGGCGTCTCGATCTGCGGAAGGTAGACCTGACCGCGGCCGGGACACTGCGCGACATCGAAGGAGCGATTGACGCGCACGGCACGACGGCGGGGGGCAGTCCTGGGATCGAGGGCAACATCGACCTGCGGCGGATACGGTTCGGACAGCGTGTGGCCACGAACGTCCGCGGCACGCTCGCCAAGCCGCCTGGGGAAGCCGTGCTCCACCTCGCGGACCTCCGCGCGGACCTGTACGACGGTCTCGCCACCGGCTTCGCCGAACTGCGGTTCGGTCGCGATCGAACCACATACGGTCTCTCCGTCGTGGCACGCGGTGTTTCGCTGCCCGCCTTCCTCGAAGCGGACCGCGAGAAGGACGCCCGAGCGGTGCAGGCACAGGGCGTGATCGACGGCATGCTCTTCGTGAACGGATCGCTGGGCACGCGGGAACCGCGGGAAGGCGGTGGGACCATTCGCATCGAACGTGCCCAGATCATGAAGATCCCGCTCCTGCTGGCCATCGTCGGGGCACTGAACCTGGCGCCGCCGGACGAAAACGCCTTCCACGAAGGCATTGCCGACTTCACGTTACAGGGGGACTCACTCACACTCCGCCCGATCGAGCTCCGCGGCAACGCCGTCTCGCTGGTCGGCGCGGGCCGGATGAACATGGCCACGCAGGCGATCGACTTGCGGTTGCTCGCGGGAGGTCCCCACCGGCTCCCTCCGCTCGGGGTGCTGACGGAGCTGGCCGAGGGCGCAGCGCGGGAACTCATGGAGGTTCGGGTGCGGGGCTCACTGTACGAGCCGAAGATCGAGGCACAGCCCCTCCAGAGCCTTCACCGGGCGCTGGATGCGATTGGAGACCTGCAGCCCCGCGCGCGAAAGAATCGGCTCTCCCGTCCGTAGAGCGAGCAACCCTCAGGCTGGCCGTTCCACTCGCCGCATCCGACCGCAAGTCATGTACGAAACCCGGTACGCCCGGCCTTGCGACGCATCTCCGCCTGGCGGAAAACCGTCTCACGAGATGTGCCGATAATCTCCGATGATGTTACTACGGAGGCCGCGTTGCGGCACCCGACGGTTTCTTGTGCGCCAGGAGCCCGCCTGATGCTACAGACTCTGGAGATACGCCCCGAAGAGGCCAAGGCCGAGTACACCCGGCTTCTCGACGAGGAACGGAAGGAATACTTCGACGCAAAGGGATGGTTGCACCCCGCGTTCGCCGTGCCCACCGATTGCCCTGTGTGCGGGCACAAGGAGCGCCGACCGTACGACCCGGATGTGCAACCGGCTTACCAGGAGTGCCTGCGCTGCGGATGTGTCTACATCGACCCCCGGCTATCCGCCGAGGCGATGCACCACCTGGTGTGCAATTCGCAAGCGCTGAACTACTTCCACGAACATATCCTCCTGGCAACCGAACCCGTGCGACGTGAGCGCATCTTCCGACCGCGGCTCGAACGGCTCCGCCGGCACATCCCACGGGGCCGCGTGCTCGAACTGGGCTGCGCGGTGGGCACATTCCTCCGCCTGCTCCAGGACGCCGGCTACGAAGCGGAAGGCGTGGAACCGTGCCGATTCTCGATCGACCACAACCGGCGGTTGGGTCGGCGCGTTCACGATCGCCCCATTGAGCAATTGGACCTCCCGCGGTCGGCGTTCGATGCCGTTTGCGCCTGGGAAGTCCTCTGTCACGTAGCCAGCCCGCGCGACACCGTCGCCGCGGTGTTCAAGGCCCTTCGCCCGGGCGGGGTACTCCTGCTGACGACAACCAATGTGTTGTCCTTCGAGTACCTCACGCTGCGGGCCCGACACCACACGATGATCCCGCATGTCTTCTACCAGTATTTCACGCCCGAGGGTATACGGCTGCTTCTCGAAAGCGCCGGGATGGCAGACATCGTTGTGGAGACACCGGGACAGACGGATGTTCAGAGCGTCCGCGACGTACTCGGCCGCCCCGACCCCTCCCTGGGCCACTTTCTGAATCATCTTCTGTTCGATGATTCGGCAGAAGCCGAATCGCGACGAGCAGCCTTCCAGGAGTTCATCGCGGTCCACAACTGCTCCGGGCACATGCTGGTAACGGCCCGCAGACCCGTGTAAACGCCCATGAGCGCGAACCGGACACTCACGTTTGTACAGGAGGAGATCGACATTGAAGCCCTCCGCCGGCGGCGGCGCGACGCACTGGACGGAGCACTCGTCTGTTTCGATCCTGCTCTGCATCACCATCTGCTCGAGGAGGGTGTCGATCATTACACGGCCTGCGAATTCGTTTCGGAAGGGGACCGCGATCGGCTTCACGCGTTCTTCGACCGGCTCTGGCATGCGTGGAACGGGCTGTTCCGCCCGCCGGTCGAATACCGCGGGATCGACCCGTTCCGTCTCGCCCCCACGCGCCATCTCTACTGCCTCCGACGCGTCGCATACAGCGTACTGACGATCCGAAAGGCCTTGGACCAACTGCGCCCGCAACACGTGATCGGATTTCTCGAAACGGATGTGCACGGACTGGAGCAACCGATCGGCAAGAACCGCCGCATGCCGCTCGTGCAGGGCCTTGCGAGGTTCGAGGCCGTGACGCGGGAGATTCCTTATGTCCCGATCGATCGCCGCGGCATCCCCGGATACGTCCCCTGGGAGGACGTCAAGGGCGCCTCGATGCCTCGAGCACCGGGGCCGCGTCGCCCATTCCGGCGCGCCACGGCGAAACCGCTCGTCATCGCCGTCGGCAACGGCCGCGAGTTACTCCAGCAGCGTCCCGTCGTCGAAGAGCTCCGACGCCGAGGGATGGTGCAGGTCCTGCACCTCGCCCTCGTCCTGGATCCCCCGACGCGCGCCGAACTGGCCGCCCTCGGCCATGCCTTTCATGAGCTCGCCGATCTTGAGCCGACGCCGCCCGACGTAGCGGCGGCATCGATCCTTCGCGACACCGCGTTGCGCCGCGATACGGCCCGCCACTGTGTCGATCCGGATCTCCGCGTCTACTTCGATAATCCGTTCATCGAAAGCCATTTCGACTTTCTGCTGGGCCCTTACCTCCGGAAGATACTGGTCCAGATCGAGCGGTGGACGGCGTGGCTGGCCCATTGGCGACCCGACCTCGTCCTGGTCAATTGGGATCTCCCGCTTGCCGGCGTCGCCCGGGCATGCGGAATCCCCGTGCTCGCGATGCTGCACAACATGATGTCGCCCGTCGACCCGGTCTATCATCATTGGGCCCACTCGCACCTGGCCGTGCTGTCCGCGGATCAGGCGCGGCGGGCCGCGGCGGCGGGAACGCCCGCCGAAAACGTCCGGGCGACAGGGCATCCGCACAGCGACACGCTGTTTCGATCCGCGGCCGAGGCGGAATCCCGCGGCGGCGAGGCCCGCGCGGCCGTCTGCGGCAAACTGGGGATCGCGCCGCCGCGCCGACTGATCCTTCTGCTACCGACGTATATCGAGTGCATCAGCTCCAGCTCGCCGTGGTTTCCCAACGTGGACATGCGCCGGGCGATCCAGAGTTGGAAACGGATCGCAGAGATGGCCGATCGCCATCCGGACTGGCACCTGATCGTGAAAGGCCACCCGCGAACCGACCACCTTCACGTCTACCGAAGCCTCCTCGGCCGCGTGGCGCACCGCAACGTATCGGTGCCGGAAGACGTGACGCTCGCCGACCTCGGGCCGGCGATCGACGCAGCGGTCATCTGCAATGCAACGACAAGCGCCCAGCTTGAAATCTGCTTCTGGAAGCCGCCCGTCGTCCTGCTGGACGACGCGCGGTGCTGGCTGAATCCGTACGCGCGCGATGTATTCGCGGGGTGGCCGCGCGTCCTTTCCGTCGCAGAACTCGAACGGTGGCTCGAGGCGATCCTGCGCGATCCCGGCCGCCGGCGCCGGGAACAACAGGCCGCGCTCGCCGCGTGCGACGCCTTCACCGGCCCGCGGGACGGGCTGGCGGCGCAACGGGTGGCGGACTTCGTGCAGGAAATCGTTGGCGCCGGGGCCGCCGCCGCAACCTTCGCAACGGAAAGGGCCTCATGAGCCGGATCCCCAGGGAACAAATCGACATCGCGTATCGAGACATCGCCGACCACCTGGCGGCAGGCCGCCATGAGGAAGCAGCGGCGGCCTTGCGCCGCGCGATGGAACAGGACGGCCCGCGGCCCGACCTTCTGCGGCTGCTGGGCTTGCAGCTTGAGATACTGGGGCGATACGAACCGGCCTGCACCGTTTACCGACAACTCGTTGCCGACCGGCCCGACCCGCAGGTATACGAAGCACTCGCCCGCTGCTGCCTCCTCACCGGCCGCCCTCACGAAGCCAACGCAATTGCCCAAACCCTGGCCGACCTCGACGGGTGTGCCCAAACGGCCGCCTGCATCATCGCGGCGGTGCTCACTTGGAAAGGAAAGTGGCAGGACGCCCTCGCGGTTCTCCCCTCGGAACCGGGCCGCCTGGACGGATTCTGGGCCGCCGACGCCGCCTGTCGGCGCCGCCTCTGCGAAAACGTGCTGGCGTTGTGCGCGCCGCATGCGGAGACGTACGCGGCCCTGGCGGCGGCCCGGCCACCGCTGCACGTCCGCCGGGTCGAAACGCCTTCCGCCGTCGGGCTGGATGCGTACCGCCAGGGACAATGGGTTCGCGTCTTCTCGCTTCCCTCCGATCTGCCGTGCATCCCCGGCGAGAAGCAGGAGATGCTGCAAACGATCTCCCTGGCCTTCGTGACGCTTGAGGCGTGGCCCCTGGTCCGACAGTGCTATCACACGCAGCCGGCCGAGCACGACCCGAGCCCGCAGCAATCGCTCTGGATTCTGGAGGCCGACGTGCAGGCCTTCTACGGACTTGCCATGCTGGAGGACCTGCGGCCCTATCTCCAGACCCCGCGCGTACACTGGTATCTCGGGAGTACATGCCTGGAATCCTTCCGCCGCGATCTGGAAAACGACCCGCAGTTGTTCATCCCCCGCGTCACCGTGGGGACCGCGCCGGCCGTCCAGCAGACAATCAACGCGATGATCGCCTCGCGGGAACGTGAACAGGAGAAGCTCAAGGCGGAATTGCAGGCATACTACCGCGCGCTGCCCGCCGACCACGGGCAGCGCGTGTTCTCGGGCACACTCGGCCGTGCGCCGCGGATCTACCTCGTCACGACGCGGCTCAGCACCGTCCTGCAGTTCGTCACCGCCGACATGGAACAGGCCTTCCGACGCCTCGGCTGGGAGACGCAACTCGCCATCGAAACCGACGAGACCCGGATATGCACCGAATACTCCGTTCTGCGCGAGCTGGACCGATTCCGGCCTGACGTAGTGTTCATGCTGGACCATCTCCGCTACGAATGGCTGTTCCGAGATTTCCCCGAGCTGTATCACATCTGCTGGATCCAGGACCGGATGCCAAATCTGTACTGCACCCAGGCCGGCGAATCGATCGGCCCGCGCGATTTCGTCCTGGTCCTCGGCAGCGGGGTGGACCTCGTGCACTGCTACCGCTACCCGCGGCGATGCCTCGTGCATATGCCGTTCAGCACGAATCTCGAATCCTACGATGCGGCCCGGAACGTGGACCTCTCCGCGTGGTCGATCCCCGATGTGGGCTTTGCCAGCAATCACGGGCGGACCCCCGCGGGCGCGCTCGCCCTCGTGTCCGCCGGCGTGCCCCCGGAGGCCCGGCGGATCGCCCCGTCGTATCTGCACGCCGTCCTTCACGCCTACCGGACGGGAAACATCCTGTACGAGGACGTGCAGTATCGACAGATCCTCGCTGAAACGGAGGAAAGAACCGGCATCCATATCCCGGACGAGGAGGTGCGGGTGACGCTCACGCGCCTCTTCCGGCTGTACGTCGGCGGCGTCGTGCATCGGCAGCAGGTGCTGCGATGGCTCAAGGATGCCGGCATCCCCTTCGGGCTGTACGGGCGTGAATGGGAGAACCATCCCGAGTTCCATCCGTTCGCCCGCGGTGTCGTAACCGACGGCGCGACGATGAACGCGATCTTCCGCGCCACGCCGATCAATCTCCAGATCAGCCAGTACAGCAACTCCCACATACGTTTCTGGAACGGGCTGGCGGCCGGCGGATTCTTTCTCGTCCGGGCGTGCCCGGCGGATTCCTGGCGCCCGGCGGCGGAGAACGTGCTCGCCCTTCTGCGCGCCAATCGCGGGCGGTCATACCGCGAGGTGCTCGCTGAAACGCGGCTCGACACCTGGGAGGATATCGTCTTCCGCAGCCACTTCGAGGAAAACATCCCCGGCCACGACACTATCGACGACTACGCCATCGATATCTTCATGATGACGCTCGAACCCCCTACGTGGGCGGAGAGACTCGGCGATCTCGCCGACCGGATCCAGTTCTACACGCGCGAGCAATGCCTCGAAATGATCCGCCGCTACCGCGCCGACCCGGCGGCCCGTGCGGACGTCCTGGCGAGGATCCGCGACGTGCTGGCGGACCAGACCTACGAGGCCAACCTCCGCCGGGCGCTCGCCGTGATCCGCGAACGGATCGCTCAGGACGCCGCGGCCGCAGGCTCCGGCTGCGAAGCGAGCAGATCCGCCCGGCCGTCGAGTACCTTCTCCATCGCCGCCAGCACGTCGTCCATGTCGCCCCGCGTTAACGGGTGCCGACAGTAGAAATGCAGAATCAGTTCCCTCTCGTAGAGGGCCTCACAGTTCGGGCAGATGCCGTCGGAGTAGTCGGGCACCTGCTCGGGCGAACGCTCGTACGTGAACGGGAAACCCCGGCTTCGGTCGTACGCCTGAAGGCGGCGATACATCGGCTCGCGGTAGAGCGGCGCCACATAGCCGGCGCCGATCGGAACTCCCTCCGCCGCCATCGCCTTGACGAACAGGGTCCGCGGAAGCCCGACGACCTGCGCGTCGTAACGCATGGGAAAGCAGAAGTACACGTGCGTGCAGTCCGGCTCCGTAATGGGCGCCTCAATGCCGCTCATCCCCCGCATCCGCTCGCACAGATACGCCGCCAGCTCCTGCCGATGCGCGTTCAGGGCATTCAGCTTCGCCAACTGTGCGACCCCTACCGCCGCCTCGAGCTCGGTCATCCGGTAATTCCAGCCCAGCGTGCCGGGAATGTTGTCGTAGTGCAGATCCTCCACGCATACCTCGCCGTGGTTGCGGACGAGCTGGACCCGCAGGGCAAGCTCCTCGTCGTTGGTCAGCACGACGCCGCCCTCCCCGGTCGTGATCGTCTTGTTCTGATTCAGGCTGAAGACGCCGAGGTCCCCCAGCGTACCCGTCGGGCGCCCGTGGTACAGCGCGCCCGGCGACTGCGCGGCATCCTCGATCAGTCGAAGACCGTGCCGGCGGGCCACCGCGAGCAGCTCATCCATGCGGCACGGATGGCCGAAAAGATGCACCGGCATGATGGCCTTCGTTCGCCTCGTGATCTTCCGTTCCACGTCGGCCGGATCCAGCCCATATGTCCGCGTCTCGATATCGGCGAAGACCGGCACCCCGTTCGCGTGCAGGACGGCCGCCGCCGTCGCCGACATCGTGTACGGCGGAACGATCACCTCGTCGCCGGGCTCGATACCGATTGCCGCCAGCGCGGCGTGCAGCCCGGACGTGTTGCTGTTCACGGCGACGGCGTGCCGGACGCCGAAGCGCTCGCAAAAGCCCGCCTCCAGGCGCCTCACCATCTTCCCGCCCCGAAAGGCCTCGAACCCTCGCGCGATGAAGCCCGAAAGCACGCCGCTCGCGAGCACCTCCTTCAGGTTCGCCAGTTCTTCTTCGCCAAAGCTGTTCGGGGGCGGAAACGGACGCCTCCGTACCGGTTGGCCGCCCAGCAATGCCGGCTTGCTCATTGTATCCGTGCTCCGTTCGCTATACGGCGACGGGGATCGTCGCCTTGAGTCGCACCACCTGTTGCGATTCCGCCGACCGCACGGCGGCCAGCACACACTGCAACGCCCGCAGGCCGCTCTCCCCGGTGCAAGCCGGCTCCCATCCCTCATCCAGGCAACACGCGATATCGGCCGCCGCGTTCACCATGTAATTGCGCGGCTCGCGGGCGATCGTCTCGGGCACCTCCGTCAGAACGCGGTACTCGCTGGATGTCGGGCTCGGGATCGCCCGCCAGATCCGGATGGCATCCGCGTTAGTCATGACCTCAAGACGGCCGGCGCTACAGAAGATGTCCATTGCGAACATCAGGTATTCCTGTTTGACCGGCAGCGCCCGACAGGCGAAGCGCCCGCCCTGTGCAAACCCGCCCATGAGGTCCAGGTCCGGGTCTACGGCATTCGCCTGATGCGGTCGGGACGCCTGGAGCCACTCCACCGGGCCGAACCACTGCTCCAGCAGGTCGAACAGGTGGATGCCCGTGTTCCAGATGCCGGCTCCGTAGTAGCAGACGACCTGCCGGACGTCGCCGATCGTACCGCTCTGCAACCATCGGCCGATGTTGCGGTGCGTGCCGTCCCACCGGCGCCAGTGATTCACGGCCAGAACGACGCCGGCCTCGCGGCAACACGCGACGAGGGCCCGTCCCTCCGCCAGCGAGGGCGCGAGCGGTTTTTCGCACCAGATCGCGCGGACGCCCGCCGCCACCGCCGCCCGCACCAGCGGCAGATGCGAATCCGCGTATGTCGCGATCGACAGGCAGTCGGGCACCTGCTCCCGCAGCAGATCGTCGAGCGACGCGAACGTGCGAACGTCCGGATAGCGTTTCTGAAACGCTTCGCGTGGCTCGGCACGGGTGTCCGCCGCCGCGATGAGCCGGAAGCGCCCCTGGTGGGCATATGCGCCGGCGTGCGAATGAATGAACGTCTCTTTCGGATCCTCATCGAAACGCCACCCGATCCGCCCGAGTCCCACGACCGCCGCCGTGTAGGTTCTGGCCGCCATCGTCACACCCCCACCTGCCGGGCAGCTCGGTCGTAGCGCGCCGGTTTCTGGCGGATCCCCGCGTTCAGCTCGTTCAGGCGGCCCGCCCGCACCACCTCGACAAGCCGATCGTAGCGAATCTCCTCGCCCCGCTCCCGCAGCGTCCGGAAGACCGCCCGCGCGAAAGCCAGGTCCTCCGGCGTGTCCACGGTCACGCGCAGATCCGGCCACGCCACTTCCGGCGGAGCAGCCAGCGTACCGATCCGGTACCGCTCCGGATGCTCATAGAAGTAGAGCGATACGTGCTCGCGTACGAACGGATCGTCGCACCAGCCCGCCAGCTCCCGCAGCATTTCCGTCCGGAAGATCTTCGCCCCGCATCCGACCGGGTAGCTCGGCTCGATGTTGTCCCCGAGGTAGTCGTATTTGCCTTCGAGGAACTTCGCGATCTGCGCATCAATCACGTCCGGACACGACAGCGGGTTGTCGCCCGTCATCTCCACGACGATGTCCGCGTGCTGCCGCTCGACCGCCCCGAGAACGCGCCCGAGCACATCCTCCTCGCTGCCGCGGAAGCACGCCACTTCCTCCGATTCGCACCACGCCGCGGTCTCGTCGTCGAGCGGATTCGTGGTGGTAGCCACGATGATGCCGTCGATGCTTTCGCAGCGCCGGGCCGCGTCGAGCACCCGCCCGAGCATCGTCCGCCCCTCGATGTCCGCCATGATCTTGCGCGGCAACCGCGAACTGGCCATGCGCGCCTCGATCTCCGCCACGACCCTCGGTCGGGCGCGATCACCTTTCGATCCGACACTCCGCTGGTTCATGATCCAGTCCTCGCCGCCACCGCCGCCATCTCCGCCAGTGCGGCTTCGATGGCCCGGCTGGTCGCCTCCTGCGTGTAGTCCTGCAACCGTTCTCTCACAAACGCCCGACGCCGTGCGTTCACTTCCGCCCGGCGCCCCTCGCCGATCGCCCACCGTAACGCGGCCGTCCATGCGCCTGCCTCGTTCGGACACAGCGGAATGCAGTCCTGGCCCGCCAGCACCTCGTCGTACGGCGGCGCCGCGCTGGCAACCATCGGTTTGCCCGTCGCGAGGGCCTCCAGCATCTGGATCGGAAACGCCTCCCACTCCGTCGGCGCGCAGATGACGTCCGCACCGAGCAGAGCGGCCGGAACGACGTCGTTCGGCTGGTAGCCGAGGAAGTGCACCCGCTCGCCGACGCCCCGGCTCATGGCAAGCCGCCGCAGCGAATCCTGCCGGCTCCCCGCACCCAGCAGGATCAGGCCGACATCCTCTCCTTCCGCCACAAGGTTGCTCACCGCCTCGATGAGCAGGTCCTGCCGCTTCGGCCAGTCCAGCCGCGCCGCGCACATCAGCAGCAGGCGGCTGCGAGGCAGGCCGAAGCGCGCCCGCCAGTCCACAGGCTCGGCGTTTACGAAACGC
Source organism: uncultured Planctomycetales bacterium (assembly GCA_964569765.1). GTDB lineage: Bacteria > Planctomycetota > Phycisphaerae > UBA1845 > PWPN01 > CAZMVY01. Next base: position 16,077 of record CAZMVY010000053.1, read on the forward strand.
TCCGGCTCCACCCCGGAAGGAATCACCTCCCACGGCGCGGGCGACGCCGTGAATCGCCGAACCTCCCGTTCGAGGTGCCGCGCGAGAAGAATCAGTCGGCCGGCGCCCTCGCAAGCCGCCGTCATCGCGTCCGCCCAACGGGAGCGCACGGCCTCCGGCAGCCGGCCCGGGCCGTCCAGCAACTGCTCCACGAAGACCCTGTCATCCACCGTCGCGGCACAGGGCACGCCGGTCAACTCCTGCACCCGATATCCGATCACGCCCGTGGGCCAGAGCACGCGCGTATAGATCGCGTCGATGCCCTCCCGACGGACCACCTTCGCCGTCCATGCCACCGAGGCGTCGAAGATCGCCTCGAAGTGCCGACGCCAGAATGCCTCCCCGCCAACCGCCTGCCCCGCCAGCGGATGCCGCCGCTGGAGCAGGCGAACGCCCCGCACCTGCTCGTCCCGCTCCCGCGGTCCGAAACATGCGAAGACCACCTCATGACCGAAGGCGGCAAGGGATTCCGCGTGCTGACGGCACGCCAGTTCCGCACCGGCGACAAAGAGATCCTCGTACGGGCTCCGCTCTCCGTGCATTCCGCCCCAGACTGTGAACAGCAGTCTCATGCCGGACCTCTACTCGCCGTCCAGTTCGCTCCAGCGCACAAAGGCGTCTGCCTTCACATCGCACCGCAACCTGTGCCCGAGCACCAGCGACCCGTGTTGCGCGGGGATGCCGATGGCCGGGCGTTTCGCGCCCAGGTGCTCCGCCGACAACACCGTGCCCGCCGGGAGGTCCGCCCCGTAGACCAGGCTCCGCCGGCCGAAGAACGCCATCCGCAACTCGCTGTCGCGCGGCGCCTTGCGCGGTTCGCCCAGCGCGGCGTGCACCACGCGGCACCCCGCCACGAGTTCCCGCATCGCAGGCGGATCCACGCTCATCTCCTGATCGAACCCGGGCAGCCTGCGGTCGGTCGTGAAGTGCTTCTCAATCATCACGGCCCCCAGCGCGACGGCACCGATCGCGGCCGCCGCATCCACCGTATGATCGCTGAGCCCGACGGGATACCCGAACGCCTCGCGCAGCACACCCATCGCCCGCAGGTGCACGTCCTGCGCCTTGCAGGGATAGCTCGCCGTGCAGTGCAGGAGCACAATGTCATGATTGCCCTCGGCCTCGCAGAAGCGGACGGCCGCCTCCACATCGGAGAGCGTGCCCATCCCCGTGCTCAGAATGATCGGGCGTGCCATGGCAGCGCAGGCGCGGATCAGACGCTCATACGTCAGATCGCCGCTTGCGATCTTGTACGCCGGCACATTGAGCCGCTCCAGCATCGCGACGGCGTTGAGGTCGAACGGCGTGCACAGGAACAGGATTCGCCGGTCCGCGCACAGCCGCGCGATCTCCGCGTAGGCCTCCTCGCTCAGTTCGTATCGCGCGTAAAACTCCGCCGGGCGCCACTCGCTGCCGTCGGGCTTCCTCTCCGTGAAGCCCGGCGCGAACAGCTCCGGACCGTGAAACGCCTGGAATTTGACGGCGTCGCAACCGCACTCCGCGGCGGCGGTCGCCATCTGCTTCGCAAGGCCGACGTCCCCGTTGTGATTGAAGCCCACCTCCGCCACGATCAGCGGCGGCGCCTCGCCCCCGATCTCATGCGTGCCGATGAAAAACGTCTTCATGGGAACCTCTCCCGCCGGCGTGCGTAGCAGGCGAGGTAGCAGGCCTCGCCGGCCGCGTCGATCAGCCGCTGCAGCTCCCCGCCAAAGGCTCTCAGGAACACCGTCTCGGCGGTCCGTCCCTGCCGCTCGTAGACGTCCACGATATGGGCGATATCCAGCCCGAACGTGCAGAGCGTCTCGGGAAGGAAGCCGGCGTCTTCGACGAGCCGCCTCAGGCTCCCCTTCGTATAACAGACCGGGTGGAAATCGCCCGCGAAGTTCACCATGTCCGGCCCGAGGACCACTCGCTCGAAGCACTCCGCGTTGGGCGTGTGAAGGAACACCATCCCGTCCGGACGGAGCAGCTCGCGGATGCGCCTCAGCAGGTCGCGCGGCTCCGTCACATGCTCGATCACATCCCACAGCGTCACGGCATCGAAGAAACCGGGCGCAAAGCCGGCTTCGGCGAGGTCGGCGCACTGAACGGATTCGATCTTCAGCGTTTCCCTCGCATAGCGGGCGGCATACTCCGCCAGCTCGATGCCGTACACCTCCCACCCGCGCTCCCGCGCGCACTGAAGGAAATGGCCGGTGCTCGATCCCACGTCGAGAATCCGCCCGATCCGCCCCAGGTGGCGCTCGATCGCATCGAGGCGCACGGGATACAGGCTCCGTTTCCGATACTCGGCGCTTGGCAGGTAGAAGTGCTCGAACTGGTACGCGCCCCGCCCGCCTTCCGCGTAGAGGCGGCGCGTCTCCGCGTCGTTCAGGCGCGGATTCACATAGACCAGCCCGCACCGGCAACACTGGACGTATCGAAACCCTTCCTTCCGAAACAATTCCGCGGCGACATCCGATCCGCACACACAGCAGGACGCCGGGACAGCCAGTTCCTCCCGAAGCCCGCCGGTGCAGGGATCCATCCGCCGCAGGGCATCCTCCCGCTGTCGCCGGGCGATTTCCCGTCGCGCCTCCGCCGGCTGGAGGGCCTCTATGTCAATGCCGACGCTGCCGCTCTGCATGCGGGCATCCTCCGTTCCTGCCGGGGCTGCTCCGAGAAGAACACGCGCAGCCAGTCCGCAAAACACTTGCGCCGATAGGCGGTCCGGTCGTACTTGCCGCCCTGCGCCCATCCGAACCACACGTTCAGCGGGGCCAGAAACCCGCGCTTGTCCTTGCGGTCGGCAATCTCCCGCGGAATGAACTTCCGGGCGATCCGCTTGATGATGTACTTCGTTACGCCGTCGCGGATCTTGAAACGCGAGGGCATGCTGAAGGCGAACTGCACGAGGCGCGGATCGAGAAACGGGCTGCGGTTCTCCATGCTGTAGGCCATGTTCATCCGATCCGCCATGTGGAGGAGCACCTGCATCGTGGTATAGAAGTCCACGAGGCCCATTCCGTGCACCACGTCGCCCATCCGCTCGAAGTGCGGCTCGATGATGCGGCGCAGGTAGTCCTTCACCCGCGCGTCGTTCGGCTCCTCGCAGCGGTTGATGAGCCGCGCGTAGCGGTCCGACGCCGCCCCGTAGTACTTCTCGATCAGGTAGCCGTACTCCCCCAGCGCCTCCGACTGCCGGATCTGTTCATCGTGATAGAGCAGAAGATACCGGTGATAGCCGCCGAACAGCTCGTCCAGCCCTTCGCCGGTCAGCGTTACCTTGCAGTCTTCCCGCACGCGGTCCAGGAGACAGAACAGGTTGAAGCTCGTCCAGGTGCACGGAAGGTCCAGGCTGTAGACGATGTCCTCGTGAAAGGCCTCGAACTGCTCGCGCGTCGGACGCACTACGATCAGCTCCTTGCCCAGGTGCTCCGCGAGAAGCTCGGCGTACCTCAGCTCGTCGTAGGACGGACCCATGTCGTACGTGCAACTGTACAGGTAATCCGGGCGGGCCAAGCATGCCAGAAGCGAACTGTCCACGCCGCCGCTGACCAGGCAGCCGAAGCCGTAGGCACTGTTGCCCGTGCGGAGCCGGACAGCGTCCTCCAGAAGTTCCGTCAGCTCGCGTTCCACATACTCTTCGTCGTCGGGAACGTCGATCAGATGATCCGTCACCAGCCAGTATCGCACGTGCCGCATCGCGGAAATGTCGTCAAAGGGAACCTCCAGGTACTCGCCGGGAAGCAGACTGTAGACGCCCTCGAAAAGCGTGTCGCGGTCGCAGCAGAACTCGAAGGCGCGGTAGGACAGACATTCCCCGTTGCAGCGCGGAGGCACGTACCGTAGGATGGCGTTGATCACGCTCGCGAAGTAAAGGCATCCGTCCGCGACCGCGTAGTAGAGCGGCTTCTCGCCCACCTTGTCGCGCGCCAGGTACAGCCGCCGCCGGTCGAAGTCGGCCAGCGCGAAGGCGTACATGCCGTTGAACTCGTTCACCATACCGATGCCGAGTTCCTCATAGGCATGAACGATCGTTTCCGTGTCGCTCCGGGAACCGTAGACATGCGGCTGTTCGAGCCGGCGGCGGATGTCGAGGTGGTTGTACACCTCCCCGTTGTACACCAGCCGGATCGTCCCATCCTCGTTGGAATACGGGATCGTATGGACGTCCGTGTCCACGATCGCGAGACGCACCATGCCGAGCCCCAGCCTCTCGTCGGCCCACGCGCCCTGCTGATCCGGACCGCGAGGCAGGATCGCAGTCGTCATGTCGCAGACCCGCTCCAGCAGGTCCGTCCGGGGCTGTCCGGAGAGCATGCCAGCAATCCCGCACACGGTCCTGCCCCGCTATCTTCCCGCAACCCCGAAATCAGTCGACACGGCGATTCCTCCCCATCCCGGCTGGCCCAGCGCAAAGTAGGGCACTCCCGCCTCCGCCAGCCCTTTGCCGACCCACGCGCCGCAGCAATCCAGGACGAGGCGGGCGTTCTTCAGGCGGCGCGTCAGTTCGGCCCCGTCCGCAATGCGAAAGGCCCGGTGCCCCGTCACCACGACGACGCCGTCGCAACGATCCAGCCCCTCGGGCCACTCCAGCCGGGAAAAGCCCGTCAGATCCGCCACTTCCGCGTCCCGGTAGAAGGGATCGCAGACATACCCCTCCGCAAGCCGGCCGCGGAACGCCCGCGCCAACCGCAGCGCCGGCGATTGAATGTGGTTCCTTGTATCCGCCAGCGCGGACAACCCCAGAATCGCCGGCCGGCGCACCCCCGCTTCGACCACGCGGTCCGCGACGACGCCCGCCATCATCAGGTCGCAACGAAAAGCCTCGTCCACAAGCGTGAGCATTTCCGGCTCGTCCGCGGAATCGCGCAGATGGTTCGCGGAAAACGGCAGAAAGTAGCCGCTGCTGCCCAGCCCCGGCGCGCCCAGCGAAAGCGGACCGATGCTCGCCGCAAGCTCGGCCACTTCGCGGACATCCGCCCCGCCGAAGGCCAGCGCCAACTGGTTCGAGTAGCTCATCAGAAGATGCTGCGCCCCCCGGAACACCGCGCACGCCAGTTCCGCCTCCCGATGCGTCGCCGCCAGCCGCACCCGCGCACCCGCAAACTCATAAAACTGCAACAGCAGTTCCCCGCAGCGCTTCGTCGCGCCGCCGACCACACGCACGCATCCTGCCGGATCCTCGAACGGACTGCGCCCATAATCCCCGCGCGGCGCAGCGCCTACGCACACGTTCCGACCGACTTGGTGCCCGGCCCGCCGCAGCGCCGGCAATACGATGCGGTCAATCGCCCCGGGCGCGCCGGATGACTCCAACACGATCAGCACAGGCTCTTCCGCCCGCCCGAGTGCTGAGCCGGCCAGCACCTGCATGACCGCCGTCAGCGGCTCGTCCGACGGCTGGCCGTCCTTCTCCGTCGGCACGCAGACCAAATGCACGCTCACATCGTTCCGCGCCGCCAGCGCGGATGGTTCGCTCACCTCCACCGCGGGGCGGTTCCAGCCCGTATCCGAAACACGGAAGCCGTGGTAATTGTGAAGTACGTCCTCCACAAATCCCGCCTCCGCCACGCGGTCCAGGCGCTCCGCCACGGTATCCGTCACGACGCAGCTCACCTGCCGCGCGAGGAGGCGCACAAGATTGTGATAGCCCAGATACCCCAGGCCCCAGATGCCCGCCTTGGCCGCCCCGCAGGCCAGTCTTCCGATGAAATCGGCCGCGCTACGCTCAATCCGTCGCCCCTCCCGCAGGCGGACCCGGTCGGGGATTGCCTCCGATGCAGGCATCGCTTGCGTCTCCGACATCCTGTCATTCAACACAGAGACACGCCGCCCGCACGCCGCCCTTGCAGCCGCGGTCGGACAAACCCATCGTCTCATGTTTATCGGTAGTTCCGGGCGAGTTTCTGATACGCAATCGTCGCCTTCACCGCGCCCGCCGGCCGATATCCGGCCGCCAGAACGCGGCTGTCGCGAATGGCCTGGACCGTCTCAAGCAACCTGGGCTCAACCTCATACGGGACATGCTCTTGCGGCCAGTAGTCATGCAGCACCATCCAGCCGCCCGCTTCAAGCCACCGGTCCGCACAGGTGATGTCGCGATGGACGGCCTCGTAGCTGTGGTCCCCGTCGATAAAGACCAGGCTGACCGCGTCGGGGCCGAGCAACCCCGTGAGGTTCTCGACGCTGTCCTGAATCTGGATCAGCCGCGAGCCCTCGCCCGTCGTCTCCACGTTCAGCCGGACCATATCCCGGTGCTGGGAGGTCTCCGCGTGGGGATCAACGGAAATCAGATGCGCCGTGCCGGACTCGCCGCGCAGGGCCGCCGCCAGCACCGCCGTGCTGCGCCCCTGAT
>CAZMVY010000054.1:0-22101 GCA_964569765.1 uncultured Planctomycetales bacterium
TCATGCACGACGGCCAGATCTTCCAGTCGCACGCCCTGCACTTCTTCCACCTCGTCTCACCGGACCTGCTGTTCGGCTTCGACGCGGACCCGGCGATCCGCAACGTCATTGGCGTGGCCGCGAAGTTTCCCGAACTGGCCGTCCAGGGCGTAATGATGCGCAAGTACGGCCAGGAAATCATCAAGGCGACGGCCGGCAAGAAGATCCACGGCACGGGCGCCATTCCCGGCGGCATCAACAAGAACCTCAGTCTCGCGGAGCGCGATGCCTTCCTGAAGGACTTCGACCAGATGCTCAGCTGGTCCCGCAGTGCCTTGAAGATCGCCAGGGACTACACCGTGGAGCACCTCCAGGAACTGGCCCCGTTCGGCTCATTCGACTCGAACCACCTGTCACTGGTGCGGCAGGATGGCGCGATGGACCTGTACGATGGCAACCTGCGGGCGATCGACGCGGCCGGGAAGAAGATCTTCGACCAGGTGGACTCCCAGGAGTATCTCAAGTACATCGCGGAGGAAGTCCGCCCCTGGTCATACATGAAGTTCCCGTTCATCCGGTCGCTGGGCCCGCGGGACGGCTGGTACCGCGTGGGTCCGCTGGCCCGCGTGAATGCCTGCGACTTCATTGACACGCCGGAGGCTGAGGCGGCGCGCAAGGAGTTCATGGCGGTTACGAACGGCAAGCCCAACAACATCACGATGGCGTACCATTGGGCACGGATGATCGAGCTGTTGCACGCCATCGAGAAGATCGGCGCCCTGCTGCACGACAAGGATCTGCAGGGGACCGACCTGGTGGTTACGGGCGAGCGGCGCGAGGAGGGCATCGGGCTGATCGAGGCACCGCGCGGGACGCTGTTCCATCATTACCGCGTGAACCGCAACGATCAGGTGACGATGGCCAACCTGATCGTCTCGACGACGAACAATAACGAACCGATGAACCGCGCTGTGGAGAAGGTGGCCCGGGATCACCTCTCCGGCGTGGAGATCACGGAAGGATTGCTGAATCGGGTGGAAGTGGCCATCCGGGCGTATGATCCGTGTCTGTCGTGCGCCACGCATGCGCTCGGCCGGATGCCCCTGAGGGTCGAACTGTTCGATCACGAGGGGAGGCTGCTCGACAGTCGGAGCCGATGATGGACCCGGGCGGCGGCAGGATTCTGTTGATCGGCTACGGCAACCCCGGTCGCCTCGATGACGGCCTGGGGCCGGCGATGGCCGCCGCGGTCGAGCGGCTGGCTCTGCCGGGGGTGACCGTCGATGCCGATTATCAGTTGACCGTCGAGCACGCGGCGAGCGTTGCGGAGAACGACGTTGTTGTGTTTGCGGATGCGGATGTCGCCGGGGCGGTGCCGTTTTCGCTTCGCCGGATCGAGCCGGATCCGGATCCGGTGGTGTCCTTCAGCAGTCATAGCGCCGAGCCGCAACAGATCCTCGCGCTGGCGCACCGGCTGTTCGGCGCGCGGACGGAGGGGTACGTGCTCGCGATCCGCGGCTACGCTTTCGACGGATTCGGCGAGGGCCTGTCGGATGGGGCCCGGGCGAACCTGACGGCGGCGTTGCGGTTCATCGAGCCGTACCTGCGGGAGCGGAGTTTCTACGGGGCGTGCGCGGAGCGGGGCGATCGGACACGGAGTCGCATTGCACCTTCAATTGGGGACGAACCATGAAGAACGGAAAACACGTGATTCTCTACGTGGATGACGACCAGGATTTCCTTGATTCGGTGAGGGTGATCCTCGAATCGCACGGGTATGTGGTGGCGGTAGCCTCCAGCGCGGAAGAGGGATTGCGCGTGTACAAGGAGTGCCGGCCCGACCTTGTGATCGTTGATCTGATGATGGAAGAGGTCGATGCGGGCGCGCACCTTGTAAAAGAGATCATGGCGCTGGGGAACACAGCGCCGGTATACATGCTCAGTTCCGTCGGCGACAACCTGAGCATGAACACCGATTACTCCGAGCTGGGGCTGGCCGGCGTGTTCCAGAAGCCCGTCGATCCGGAGACGATGCTCAAGGTGATCCGGAGCAAGCTCAAGTAGGGGTCCGCTTCGCGGACCAGGAATGTCGAACTGCTCGCATCGCCGACTTCGTACGGTCGGCCGGTCGGGTGTCTCCGATGGTTCGCACAGCGGACCCTGCGCGTATGCACGAATTCGCCGTGGCCACCGAGTTGGTAGAGGTTGCCGTGCGTGAGGCGCAACATCGCAACGCGCGGCGGATCGAGCGGCTCGAGTGCCGCGTAGGCACGATGCGGCAGATCGTCCCCGAGATGCTCGTGGATGCTTTCGGGCTGGCTGCCGCGGGCACGATCGCCGAAGGGGCGGTGCTTGACGTGAAGATGATCGCGCCGATCGTGATATGCCGAGCCTGTGGAGGTCGCTGCGAACAGCGGGAGTGGGCCTACCGGTGCCCGGCGTGCGGATCGCCGGACATCCGTCTGGAAGGCGGGGACGAGCTTCTGCTGGCTTCCGTTACGCTGGAGATCGACGATGAACGTTGAGGTCATGCGTAACGTGTTCGCCCGCAACGATGCCCTCGCGAGCGAGACCCGTGCGCTGCTCCGGCAACATCATGTGACCTCGGTGAACCTGATCGGCGGAGCGGGCTCGGGCAAGACGACGCTTCTCGAAGCGAGCCTGCCGAAGCTGACGGCGACGAAGCGGGCTGCCGTCCTCGAGGGCGACATCGCCACGACCCACGACGCGGATCGGATCGCGGCCGTCGGGGTGCCCGCGATGCAGTTGCTCACGGACGGCGGCTGTCACCTCGGTGCGTCGCAGGTCTACCATGCGATCCGGAAGCTTCCGCTCGATCGGCTCGACATCGTGTTTATCGAGAACGTCGGTAACCTTGTCTGCCCGGCGAGCTTTGACCTCGGCGAGGAACGGACGGTCGCCGTGCTCAGCGCGGCCGAGGGCGACGACAAACCGGCGAAGTATCCCCTTCTGTTCAAGCGGGCAAACGCGGTCGTGCTGACGAAGCTTGACCTGCTCCCGCACGTCACGTTCGACCTGGAACGGTGCCGCCGGTACATATGCCAGTTGAACGATGCGGCGCCGATCTTCCTCGTCAGCGCTCGAACGGGCCAGGGGATCGACGAGTGGGTCAGGTGGCTCGTGGGTGCGGCCGGCCAGTAGTGGCGGCTGTGGTTGGTGGGACGGCCAGGCGCGGTTGATGCCGGACGGGCCGTCCCGCCGGCGCCGAGGCGGCCGGAGTGCCTGTTGCCCAAAGACACAAGCCTGTCACCGAAGACGGCGGTTACATGGATGCGCCGGTCTTGTCGGTCGGTCCTGCATCCGGCCGGGGGGCCCCGTGCGCGGCCCTACCGGCGGTGGCGTCGCCGGTCCTACTCCTCCGGCTCAAGCTGAGCGAGCAGCGGTGGCCGCCGGCGGCGCCGGCGCTTCTTGGGGGCGCCGGGCACGCGGACGGTCGGTGTGCGCGGCTTGGCGTTCTCGGCGACTTCCAGGGCCTTCTGTGCGTTCGGGGCGAAGAGATCGGCGTTTACTTCCTGCCAGAGCCCGGCGGCCCGATTGAACACGCCGCCGGAGATCATAATGTTCATCTGCGGGTGGGCGTCCACTTCACGGATCATGTCGATGAGCCTGCGGACCGCAGGGATGCCTTGCGGCTTTGTGCCGAAGATCAGAAGGATATCCGGCCGCAACTCCCCCACCAGCGCCAGTATCTCGTCGTCGGGAACGCCGCTGCCGACGAAATAGACGTCCCAGCCTTCCGATTCGAAGAGGTCGGCGCAGATCTGAGCGCCGAGTTCCTCCGGTTCGCCCTCTGCACAGGTTATCAGGATGCGCTTGCCGTTGGGTTGCCGCGGACGAAGGTGGGCCTGAAGCTGGCTGACCAGGCACCGGCTGATGCGGGTGGCCATGTGTTCGGTTGCAAGGTTGATGCGGTCGTCTCGGTACAGGGCGTCGATCCGTTCCATGATCGGCCAGATGACCCGATCGTATACGCCCCTCGGCTCCTGGATCTCCTGGATGGCTTCAGTGAGGATCTTTCGACATTCCTGTCGTTTGCCAGCCAATAGCGGGGCCATGAAGCGATCGAGGAGCTTGGACGAGGGCATGGATGACCTCCCGGGCGCGCGGCCTCTCCGCAACGAGCAGCCACGGCCTTTGCCGCAGCTCTCTTTACCCGCCTGAGCCTCCTGCCTCGGAAGGGGAGAGGATTCGCAGCGCGAATCAGTTGACCGCCGGAAACTCCCTACCGGCTCCTGTATTTGGTACCCAAACTCGCCAATTTGATCCAAGCGGCCACGTTTAGCGCGTCCCGTGTGAATCTGGATAAGATGCGAAACATGGCGAAAACTGTATCGACAGGGCAGGCGCTTTTTCTTGAGAGGTGTGCGGCATTTTTTGCGGGCGACATGGCGCAGATTCTGCGCGGGATGCTGTCCGATAAAGGCGAAGACCCGATGGTGGCCGAGCGCCTGGCCCCCGTGGTAGCATGCGGCGAAAGGAGGACTAATGACATCGCGTGAGAGACTGTTGGCGGCCCTGCGACGGGGCCGGCTGGATCGGGTACCTGTGACGATCTACGAGCATTCGCCCTACAACGACGACTGGGCCAACGAGGAGCCGTCGTACGGACCGCTGCTGGATCTCCAGCGGCGCTACGGCGACAGCTTCGTCTTCGCTCCGGTGGAGTCTCAGATCTTCCTTGGGGATCCAAACGCGGTCCGGGGCAGGCAGGAAAGTCAGGGGGATGGGGCGGTGGTCCGGGTCACAGAGATAGAGACGCCCAAGGGGCCGCTGCGGTCGGTGACGCGGCGGGATCCCGGGCTGATGACGAATTGGCAGGTGGAGGCGGTCTTCATGTCGGATGGCGATATCGAGCGCGTTCTGTCTATCCCGGAGCCGCCGGACACGGTGGAAGCACGGCGTCTGCGCGAGCTGGAAGCTGGCGTGGGGGAGGCCGGGGTGCTGTGCTTCAGCGTGGGCGATGCCATCGGGCACGTCGTAGGGCTGTTTGACTTTGAAGACTTCGTGATGCGGTGCCACGACGATGACGGGCCGATCCGGGCGCTGCTTGCGCGGGCGCAGGAGCTCGTGTTGCGCGCGATCCGGGCGATCGGCGGAATTGTGAGCAACGCGGCGATTCGTCTGTGGGGGCCGGAGTACTGTGGCGCCCCGCTGCTGAATCCGCACGTGTTTTTTCCGAGGTATGTGATCGAGCAGGACAAGGAAGCGACCCGGGTGATCCACGCATCGAACAACTTCAGCGTGATCCACTGCCACGGCCGGCTTCGGGACATCCTGGACATGATCGGCGAGATCGGCGCCGATGCGCTCGAGCCGATCGAGACGTTGCCGATGACGACGGCGGACGTCACCCTGGCCGAAGTGAAGGAACGCCTCGGCGGTCGCATGTGCCTGATGGGTGCGATACAGGCGCGTACGCTGGAGGCGGGTACGCCCGAGGACGTCCGCAGGGAGGTCCGGACGGCGATCGCCGAAGGAGCGGGCGGCGGGGGGCTTGTGCTGTTCCCGACGTCGTCGCCGTTCATGGTGCCGCTGGATCCGCGATGCCTGGCCAATGCGGAGGCGATGTTCCTGGCCGCGCATGAGTACGGGCAATACACGGGGGGAACCTGAGCGGCACCCGGCAGGGAAGGGCAATCCGACGCGCGAGGTTCAAGGCGCGGCCGGACCCGATTGCGGCGTAGCGGAATCGCACAAGAGCGTCGGGGGGGCAATTCCTTCTATCGAGGCGGCCGGCCGCGGTCGAGGAGCATGGGCAGGCTGTTGAGCAGGCCCCGGGGGCTGTAGAGCATCTCGACCTCGCCGCGGCAGTTGTACCAGCAGGCCGTGCACGTGTTGCCGCGGGCCCGATCGGCGAGGCGTGCGAGGATCGTCTGAGGCGAGTCGCGGTAGAGGTTGGCGACCGGCCTCGGCCGTTCCTCGACGCAGATCGCGATGTCCCCGCAGGAGTCGATGTTGAAGAAGGCCTGCCCCGCGCGGCAGTTGGGCACGCCGCCGTTGAGTGCCTCGTCGAAGCGGGCCAGAAACGCTTTGTTGCTCAGGAAGTTCGGATAGCGGCGCTTGAGCTCGAGCAGGCGCCGTGATGCGGAAACACGGTCGGCGGCGTGGACGAAGTGCCGGTTGCCGGTCTTGCGGACGCCGTAGAGTTGCAGCATGAAGTGCGCGCCATGCTCGGCGGCGAGCCGGATGAGCGGTTCCACGTGATCGAGATTGTCGTGCATCAGGACGCACATTACGTTGACGCGCTGCCAGTCGCGGCACCGGGCGCGGGCGAAGTAATCGAGGGCGCGGACGGCGCGGTCGAAGGCGCCGGGCGTTCCGCGGGCCTTATCGTGGCGCTGGGGTTCGGCGTAGTCGAGGCTGATCGAGACGCCCCACAGACCCGCGGCGAACAGATCGCGGGCAAGATCGGGCGTGGTGAGGAACCCATTGGTCGTAATGAACGGAAGGTGGAACTCACCGACCGCGCGGACAATCTCGACGATGTCCTCGCGGAGCAGGGGCTCGCCGCCGGCCAGGGAAATCAGCAGGGAGCCGAACCGGGCGAGCTTGCGTGAGCCGGCGCGGAAGTCGCCCACCGTTTGCTCCGGCAGCGCCCCCATCGGATCGCGCCAATAGTGGCAGAACGCGCAGCGGAAGTTACAGCGATAGGTCACCTGCCAGGCGCACCAGACCGGATGCCGGCCCGCCCACGCGCGAAACAGACGCCACTTCTTGCCGCCCGACGTAATCATCCCGGCGGATTCCTGCCCTCGCGCAACGCCCATCGCGGCGCACGCGTGTGAGAGTTATACCCGGCGCGAGCGGCGTCGGCTACTTGCGTTCGACGAGCGGGCGGGCAAGGCGGGGCGCATCGCGTCGCAGGGTCTGCCGGCGATGAATCGGCCGGCGGCAGGCGGCCAAGGATTGTCGAGAGCATACGGAGCGATGCCGCCCGTTCGTCGGGGCTGCGCGTGCCGGCATCGCGACGCAGTCGGCCGACCTGTTCAGTGTAATAGCGGCGGGCCTCCGCCGCGCCCTTGGCGTTGAGGAGGCAGGGAAGCATCGCCGCGTAGAAGTCCGGATGCGGGATTCTGTCGATTGCGCGCCGGTAATACTCGATGGCTGTACCGTAGTCCGGGGTGCGGAGGTATTGAGCGGCCAGCGCACGGCTGGCCAGCCCCCAGGCGTCGTCGGGCCATTTCAGATCGAGACGCTCGAAGCGGGCGCTAGCCTCCGGCAGGCCGGGCGATCTGGCGTCGCGGCGGACCATAAGGTTGGCCTGTTCGTTCCACAGCAGGGGGATCCACTTGCCCGTCGCCAGGAGCGGGGCAATACGATCCGACCAGGCGTCGCCGCCACGCATCCAGAGCACCATCTCCGCGCCGAGTCGGCTGGGCACATCGGGGTGCTCAAGCGCCTGATCGATCTGCTCGCCGCGGACGGCCGGCGGCAGGCCCCTCGGCGGGGCGATGCCGGCGATCGCGTGATACAGTTTGTACATCTTCTCGTCGAACAAGGCTTGCGAACGGCCGTCGGCGAAGAGTCTGGCCTGAGGCCAGTTGAACATGATGTATCCGCCCCAGGACCACTCGGCGAAGAGGCGGCCGGTGAGGCCGTTTGTGCGGGCAAAGGAGGTGAAATAACCCGGCTCGCGCGCGTCAATGATGTAATGCAGGAAGACCCCCTGCTTCCAGGGCCGCCTCGCGGAATCGGTGTACGCATCGACGATGCGAGCTCGTGCCGGAAGGATCAGGGCCAGGCCGAACGCCACAGCGATCGCGGAGACCGCCGCGCGGGCATGCCGGCGATCCAGCCGCCGTGCGGGGTGCCTGCCGTTCCAGGCTGCCGACGCCTCGCGAAAACGGATTGCCAGGAACTTGCACAGAATCGGCACGATCAGCGTATAGAAGATGACGGTGAAACGGATGTGGGCAAAGCCCATGTAGGCGACGAGGAGCACGATTCCGATCTCGCTGAGCGTGATGCCGCGTCCGGTTCCCGACAGCTGGGCATCATGAATCCTCTGTTTGGCCAGGCTCAGACGTCGCCAGGCCCAGTCATGCAACAAGAGGCCGAGAAGCACGCCGGCGGCGCATACGCCCAAGGCAAGGAAGAAGGGGCGCTGGATCAGTCGAGCCTGATCGCTCAGGTCGGCAGGCAGGTTGACGCGGAAGGGCGAGCGCCACTCCACGATCCGCTGAAATGTGGGTGAGCGCATCACTACGAACGGGTGGACAAAGTTCATCCAGCCGAAGGGGCTGAGCCAGGCGCTCAGCGGCACGCTGAGCAGCGTCGCAGCGGTCGTAGTGGCGACGGCCGGGGCGGACATGGTGCGCCAGCCGGGATGACGCCGCTTCTCGACAAGTTCGCCGATCACCCAGGCGGCAATCATGACGTAGCCTAGGAGGAAGCCGCCATGCGTGTTGCTCCAGACGAGCAGGATGGGCAGCACCAGCAGGCCCCAGACGGCCCGGCCCTGAGTGGTCCACACAAGCGTCAGGAGGAGGACGCACGCAAACACGTTCGTAGCCATCGAGGGGCGGATTTCCCAGAGGGACATGCCGGCGGCGATGGCTCCGGCGGCGAGAACGGCGGGCAGGAGGACCTCGCCGCACATTTTCCAGGCGCAGGCGACGAGCGTGCCGGCCATGAGCAGCAGGCTCGCCAGCTTGAGGCCGACCAGCGCGGTGGGGAAGATGCGCTCATGGATCTGATACATGAGCACGTGGTAGAGCCAGTTCTGGTTGTACCAGGTACGGCCGGCGAAGGTCCAGGTGAACTCATCCGCTACCGGGAAGTGGCGATACCCGCGTTCGCTGATGAGGCGGCCGGCTGCCAGACCGATCCAGGTATCGCCGCAGGATCGCCGGAACCCGCCGCCATAGACGACGCCTGCCGCGACGACGGCAAGACCGACGACGATTGCGGCCGCCCGGCAGGCGGCCTTGCTACGAGGCGACGGCGTACGTTCAGTTTCGGGGGGAGGCTCGTTCATCCCGGCATCCGCGCTCACGGTTGCAGGCCGCGCGCCGAGCGGCGCCTGCGTCTCACGTGGTTCACAGTCTACGCAGGCCGGGCGGACTTGTCGATGACCGCCCCGCCTTCGTGCTATACTGGAAGCGGGGTGTCTCGGTGTCTGTGTGACCGGTCCGGCAGCCGGTGCGGGTTGTCGCGGGCGTTTGCGGAGTGAGCTGTGAGAACAACCGCCCCCATGAGGGCCGCCGAGTGTCTGCGGATGCTGGGTCTCTCCGCGACGGCTTCGCGTCGGGAAATCAAGCGCGCGTATCGGCGTCTGGCACTCGAGTACCATCCGGACATGCGGCAGGGCGACGAGGAAGCGAAACGCCGCTTTGTGGAATTGTCGCGGGCGTATCAGACGCTCATGCGGGCCGGGCGCGCAGGCGCCGGGAACCGTGAGACCGGCATCTGTGCCTGCTGCGGGCAGCTCGCGGAGGTCTTTCACAACCCCGATGGCCGCGCGCTGTGCGAGCGGTGCATCCTCAAGCCGGGCGGCCGGCGGTTTCTGCCGCTGCCGCCTATCGTGATCGTCAAGTGCGTCGGCGGCGTTGTGCTGAACCTGGTTGCGGCGGGGTGTCTCATGGCGGCGCTGTTGCGCCACTCCCCCGTCCTGGCGGCGGCGGCATGCGCGGCCGGCCTCCTGGCGCTGGCGTCGCTGGCGGTAACGTGCCTGTCGATTCGCTACTGTGTGCAACCGACGGAAAGAACCATGTATCGAAGGCTCGCCCTGCGGCAGACGCGAATGGGGTCTCGTTGACCGTGACGTGCGCTGTACGTGCAGCCGGGCGGGTGTGTGCCGTCCAGCGGTCTGCCGGGCCCGTCAACGGTCCTGCTGCGACTCGAAGATCTGGACGGCCTCGCAGCGTGCCGGTTCGCCGCAGCACACATCGCGGATGAATTCGTAATACACGTTCGGCTCGAGGCCGTATTCTTTACGGAGCGGACACTTCAGGCAGATTCGCGGGGGGACTCGTGTGCCCAGGCCGATGTGTGATTGCAGATAGACGAGATTGCGTCCGGCGAAGCACTTCATCTGCCGGTTGAGGCGTTTTTCCAGCTCCGTGAGGTTCGCACTCGCCTCTTCCGGAGTGACCGGGGGAATGGCTGTCTGGCCGGGTGGGGGCGCCGCGAGGGCGGCGGCGACTGCCGCGCCGAGGCGCTTCTCGTCGACAGGGTATTCCAGAAACGCCCTGGCCCCCAGCCTCATCGCCGCATGCTGGTAAACGCCCGCACCGCGGCCGGCAATGACGATCAGCGGAATGCGGATGCCGTTGTCCCGGAGGTAACGCAGAAGCAACAGGGCGTCTCCATTGCGGCCTTCGAGGCCGGCGAGGATCAGAGACGGACGGTGTTCGCGGATGGTCTTGACGCCGTCGGTGTAGTCACGCGCCGTAACCACTTCGTGGCGCCGGTGCAACAGGGCGTCGAAGACCTGCGCCGCGCCGGGATCACGATGTACAATCAAAACCCGTGGCACACACGCTCTCGTGTGGGGAAGGACCGAGTTCTTACTCTATCGTAGCATATGGCCTGCTCGTAATCAACGAGCCGGCTTGCCGGCGAGGCGCAGACCGGTTACCGGGGCCGGGAGAGGCGGAAGGGGGGCCGGGCGGAGCGCCGCCGCTTGTCGCTCTGCATCGCGCGCGGTACATTCGCACCGTTATGCCGGAGTTCTACAACACGTTGTCGGCGCCGTGGCGGATGGCCTATATCCGTTCGCTTTCGCCGGCGGGTACGGAGGACGGCTGCTTCCTCTGCAAGTATTGGAGAGCGGCAGACTGCGACCGCGTGAATCATGTGGTATGGCGGGGGCCGACGTGCTTCGTGGCGTTCAACCGTTTTCCGTACAACAACGGGCACATGCTCATCGCGCCCGGCCGGCACGAACCGAGCCTTCGCGAGTTGCGGGATGCCGAACTCGACGAGATGATCCGCCACATCCGCGACGTGCAGATCCTGCTCACGGATGTCCTGCACCCGGCGGGCTTCAACGTCGGCATGAACTTCGGGCGGTGTGCCGGTGCCGGGCTTCCCGATCATGCGCATGCCCACGTCGTACCGAGGTGGGACGGCGACACGAACTTCATGAGTGTCGTCGGCGACGCGCGGGTGATCCCGCAGGACATGGACGACCTGTACGCCCAGTTCGCCGAGGCTGCCGTGCGCATCGGCCTGCCGCCGCTCGCCGGTATGTCATGAACGAGATCGCCCTGAAATCCTATGCCGTCCGCGCGGAGGCATCGCGCGGTCGCCAGTACCCGGAAGTTCCCGGCACGGGCGTTGGCGCCGATGCGTTCGTGGTGGATCGGCACCGCATCGTGCATTCGGCGGCGTTCCGTCGTCTGCAATACAAGACGCAGGTGTTCGTCACACACGAGCATGACCATTTCCGCACGCGTCTGACGCACACGCTGGAGGTGGCCGCGCTCGCGCGCCGCCTGGCCCGGGCGCTGGGTGTCAACGCAGCGCTGGCGGAGGCGGTGGCGCTGGCCCACGACCTGGGACATCCGCCGTTCGGGCACGCCGGCGAGCAGGCGCTTGCGTCGCGGATGGCCGGGCACGGGGGCTTTGAGCACAACGTGCAGGCGCTGCGAATCGTGGAATTCCTGGAACATCCCTACCCGGCGTTCCGGGGATTGAACCTCACGTACGAGGTTCGCGAGGGGCTTGCGAAACATGAGACGCGCTTCGACCGGCCGGGTTGGCACGAACTGGCGGACGGGACGCGCGGGCCGCTCGAGGGGCAGATTGCGAGCCTGGCGGACCGCATCGCGTGCGACTGCCACGATCTGGAGGACGCGATCGGGGCGAAGCTGATCGAGCGGGAAGAACTGGATTCTCTGGCGATCTGGCGTGATGCGGCCGAGGCGGTAGAGGAACGATACGGTCGTCGGCCGCTGCCGGCCGTGCGCCGGCCGGTTCTCGACGCGGTCGAGGATGCGCTGCTGAAGGATATCGTCGAGGAGACGACTCGCCGGATCAGCGGGGCGAAGGTTGAGACGGTGGATGACGTTCGTGGTTGCAGCAGGGAACTGGCGGGGCTTTCCGAGGCGATGGAGGAGCGGCTTGCCGCGCTGGAGGGGTTTCTTGCGGAGCGTCTGTACCACCACCACCGCCTGATTCGGATGGACGACAAGGCGGGGCGCTTCATCCGGCGTCTCTTCGACGCGTATCTGGAGACCCCGGGCCTGCTGGAGCCGCGTTTTGCCGGCCGCATTGCCGAGCAGGGCCTGCACCGGGTGATTTGCGACTACATCGCCGGGATGACGGACCGCTTCTGCCAAGACGAGTATAAGCGCCTCTTCGAGCCGTTCGAGCGGGTTTGAAGCGGCGGCGAGGCTGACGAGAGTCTGCGCAGGTTGCTCGCGCCCGGTTTCACGTCTCGGTGTTGCGGTGAAAGCGGCGAACACCGGCAGGAAGGGGTCGGCATCACGCGATGCAAAGCTGCCGGAGCAAGAACGGGGTTCGGTGTGCGGGCGCAGAACTGCGCCGTCCGCAGACGGCGGCGGAACCCACATATCCTGTGGGCACCGCAAACCGCCTGTCGGCGCGGCTTGACAGAGCCGTCCGGGCTTCGGATGCTGGCCGGCATGAGTTCGATGGAGACGCTCGCGGCGGCGGATTTGTCCGTTTCGCTGGGTAAGGTTACGCTGCAGAATCCCGTCATAACGGCCTCGGGAACGTGCGGGTACGGCAAGGAATACGCGCCGTACATGGACCTCAACCGGCTCGGGGCGTTCACGACCAAGAGCGTGACGGTGCAGGAGCGGCCCGGAAATCCGCCGCCGCGGATCGTCGAGACGGCTTCCGGGATGCTCAACGCGATCGGGCTGGCGAACGTCGGACTCGAACGGTTCATCGCGGAGAAGGTGCCCGAACTGCGGGCGTTCCGCATTCCGGTGTTTGTGAACGTGGCGGGGCACTCGCGCGAGGAATACGTAGCAGTATGCCGCCGGCTGGACGAGGTACCGGAGATTGCCGGGCTCGAACTCAACGTGAGCTGCCCGAACGTGGTCGACGGGCTGACGTTCGGCACGGACGGAAACCGGCTGTACGACCTGGTAAGGGCTGTGCGGAGGGAGGTACACCGCTGTCTGTTGATCGTGAAGCTTTCGCCGAATGTGACGGACATCACCACGACGGCGCGGGCGGCGGTGGATGGGGGGGCCGAGGCGCTCTCTCTGATCAATACGTTCGTTGGGATGGCGATCGACATCGAGCGGTGGCGTCCGGTGCTGGCCAACACGACCGGCGGCCTGTCGGGACCGGCGATCAAGCCGCTGGCGCTGCATCTTGTGCACCGGGTGTACCGCGAGGTTGCGGCGCCCGCGAGGATTCCGCTGATCGGAATGGGCGGCATCGAGACCTGGCAGGACGCCGTCGAGTTCATGCTGGCCGGCGCGACGGCCGTCGCCGTCGGCACGTCGCTGTTCATTGACCCGACGTGCCCGATCCGGATCATTGAGGCGCTGCCGGCGTACCTTGCCCGGCGCGGCCTACGGTTCGCGCGGGAGCTGGTGGGGCGGCTGGACACCGCCGCCGAGGCGCCGCCGGAATCGGGTGCGGAGGGATGAAGCCCGTCAACAACGGCCGGGACGATTGGGGCCGTTGAAACAGTTCTGAAACACGCCAAAGTCGGCCAAGTCCACATCGGCGTCCTGATCCAGGTCGGCATCGAGACAGGTTGCCTGCTTCGCCGGGGCATTGGGACCGTTGAAACATGTCTGGAGATGGCCGAAATCGGCCAGGTCGACATCGCCGTCGTTATCGAAGTCGGGGCCGAGGGACACATCCACCCGCCGTACGTCGCCGGCGGCGACCGTCACGCCGGAGACCGTACGCGGGGCGATGCCGTTCTTGCTGATCGTTAACGTGTAGGTTCCCGGCGGGACGAGGAGGAACGAGTACAGACCATCAGCGGAGGAAAGGGCCTTGTAGTTCGATCCGCTGCGCGTAACGCACGCATCAACCACGGGGGTGCCGCCAGTGGTGATCGTGCCGAGCAGGATCGCCGTCGTCGGGTTGTCCTTCCATGGCATGGGAGGTACGTGGGCCACCTGTTCATACACGCCGCCCGGCGCGACATATTCGTTCCAGAAGGTGAAACTCGTGTAGCTGAAGGGGACGTTGCCCTGACCGCCGACCTGACGCGTGAACTCGACCTGATGCGTCATCTCGGCGAGCGTCATTTCCGCGGTTTTGTAGGCCGCCTGGCCGCCGTAGACATGCCGGCCCGCGTTGTCCGCCACCCAGTCCGGGAGCACGTCGTCGTAGTCGGGCAGGCTTCCGCCATTGCCCCAGTAGATCATGGGTACAATGAAGTCCTGCGCGCCGGCCGCCAGCCAGCCCTGCGCGTCCTGAAAACACTTCGTGTATCCGTATTGGAATGTGGAAGGATAGCCGGGGTATCGGTCCTGGGAGTAGAGGCCCAAGGGAGAAGAACTGAGCTTGATGCGTGGGCGGACTTCGGCGACCTGCGCATAGAGATCGCAGAGCATCCGTGTAATCTGAGTTCGCGTCCAATCCTCGAAGCTCAGCCTGTCCGGGTTTCCCTCCCCCGCGAAACGGGCCTCTGTGATCGGATCATGCGAGGGCAGGTTGGTGGGTGTGCGAATGCGGTCAAAGTGCAGCCCATCAACGTCGTAGTTCTGCACGACGTACATGACCTGCTTGCGCCAGTATGCCTGGAACGCCGGAACTCCCGGGGCGATCCAGACATAGGTGTCGCCGCCGGAATACTGGCCGGGGGCGGCGCCCGCAGTCGGATGAAGCAGCCAGTCCCGGTGTGCGGGATCGAGGGCGTTACAGTGTTGCCAGTACATGTGCGTCGGATCGCTGGGGGAGAGCCGGCGGAACCGCACCGCGTCGGCGTAGACCGTGCCGACGGACGCGGAGGAGTTGCTCAGTTTTACATAGCAACTCGTACCGGCCGTAAAAAACTTCCCCGTAGAGATGACGTTCCACTGCCCGCCGTTGGTAGTCTGGTTCACCGACACCGTTTGTGAGCCGCCCGAGTAGTACACCGTGTACTGTGCATTTGTGATGGCACCTGGCGCGCTCGCGGGAAACCACACGGAGACGTCGTACCAGTCGTCGGCCGGAAGTGTCGGCCGCCACTCGACCTCCCCCAGAGAGACGGTAGCCGTAGTAGCGCGGGTACGGCAGTTGCCGGAGGGGGTGGGGTAGGCCGTCGGATAGCTTGCGGTGCCCCAGGTCCCGCTCAAGACCGCAAAACCGGCGCCGCCGTTATCGACGATGATATCCTCGCCCGTCCGCGGATACTGCTGCCATGCGACGTGGGCGTTGATGTACGCGTGGAACTCAAGGCCGGCGTCGTGTGCCGAACGGAGGGCATACGCGAGTGGATCCCAGCCGGGGTCGGCACCGGTGGGGGCGATTAACTCCGACCATGGTTCATAAGGGGAGGGGTAGAGGGTATCGCCCTGGCCGCGTACCTGAAAGAGGACGGCGTTGAAGTGGGAGGCGGCCAGCTTGGCCATGGCCTCATCGATATATGCCTTCGTTGCGGTTTCGGTCGGAGAACCGGCCGGCTGAGGCCATTCAAATCGGGTTACCCACATTCCCCGGAATTCGTCGATCGCAGCAGCCGTCCGGGGTACGCCGAAGGCGGCGACGAGCACGAGGGCCGGCAATGCGGGCCAGAGAATCCTGTGCGGGACGTGCGACGACATCTTCGTCCTCCTCGACTTGGGAGTACGTGAACCCTCCACATACAGTGTAGCCGACGGGGTAAGTCAGAATCAAGCTCATTCAAGAGGATGGCAGGGGACGAAGGCGTTTTCGCTACAGGCGTGGGCTAAGCCCGGACTTGGAGGTCTGCGTCAGCGATTTCGCCGCCAGCCAGACGGTGGTGCGCCAGGGCGGCAATCATCGCGCCGTTGTCCGTGCACAATGACATCGGCGTCAGATAAAGGGTTGCTCCGACGGTCTCGCACGCCCTTGCCAGCTCGCTGCGCAGACGCCCGTTTGCCGCCACGCCGCCGCCGACCACGACAGTCCGCGTCCCGGTCTGCTCGACGGCGAGCATCGTCTTGGCCACGAGCACATCGACGACGGCCGCCTGAAAACTGGCTGCGATATCCGCGATGTCGCGGCGCGTCAGGCGCTCCAGTCCGCCGCTGGTCCTGCCGGGGCCGTGTACGTGATAAAGGACGGCGGTCTTGAGCCCGCTGAAGCTGAAGTCGAGCGAGGCCGATGCCAGCATAGTCCGTGGAAAGGGGACGGCGCTCGGGTTGCCTTCGGCGGCGACGCGGTCGATGATCGGCCCGCCCGGGTAGCCGAGATTCAGGATACTTGCCACCTTGTCGAATGCCTCTCCGGCGGCGTCGTCGGTCGTGCTACCGAGCCGCTCAATGCGGCGGAAGTCGCGAACGTGAAACAGAGAGGTGTGCCCGCCGCTGACGACGAGAGCTACCGCGGGCCAGGGTGGATAGCCGATCGCGACGGCGGCGCTACACGCGTGTGCCTCCACGTGGTTGATGCCGACCAGCGGCTTGCCCCACGCCCAGGCGAGCGTCTTGGCGGCGGTTACGCCGATCAGGAGGCAGCCCACAAGGCCGGGCGTGCAGGTTACGGCGATCGCGTCGACCTCTGCGCGGGAGACGGCGGCCCGCTGCATGGCCTCGCGGATCACGCCGTCGAGGTTCTCGATGTGCGCGCGGGAGGCGATTTCCGGAACGACCCCGCCGAACTTGGCGTGCAGGTCGAACTGGGTGGCCACCACGTTGCTGCGGACATCGTAGCCGTCGGCGACGATGGCGGCGGCGGTTTCGTCACAGGAGGTCTCGATTCCAAGGATGAGGGACATGGTTTATCGGCTCGCGGGGCTCGTTGTACGCTGCGTCGTGGCCGGCCGCGTAGTCGCCTGCGTCGTCGCCAGGGGCGGCAGCCCGAGTTTTTCGCGCAGGAGCTCGACGGCCTTGTTGATCTGGCGATCGACCACTGCTGGGGCGCTGGTGACCGGGGCAGTCGCTGTCCGGCTGGTGGTAGTCAGCAGGCGTCTGTCCGGCAACACGGTGCGTTTCTCCTCCCGCGTGAGTTTGACCTCGCAGTCGGGCTCGACGCCCTTGCCGTGAATCCGCTCTCCGTTGGGCAGGTAGTAATACGCCGTCGTGAGCTTCAGTGCACTCTCGCCATTGCCGAGTTCAATGAGGTTCTGTACGCTGCCCTTGCCGTACGTTTTCTCTCCCACGAGGATGGCGCGGCCGTGATCGTGCAAGGCGCCCGCGAGGATCTCCGAGGCGCTGGCCGAGCCGTCGTTGATCAGGAGTACGAGCGGGACCTGTTTGCGGTAGTTGCTCTTGGCGCTGGCCGACCAGATTTCCTCCTCAGAGGCCCGCCCTCTCGTAGAGACGATTCGACCCGAGTCGAGAAACCGATCGGCAATGGCCACGGCGGTCTTCAGCAGCCCGCCAGGGTTGTCGCGGAGATCGATGATGAGCGCCTGGAGTCCCTGCTCAAACATCGCACGCATGGCGCGGTCAAGCTGCTCCGGCGTGTTCTCGTCGAAGCTGGTCAGCCGGACATAGCCGATGCCGGCAGGCCGGTCGATGAAGTAATCCCATGTGTTATCCGGGCACCGCCTGTAGCCCTTTACCGAGTGGAGCGTCACCAGCCCGCGGACGACGGTTACCTCACGAGGGGGCTCATCGCCGGCGGGCGAGATCTTGAGCCGCACCTGCGTGCCCGACTCCCCGCTGATCAGGGCGACGGCCTGACCGAGAGTCATGTTGTCGGTCTTGACGCCGTCGATCTCCAGAATGCGGTCGCCGGTCTGAAGGCCGGCCGCATAGGCGGGCGTGTCCTCGATCGGGCTGAGGACGGTCAGGTAGCCGTCCTTGAGGGTGACCTCCACGCCGATGCCGGTGAAGTGGCCGGCCGCGCGTTTTTTGAACTGCGCGTATTCCTCGGCATCGTAGTAGTCGCTGAAGCGGTCCAGCTCCTGGATCATGCCGCGGATCGCCCCGCGGAGCAGGAGCTTGTCGTCGACCTCGTCCACGTAGTTTTTCTTGATCTGGAGGCGGACGTCGAGAAGCGGCGAGAACTCGCGATAGAACATGTCCCGGCGAAGGAGGGTATTCGGATACACCCACAGGCCGACGCCGAGGGCGACGACCACGAGAAGCCAGACCAGGTTGCGCTTGGGCATGTGACCAGCTAGTCTCCGTATGCCGGCAGGGTATACTACAGGCGGCCCGCCTGGCAGCGGACCGCGGTGGCCGCAAGGGCCCGTCCGGCGAGACGCCAAGGATATTCATTCTGGCCGCGGCCGCATTCGCTGTCAACGGCGGCGCAGGGGTCTGTCGGGATTGCGTCGGCCGATCGGTGACATCCGCAACGCCGAGGCGATCTTCGCGGGTGTTGCCGACGTTCCGTTCCCGCTCTTTCGCGGAGTCGGACCAATGGCTGTAGACCGCGTGGAGATCACGGACCTGCTCGTACGGGGAATCATCGGGGTAAACGACTGGGAGCGGCGCGAGAAGCAGGACATCCTGATCAATATCACGCTCTTTGCGGATCTGCGCGCCGCCGGCGCCGACGACGACCTCTCGCGATCGGTCAACTACCGCGCTGTGGCCAAGCAGGTGATCGCGCACACCGAGTCGGCCCAGCGCCTGACCGTGGAGGCCCTGGCGACGGACATTGCAGGGATCTGTCTGCGGATGGCGGGCGTGTCGCGGGTTCGGGTGCGCGTGGAGAAGCCGGGTGCGGTCCGCTATGCCCGGTCGGTCGGGGTGGAAATCGAGCGCGGGGCGGAGGACCTTGGCTGAGAAGGCGCTCATTGCGGCCGGCTCGAACATCGATCCGACCCGGTATCTGCCGGCGGCCGTGGCATGTCTGGCGGAACTGGGCCGGATCGCGGCAGTATCGCGCGTCTACCAGAATCCGGCGGTGGGACCGCGGCCGCAACCGGATTACCTGAATGCGGCCGTCTTGCTGGAAACCGATCTGCCCCCGCATGACCTTCGTCATCGTCTGCGGGCCATTGAGGCCAGCCTCGGGCGGGTTCGTAGCGAGGACCGGTACGCCGCGCGGACGATCGACCTGGACCTGTGCCTGTATGGTGCCGTGGTGGTCGAGACGCCGGAGCTGACGCTGCCCTGTCCCGACGTGATGCAGCGAGATTATCTTGCGGTGACGCTGGCGGAGGTGGCGCCGGACTTTCCGCATCCGCTCACCGGCGAGCCTTTGCGGGCGATCGCCGAGCGGTTGCGCCCGGCAGCGCCGCTTACCCCGCGGCCCGACGTGGTCCTGCCCGCGCCGAACGCGCTCCCGCGGGATCCTGTGTGAATGGCAGCGGGGCGAAGGGTTCACATGCCGCGAGGACCGGACATCCGTGCGGGTCTTGTGGAGGGCACGGGCCGGGTTGCGGGCTGCGTGGTGTCGAGGAGCGGCCGCGTCTGGACCGGTCGACCCATCGGGATCGTGCCGAAGTCCGTCCAATTCTCCTTGTCGATGGCGGCGACGACAGCCTTCGCCAGCTCCTCGTCATGGACGGCCTCAAACACGCCCCACATGATTAACAGCGGGGCGGTGTACCCCGTGGGTGCCCAGCCGGACAGCAGGGTGAACTGCTGCTGGGCGACGGCGATGTGGAAGCGCCCCCGGTAGCGGTGGCCGGGTATCTGGTCGAGGACGAGGACACCCCAACGCGTCTGGAAACGCCAGTGCTCGATACCCGAGGAGCATAGCCCGCGGACCTGGTCGCGGGAGAGGTTGTACCGGAGCGAACGGCCGGCCGGTTTTTCGCCGAGTCGGAAGCGGGCAAGCCACGCGGCCTTTGCGTATTTGCCGAAGAGGGGAAAGTTTTCGTACTTCATCGCCACCGTGAGCTGGCCGGTCCCATCCACGTACCATGCGCAGCGGCCGGCCGTGGGCAGCGTGAGCGCCAGCGGCTCGCGGTCGCGGATGTCGGTTCGTGAGAACGGAATCGCGGAGATTGCGGCGCTGCCTGTGCAGCCGCCGAGCCAGAAGGTGCCTGCCGCGCCAAGCAGAACCGTAAGCCATGACGTAAGACGACTGCCAGCCACGGCAGGGGACTCCCGGCGTCGGACGCCTAATGGGGGACGGGAAACTGGTCGCACAGCTCTCGCACTCGGGGCCGGATCCGGGCGGCCGTAGCCGCATCGCCCTGCGAGCGGATGATTTCGTCGATCAGACCGGCGATGGTCTCCATTTCGGCGGCGCCCATGCCGCGCGTGGTCACGGCCGGTGTGCCGATCCGCAACCCGCTGGTCTCGACAGGCTTGCGGGTATCGAACGGGATCATGTTCTTGTTGACGATGATGCCGGCGGCCTGAAGCCAGGTCTCGGCGGCCTTGCCGGTCACGTGCTC
Organism: uncultured Planctomycetales bacterium; assembly: GCA_964569765.1. GTDB lineage: Bacteria > Planctomycetota > Phycisphaerae > UBA1845 > PWPN01 > CAZMVY01. The sequence goes on from CAZMVY010000054.1 coordinate 20,357, forward strand.
GTAGTTGTGTCGCAGGTCCACGAGCATGAGGTGGTTGTCGGTTCCGCCGGAGACGAGGCGGAAGCCGCGCCGCATGAGTCCCTCGGCGAGGGCCTGGGCGTTTGCGAGGATGCGTTCCTGATACGCGCGGAACTCGGGCCGGAGGGCCTCGCCGAAGGCGACGGCCTTGCCGGCGATGACGTGCATCAGCGGGCCGCCCTGCACGCCTGGGAATACGCGGGAATCGAGCGTCTGGGCGTATGGGGCCTTGCACATGACCATGCCGGCGCGGGGACCGCGAAGCGTCTTGTGCGTGGTCGTGGTGACGAACTCGGCGACCGGCACGGGCGAGGGGTGCAGCCCGACGGCGACCAGGCCCGCGATATGGGCGATGTCGGCCATCTGGACGGCGCCGACCTCGCGGGCGATCTCCGCGAAGGCGGGGAAGTCGATCGTCCGCGGATAGGCCGAGGCCCCGGTCACGATGATCGCCGGCTTGTGCTCGTGGGCCAGGCGGCGGATTGCGGCCATGTCGCAGGTCTCCGTCCTGGCATCGACGGTGTAGTGGACGACCTTGTAGAACATCCCGCTGAAGTTGAGCCGCATACCGTGCGTCAGATGGCCGCCATGCGAGAGATCCAGCGACAGGATCGTGTCGCCCGGCTTCAGGACGGTCATGTACACGGCCGTGTTGGCCTGGCTGCCGGAGTGGGGCTGGACGTTGACGTGCTCGCAGTGGAAGAGCTGTTTGGCACGGTCCCGGGCCAGGTTTTCGATGGCATCCATCTGGTCGCAGCCGCCGTAGTAGCGCTTGCCGGGGTAGCCCTCGGCGTACTTGTTGGTGAAGATCGAGCCGACGGCCTCCAGCACGGCCCTGGAGACGTGGTTCTCGGAGGCGATCAGCTCGAGGGTGTAGTGCTGGCGCTCGCGTTCGGCCTGAAAGACCCGCCACACTTCCGGGTCTGTCCGAGCTATAGCCGAAATCTCCTCGTTGTTGCTCATGCTCATCCGGTTCCTCACAAAGGGAAAGCAAACCGCGTGGAAGTGTACGGCAGGGAGGTGCGAAATGCAAAAGTCTCGAAACCGCTCGCGAAAGGGGATTCACGCATACGGGCAGCGGCAAGAGATGGGGCCGTAGCCGAAACCACGCCGGCTCGCGGAGTGCATCCGGTTTCCATGGCATCGGGTTACGACGTCATGCCGCGGGATTCATTCTCGAATCCGCGTTTTTCCATCTGCTGTCAAGGAGCCGGCGGCGTCGCGCCGGCCTCGAGATTCGCGCGGTGTTCGGGCGGAGCACGCCTCGATCGCAATCACCGCTTTCGGCTCGAGAGTCTCGTGCGTTTCCAGACCCGCGGGGGTTATCGAGAGTGGCGCGGGGCGTAAGAGCCCCGTGTTCCGGGCGTCAACAAAGGCAAAGCTCCGCAGAGGCCCCAGAGCTGCCCCGTCGCTGCACGTCGCATGCGAAACCGGTTTACCGCAAAGGGCCCTGTCGCCTGCGCGCAACCCGCCGTGCTCCGGCGGCGCGAGCCGAGCCGTCACGGCACGCGGGTGGGCAGCGCAACGGACATGCATGTTGGCCAACCGAGCCATGCGACGACGCGCACGACGGAGGCTGCGCGCCGGTGGGAACACGGAGGCCGCGCGGCCCACTTTCGTGAACCGCGCGGCCTTAAATTACCCTACGCCTGCGTCAACCGAGTGGCTACGCGTATCGACCGCTCAGCAGCCGGCCTTCGGCGGCCGGTTCGGGCCGTTGAAACAGT
>CAZMVY010000055.1:0-19623 GCA_964569765.1 uncultured Planctomycetales bacterium
CGGCGACGAGACGGAGAGGGTTTCCATGGCGGGGTGCGTGGAGGAAGGAGCCGGCATATGAGGATCCTGCGTACAACCCAGACCGCTCTGAGGGCACTACGACGGAATCCCATGCGGGCGACGCTGACGACGGTGGGCATCGTGATCGGGGTCGGGGCGGTGATCGCCATGATGGAAATCGGCTCGGGCTCATCGGCGCAGATTCAGAAAGGTATCTCCAGCATGGGGGCGAACGTGCTGCTCATCATGCCCGGTACCGCGTCCACGGCAGGCGTGACCCAAAGCAGCGGCAGCGTGACCACGCTTACCCCGCAGGACTGCGAGGCGATCCTTCGCGAATGCCCAGCGGTTCGCACGGCTGCCCCGGTTGTACGGGCGCGCACCCAGGTTGTCTACGGCAGTCGCAACTGGGAGCCCAATTCCATATACGGGACGACCGCGGCGTTCCTGGAAGTCCGGCAACTGGGCCCCATGGCGCAGGGGAAGATGTTCACGGACAGGGACATCCTGAACGGAAATCGCGTATGCGTCATCGGCAAGACCCTGGTCCGGGAATTGTTTCAAGGCTCCTCGCCTGTCGGCAAGGAGATTCGCGTCAAGAACGTGACCATTCTAGTCGTCGGAGTCCTGAGGAGCAAAGGGGCCAACATGATGGGAATGGACCAGGATGACATCCTCATTGCCCCCTGGTCTACGATCAAGTACCGGGTGACCGGCTCGTCGCTGGGAACACCCAACCAGAGTCTCAGCAGCAGTTCGAGCAGCAGCTCCGTAAACACGTTGAGCAATCTCTACCCCAGCGGTCAGACAAGCCTGTATCCGGAACGGTCAGAGGTCCAGGCAGCGGACAACCCGATGCCGGTGCGGTTCACCAATGTTGACCAGATTCTTGCCTGCGCCCGGAGCACCAAGGCGATTCCCGCCGCGATGCAGCAGATCACGGCGGTACTGCGCCGCCGTCACCACCTTGCCCCTGGCGACCCGGACGACTTCAGCCTCCGCGACATGACAGAAATGAGCAACATGCTCACCTCCACGACATCACTGATGACCAACCTGCTGCTGTGCGTGGCCACGATCTCGCTTATCGTGGGCGGTGTCGGGATCATGAACATCATGCTGGTGTCGGTAACCGAGCGCACCCGCGAGATCGGGCTGCGTATGGCCGTGGGCGCCCAGCCGCGCGACATTTTGCGACAATTCCTGGTCGAAGCGGTTGTCCTGTGCCTCATCGGCGGGGCAATCGGGATCGCTTTGGGGCGGGGTGCCTCAGCCCTGGTGCGTGCGATGCTTGGCTGGCCGACGGCAATATCCGTGGGAGCGATCCTCGCTGCCGTGCTGGTTTCAGCGAGCGTGGGGATACTGTTCGGCTATTACCCGGCCTGGAAAGCCTCCCGTCTCGACCCGATCGAGGCGCTCCGGTACGAATAACCATGAGCATTCCAAGACGCCGGCGCAATGCGGCGTGTCCTTGCCGTGAGCCGACGTAGGGACGGGCCGCGTGGTTCTCCGGCGGCGAGTCGAGACCGTCAGCGGTCGATGGCGATGGGCGCCTCGATCGCGGTGAGGGTTGCGCGGGAAGTTCCAGGGCATCCACGACGGCACGTTCGCGCGGAGGTCCGCCGCGTGTTGCGGCAGCGCGGTCAGGCAGTCGAAAAGATTCGTCCTGCCGAGCGGGCAGGTGGAAAGAACCTCATGGAGACATCGCCGACGTGCGCACCGGCTCGGACGCGGCACCGCTACGGCCGGAGGTCACCCGCCCGCGGCGAATCGCCACCACGCCAGACGCGCGGCGAAGGCACCGGCACGCGTCTCCCAGACCGGCCCGCCGCGCGGCACGGCAAACCTGTCGCACCCCGTGTCGGCCGGCACGCCGACCGTCGTCAGGGCGTAGTCGTACCCGGCGCGGGCCACGGCCTCAGGCACCTGCGGGCCGATGTCCCCCGGCTTGCCGAACGGATACGCGAAGAGCCGCACCGGTGCGCCCAGTTCCCGCTCGATGACCGCGCGCGACCCGGAGAGTTCCGCATCGAGCTGGTCGCGCGTCAGCCGGGCGCAGGCCACGTGCGACCGGCCGTGCGACCCGAACGTGATGATGTCGCCCCGCAGGGACCGCGCCTCGTCCCAGCTCAGCATCGCCGGTGCCTCGCTCCGGCCCGGGCTACTCCTCGTGAGGTCCGCGACCTGCGACAGCAGCGCCGCCGTCTCGCGAACATCGCACGCCCGCAACCAGCCCATCAGGCACGCGATCGCCGCGGACAGGCCGGCGGGTGAATCGAATCGGAACTCGACAAGCCGCCCTTTCCACTCCATACGCGCGGACAACACGCCTGCGCGACGGACCGCCCGCACGATCTCGTCATGCGGCGGGACGCGCCCCGAGCCGATGAAGTCGGTGGCGAGAAAGATCGTGGCCGGGGCGTTGTACTTTCTCAAAATCGGATACGCGTACTCAAGATTGTCGCGATAGCCGTCATCGAACGTGATCGCCGCCGATCGCGGCGGCAACTCGCCCGCGAAGAGCGCATCGAGCGCCGCCTCCAGCGGCCGCACGCGATAGCGCTCCGTGACATGGGCGATCTGCGCCTCGAAGACGTCCGGCCGCGTCGGCAACAGGAGCAGTTCATCCGGACCCGGCGCCACCCGGTGATACGGCAGAATGAGCAGCGGGTGCGCCCCCCGGCGACGCAATCGCCAGGGGCGACGGCGATCCAGCCTGAAGCGATCGCCGAGACAGCGTACCACCGCCGCAATGCCGAGCGAACTGGCGAGCGAATGAATCACGCCCCGGCCTCTCTGCGCAAGAGACGCTTGCCCATGCGAATCAGCGAATCCGGAACGACGGCGCAAATGACCCGCCTGCACGCCTCGCCGCCGCCGGTAACGAGCCGGTAGGCGCGGCCGCCGGCCGTCGGCCGGGTGATGGTTAGGCGCACGCTCTCCTTGACTCGCGCAGCCCAGTTGAGCTTGTGCGCGGAAACGCCCCCGAGGAAATCGTACGCGGAGACGCCCCGGCGGATGTTGTCCGCGAACACGAGGGCCCGCAGCGTATTGCCCGCGTCGCGAGCGTCGCAGTCGGGATCGAACCCCTCCTGCAGAAGGAAGGTCCGGTTGGCGTACTCGAAACAGAACTGCATTGCGACGACGCGGCCGTCGATCCTCAACCGGGAAAACTGCAGCCATCCGCGTTCGAGGAACCGACGAGCCATCCGTCGATAGAACTCCCGCTTGCCGGGATTGCCGAAGACGCCCTCCTGCCCGAGCGCTCGCCACCGCCGCGTGTGCAGATCGAAGAGCGTCTCGAGCCACTCGTCCAGCTCCGAGGCGTCGCGGCAGTACTGGAGCGCCTCGCCCCCCCCTTCGCCGGCCGAACGCAATAACGACCGCACCTTCGTGCGGAACCGCGGCCTGAGCATGGCGAGAAAGGCGTCCCACCCCGCTGGCAGCGGCGTCCAGGCACACGGGCAGCGCACCTGCGAAACGGCGTAGCCACGGCGCTGGCACTCCGCGGCGATCCCGGGCAGGCATGCCGAGTCCGCAGGGATCTCATTGAGAAAGAGCACGCTCCAGTCGCGCGCCGCATCCAGGCAATCGAAGAGCGCCCGCAACGCGCCCGCCTCCTCGCCTGCGCGGCAGACGATGTCCAGGTAATCCGAATCGAACGATCCATCGCCCACGAACCGCAGGGCACGCACCGGCCCTGCCAGGGGAATGCGCACGGTATCGGCCATCAGGAGGGCGCCGGCCGCCAGCCGCCCCGCGTCATCGCGGATGAGCAACCCCCGCAGCGCGCGGCCGCCCCCGTAGCTCCGCCACCATTCGAAGAGCCACTCCCATGTGAGGAAGATCGTGTTCGACGAACTGGCCGCCAGCAGCTCCTGCCATTCGTCCCGTATCGCCGCGAACTCTTCCTCGCTGCGGATTTCGTGCGCGACATAGCCCATAAACGACCCATCGTAACATGCGGCCGACGGACCGACAGCGCGACACTATGGCTGTTCATCGGCTGGATGGGCGGCACTGCGGCCTTCTTTCCCCGGACGCCCGGGCCATGCAGGGCTGCAGCTCCGCATGGCATGCGATCATAACACCCTTCCACATAGAAGGTTAACGCACATGAACGCGCGCATTACCGATCGGCGTGTTCGGCGCGTGGGGCCGACGGAGTAACTGTGCGGCATTGCAGTTGGCCAAGATGCATCGATGATGTTGGCACGACCCCGCAAAGGCACGGCTCTTGCGCTGTTCGCAGCGGCGGAGGTCCCGGCGACCGACTCGAACCCCCGGGCCCTGCCTGAGGGTATCACGGCGGGCTTCGGCTTCCGGCCCATGTGGATGCCACATTTCCATGCCGTAGCCACGCTACGAATACAGAAGTGACGGCGAAAGCTCCGATAAATGCGAAGTTGCAGGCATCGAAGCGGCGGCGGGGGCAATCTGTCATGTACGCTTCCCCCGGTGCCGTCATGGGCTCATGGATGCGAACCGAAAACGCGATGCAACGCAATGCATTCGCTTCAGCTTCCGCCCACACGCGGCGACCCGAAGCGATGAGGAGGATCGCGGCGATCAGCAAGGCACTGGCGGCGACCTTGGCCTGCTGTTTGTCGGCGGGTTGCAATGAGCACAAGGATCTGGTTGTATTCCTGCGCGCGCACGAACACCTGGTATCTTCCGGACGTTATCGTGTTGCGCCGCCGGACGTTATACGAATCAGCGCCCCGATCGCACCGGAGATAAACGACTCGGAGGAGCGGATTCGGGCAGACGGAAAGATCTCGCTGCGGCTTCTCGGCGAGGTCAAGGTGGTCGGCCTCACGCCGCAGGAAATCGCCGCCAAGCTCGAGACGCTCCTGAGCCGCTACTACAACGATCCCAAAGTCAATGTGCAGGTCATCGAGTACGCCAGCCAGAAGTACTACGTATTCGGACAAGTCACGACACCTGGCGCACAGCCTTACACCGGCCGAGACACGGTACTGGATGCCTTGGCGAAGGCTCAGCCCACATATCTGGCCTGGAACGCGCAGATTCGGATCGTCCGGCCGTCCGCAGAGGAGGCCCAGGCACATGAAATCAGCGTCGACCTGGATAAAATGACACAGAGCGGGGATCTTCGGTTGAATGTCCTGCTCCAGGACGGAGACGTGGTTTACGTGCCGCCGACACCGATTGCGGCGGTCGGGCTCGGCGTGCAACAGATATTCTTCCCATTCTTCCAGGCGGCGCCGGCCGTATCCACCTATGCCAGCACGGTCCAGGCATTCAGCGCTGCGCAACAGAACGACCAGTATAATAGGACGGCCAAGCAGGCCCGGAAGTTGCACATCTTCAGTCGGTAGCGTCCGGGCCCGGCATGGGGCTGAGCATGGGGCAGAAAGAATCAACCAAGCGCCCGGCGCGGGACTACGGGCCGGCCGAGCGGGCGCGGTCCGCCGGCGTGATGAGCGAGGCCGCCACTTCGCTGCCGGACATCGTACGCGTGGCGGTATGGCGTCGGTGGTACATCCTGATCGCGATGGGCGTGGGCGCGTCGGTCACGCTGGCAAGCAGCCTGTACTGGCCGCGCGAGTATACGGCCCACTGCATCATTGAGCGCTACGACGACCTGAGCCTGAGCAGCATCGTCAGCGCGAACTCGCCGTTCGGCTTTGCCACGTACCGGCTGGGGTTGCCGGTGGAGCTGCAGGGGTTCGAGGCCGTGAAGTCGGCGATCGAGGCGGTAGGGTTGAGCCGGGGCCTCCCGCGCGATTCACACGATGTGCTGACCGTGGAGGGACAGCAGCGGCTGCAGCAGCTCGCCGAGGCGGTGGCGAAGAAGATCGACCTGGCGTTCCTGCAGAAGAGCGACCGGCTGGATCTCGTGGAGATCACGTTCCGGTGGTCAGACCCGGTGGTGGCGCAGCGGTTGCTGGCGAAGCTCAAGGACAACTACATCGAGCGGACGCTTACGCAGATCCGGCAGAACATGGAGAAGGCCCGCGACTTCTTCGACCAGGAGGAGAAACGGTACGCCAAGGAGCTCGCGGCCGCGGAAAAGGAACTGGACAAGATCAAGGTGGAAGTGGGCGGCGACCCGACCAGCCCGGGCTTCCTGGAGGGCGAGTTGAACAAGCTCGAATCGGAGAAGGCCATCGCCCTCCAGAAGAAGCGGGAGCACGACCGGGCGCTGCGGAGCGCACAGAAATCGCTCGCCGGAATCAACGAGATGCTCGCCGGGGGCACCACGCCGCCGTCGGCGTCGGCGCCGGTTTCGGCTCCGACGGACGGCGCCGCCATGATCGCCGGCCTGGAACAGGAGATCCGCACTCTCGAAGATGCCATCGAGAACAACGCCACATTCCGCAAGATGAGGCCGGAGCACCCGGAGCAGGAGTCGCTCGTCCGGAAGCTGGAGCGGAAACGCGCCCAACTGGCCAAGGCGAAGCAGGAGTGGGTGGCCACGTCGGCCCCGGCGACGGGCATCCGCGACTATCAGTCGCTTCTTCTGGAGAAGCAACGGCTGGAGAACCAGATCGCGCTGCTCCAGGAACTGATCAGCGACGTCGTTGAGGACATCCAGGCGAAGGACGCGCAGATCGCAGCGAGGCAGGCGAAGAAACCCGACCTGGTCGAGGCACAACAGAAGTGGCGGATCGGAACCAAGGTGTACGAACAGGCCCTCGCGGAGCACAAGCGCTGGCAGGACTGGCGCGACCAGGTGCAGCGGTTCCTTTCCGCCGAGGTCAGCAAGCGGGGCATTCAGCTCAGCACGAAGGAGGAACCCCAGCCGGTGCTCAAGGCCTCCTCCCCGACGTTCATGTGGGTGGTGATCATCGCGCTCGTTGTGGGTGCCGGGTGCGGTGCGGCCGCGGCCGTGCTGGCGGAGTTTTTCGACCGCTCCTTCCGGACATCTACACAGGTGTCCAAGTCGCTCGGGATCCCGGTGCTGGAGAGCATCGACGAAGTCGTAACGCCTCAGGTGAAGTGGCGGCGCTTCGTGCGCCGAGCGATCGTAATGCCCGCCGTCGGGGTCATGCTTCTGGTCATGGTAGCTTCCACGGCCTCCCTGGCGTACGTGAGCCTGGAGCTCCCGCAGTTGTATCAGAACATGCGGGCCTCGCCGGGAGCCGCCCTGGACGAAATGGTGCGAGCGCTGCGGATGCGATAGGCAGAAGCTCTTGAGGCACGGGACGACAGGAAGGAACGACATGGGAAACATCTCCGACGCGTTGCGGCGTGCCCAGGAGGAACGCGAGGCGCTGCGCCAGCGCCGCCTCCAGGAAGAGGCTGCCGCGGTCCCGCCCGGCCCGGTGGCCACCGAAGACGCACCAGCGGCCACGGAAGCACCCGCCGTCGCCCAGCCCGTGACAGAGGAGGCGCCCCCGAACGACCTGCCCGTCGTCGAGCTGGAAAACCTGGCTCCTTCGTTTGTGGCATGGCACGATCGCGGCGCGGCGGCATCGGAACAGTACCGTTCGCTCCGCACGCGTTTGATGAACCTCAACGAGAAGCGGGAGCCGATGACGCTGGCGATCACCAGCAGCATAACGGGCGAGGGCAAGACCACCACCACCCTGAACATGGCGCTCACCTTCGCCGAATTGCGGCACCTGAAGATCCTGGCCATCGACGGAGACCTGCGCCGCTGCTCCCTGACGCATGAGCTCAATTGCGCCGAGAGCCGGGGCGTGGCCGAAGTCCTGCGCGCCGAGGCGGACCTGACGGCGGTAATCCGGCGGACGTCGCTGGCGAACCTGCACTTCCTGCCGGCCGGGCACCTCGGCAAACGTAACGCGGCGGAACTCCTGGGCTCGCGGGCCTGCGAAGATCTCATCAATGAGGTGCGCCGGCGGTATCACTACGCCCTCCTCGATCTGCCGCCGGCGAACGCGGTCGCGGATGCGTCCATCATCGGCGCGCACTGCAACGGGGCCATTCTGGTCATCCGCATGCACCGGACACCCGAGCCGAACGTCAAGCACGCGATGCGATTGCTGGAATCGAGCAACGTGCGCGTCCTCGGTTGCGTCCTGGTCGGACAGCGGCACTGGAAGGCTCCGTGGCTGCACGAGTACGGCTACGGATACGACTACCACGGCGCGTACACGGGATATCAACCGTACTGACGGAATCTCGCGTTTCACGTTTCATGGCGACGACGACCGAGACGCCCAACCTGATTATCCGACCGCTTTGCGAGGACGACGCCCCGCGTTGGGAGCAATACGTAAACGCGAACGCGGAGGGCACGTTCTTCCACACGCTGATCTGGCGCGACGCCGTCACGCAGACCTGGGGACATGCCACAAGGTTCCTGATCGCGGAACGCGACGGGCGGATCGAAGGCGTCCTGCCGCTGTATCTGGTTCGCAGCTTTCTCGCCGGCGCCCTGCTCGTGAGCGTGCCGTACGGAGTCTACGGCGGAATCATCGCCGAAAGCGACGAGGTCGCGCGGGCCCTGTTCGAGGCGGCGATGGAATACGGTCGAGGCGAGCGGGTGAAGATGCTCGACCTGCGGTCGGTTCGGGCAGCCGTACCGGGCGTGCCGATCATCGACCGGTACGTTACGTTCCGGCGCGAGTTGCCCGATCGCCCCGAAGACGTGCTGGAGTGGCTGCCGCGCAAGACGCGAGCCGCCGCCCGGAAGGGGCGGGAGAAGTTCCGCCTGACCGTCAGCTTTGAGGATGCCAACCTGCGGACCGTCTGGGACCTGTACTGCCTGAGCATGCGGCGGCTCGGATCGCTGAACTACCCTTACCGGTTTTTCGAGGCGCTCGTCGCGCGGACGCCGGGACGGCACACGGTTTCGCTGGTGTCGTACCAGGGAAGGCCGGCGGCGGGGCTGGTGACCTTTTACCACGGCGATACGGCCATGCCCTACTTCTCGGGCTGCGACGCGAGCCTGGACCGCTATTGCACGAACAACTTCCTGTACCTTACGATCATGGAAGAGGCGGTGCGACGCGGCGGCCGCGTGTTTGATTTCGGGCGATCCCGAAAAGACAATACAGGGGCGGCGAACTTCAAGCGATTTCACGGCTTCGAGCCGCGCGACCTGGAATACCAGCAGGTGCTGGTTTGCGGCGAGCGCCTGCCGGACCTGACGCCGAGTAACGCAAAGTTCCGCGCCGCCCGGCGGCTGTGGCAATGGTTGCCTCTGTGCGCCACGCGACGGCTAGGCGCCTGGCTGTCCGGGGCAATACCCGGCTGAATGGATTGCGGTTTGTGCAATGCGGCTCCGCGACGCCGCGCGGAATCCGCAAGAGACAGGCGGATAGCTCAGTTGGCAGAGCGCCCGGAATCAACACCCGGGAGGTCGGAGTGTTCAAATCCTCCTCCGCCTAGTTGAACCTGCTGATGCTTGTTCACCGCATTCCGTATCCGCCGAACAAGGGGGAGAAGCTTCGCGCCTATCACGAGCTGCGGCACCTGGCCGGCCGGCACGACGTGTGGCTCGCCTGTTTCGTTGACGACCCCGACGATCTGTCCCACGTGCCCGCGTTACGGCAGTGGTGCCGTGATGTGGCCGCCGTGCAGCTGCACAAGAAGGCGGCCATGTTCCGCGCGGCCGTGTCCTGGCTGGCCGGCGGCACGCTCACGGAGGGCTACTTCCGCGCCCGCCGGCTGGCGCAGACTCTAGCTGCCTGGACACGGCAGGTGCACTTCGACTGCGTTTTCGCTTACTCCTCGAGCATGGCCGGCTATGCGCTGAACGTGCCGGCCGCCCGGCGCGTGCTCGATTTCGTGGACTTGGACAGCGCCAAGTGGCGTGCCTACGCACAGCGGCGGGGGTTCCCGGCGTCGCTGATCTTCGGGCGCGAGGCCGCGCGGCTGGCCGCTAGGGAGCGGGCCTGGGCGAAGGCGTTCGACGCCAGCGTGTTCATCACGCCCGCCGAGGCAGCCGACCTGGCGGCGCCGGATGCCGCCGGAAAGGTCCACGTCGTGGGCAACGGCGTGAGCCCCCCCGCGGGCGAACGGCCCGGCCTGCCCCGGGAAGCGAACGTGGGCTTTGTGGGCGTGATGGATTATTTCCCCAATGTCGAAGCCGTCTGCTGGTTCGTCGAGCAGGTCTGGCCACGGGTGCGGTCACGATGCCCGGACGCGACGTTCTGGATCGTCGGCCGTGCACCGAACGCCCGGGTTCGCGCCCTGGCCGCCGCGCCCGGCGTCCGAGTGACCGGCGCGGTGGACGATGTGGCCAGGTATCTCGAGAAGTTCCGCGTCAGCGTGGCACCGTTCCAGACCGCCCGCGGGCTACAGAATAAGGTCCTCGAGGCGATGGCGGCCCGCCGGCCCGTCGTCGCCACGAGCAGAATCGCCCGCTCGTTGCAGGGCCGCGCCGGCGAGCACTTCCTTGTGGCGGACTCGCCCGAGGACTTCGCGGGGCGGGTAATCGAATTGCTGACCGACGACGCGGCGGCGGCCGTCGTCGCTGCGCGCGGCGCAGAACTGGTCGCCGGGTACTATCGTTGGGACAGGGAGCTGGAGAAGCTTTCGGCGATCGTCGAGGGAGCGGTCCCCGCGTGATCGAGAACCGCAACATCATCTGCCTCGCGAGCAACTGGCACATCGACCCGACCAGCAAGCATCAGGTCATGAGGCTGCTCGCGCAGCGCAACCACGTACTCTGGGTGAACTACCACGCCTCGCGACGGCCGCAGGCGTCCGTACAGGACCTGCGGGCGATCGCACGGAAGCTCGGCCAGGTCGTTGGCGGAATCGAGGAGATCACGCCGACGCTCCGCGTGCTCACGCCGATGCTCGTGCCGCTGCCGGGCCTTCCGGGCGTTCAGACGGTCAATCGCATACTGCTGCTTCGCCAGCTCCATCGGGCGATGGCCGCTTTGCCGCGCCGGCCGGTGCAGGTCTGGAGCTTCGCGCCCGATGCGGGCTATCTTGTCGGGCGGCTGCACGAGGAATGCTTCGTATACTACTGCGTGGATGAGTTCAGCGAGTTCGAAGGCTACGACAAGCCGCGAATCCAGCGGCTCGAACGGGAGCTGATGCGGGCGGCCACCGTCGTCATCACCACCTCCGCGTCGCTTCACGCGTCGAAAAGTCCGTTCAACCGGCGGACGCACCTCGTCACGCACGGCGTCGATTACGAACACTTCGCCAGGGCCGCCCTGCCGGAAACGACGGTGCCCGACGACATTCGCCTCATCCCGAAGCCGATCTTCGGTTTCTACGGTCTGATCCAGCATTGGGTGGACGTGGCCCTGATGGCGGAGGTGGCGCGGCGACGGCCGGCCTGGTCGTTCGTGCTGATCGGCGAGGCACTTCAGGATGTCTCCGCGTATCGTTCGCTGCCGAACCTGCACTTTCTCGGCCGCAGACCGTACGCCTCGCTGCCCGGCTATGCCAAAGCGTTCGACGTCGGTCTGATCCCGTTCAAGCGGAACGAGCTGACGCGGAACGTCAACCCGATCAAGCTGCGGGAGTACCTCTCTGCCGGGTTGCCTGTGGTCTCGACCCCGCTGCCCGAGGTGGCACGGTACGCGGATTTCGTGTACCTCGCCGATGGAGCAGACGAGTTCGAGGCGGCATGCCTGCGCGCCATCCGCGAGGATGCCCCGGAGCGGCGCGCGGCCCGTCAGGCGGCCATGACCCGCGAGACCTGGGCGGCGAAGGTGGAGGAATTGTCGGACCTTGTAAGCCGGTGAGGCGCACGGCTGAGCGCCGCACGTCCTTGCGGGAAGGGCGCCGGCAGACCGCAACGCTCGACGCGTGCGGGCGCCCTCTCGTATCATTTTGCATCTTGCACGCCGGCGGCCGGGACGCCGCGGGCGGCGCGGATCGGAAGGATGTGATGGTCCGACTCGTCGTCTACTCGTTCGCCACCCTGATGGATGTGATCCTGTCCGCCGCGCTCTTCGTGTGCATGGTGCGGATGGCTGACATGGGCAGGAGCGCTCAGGCCGTCGCGTCGATCATGCTGCTCTGGGCGGGCGTGTATATGGTGGCGTCGCTGATGGCCGGCCATGTCGTCAGCCGGCGCAATGCGGCCTGGATCCTGATTGCCTCGGCGGTCTTCAATGTGCTCCTCGCTGCCGCGTTTTTGCTCGTTCCCGGCCCGCGGGCGATGTATGCCCTCATGGCGGCGCAGGGCTTCAGCACGGCGTTCTTCTTCGCTCCGTTCCAGGTGTTCATGAAGCTTGTGGACCAGGGGCGGAACAAGGGCGTCGCCCATTCGACCGGCCTCTACACATTCTCATGGAGCAGCGGCTACGCCCTGGGCCCCTTCGTCGCCGGCTATCTGTTCCAGCACACGGGCTGGCGGGCGTGCTACGTCTTCAACGGGTTCGTCGCCGCCCTCATCGCCGTCGGCATCTACTGTCTGAAGCACCATGCCCACGTCGCGCCTCCGCCGCCGCTCGCCGAAGATGCCCACCCCGCAAACCCGAACGACCCGTCCGCGGCGGGCGCCCTGCCGGACCTCGCGTGGATGTCGTGGGTCTTCGGCGGAACCGGCTGCCTGGTAATGGCGGTCATCCGCAGCATCTTCCCCAGCAGCGGCGCGGCCTATGCCGTCTCCAAGGCGGACCAGGGCCAGATCCTGTTCGTGCTCGCGGCGGTTCAGGCGTGCGTGGGGCTTGCCCTGAGCCGCGGCCGCCGATGGATGTATCGCCCCCTGCCCATCCTGATCTTCGGCATGATCGGCGTGGCCGGCCTGGCCCTGTTCGGGATCGCGCGGACGCCCGGCGTGTTCTATGCGGCGGCGGCGCTCGTCGGCGTCTACTCCGGCTCGTTCTACTTCTACTTCGTCTTCCATTCGCTCGTGCATCCGCACCGCAGCGCCCGGTACGTCTCCATCAATGAGGCCGTCGTCGGCCTCATGGGAATCGTCGGTCCGCTCGCCGCCGGCTACCTCGCAGACCGCTACCGGCTTCACACGCCGTACCGGGCCGCGACGGTCCTGCTCGCGATCGCGATACTGGTGCAGACGAATATCCACCGCCACCGGGCACGACGAGCCGTCGTCCGTGCGGCGACGTCCTCCTTCCCCGGTCCATGAGGCGCCCGTGTCACGCCCTCGCTGCCTGCTGTACATCTCGGCCTGTGAACCGGCTTCGCCCTGTACGGACGCGGCGGGCGGCTCGTGTGGTATCGATCGCAGCACTTCGGTACGCTCCGAACGCTTCGGCGGGGTGTGCGAGGCGTGCTCGACGCCCTACTCGACCTCGGCGGGCTGGTACTGGAAGGCGGCCGGCCGCCAGCAATTCCTGGCGCCATCATCGTTCCGGCAAATACGATGATTCTTCACCAGGCCGTGCAGTCACAACTCGCCCGCGACCGGTGCGCTCACCCGGCCGTCAGGCGGCCTCGGATTGCCCGAAGATCAGCCACCGCCGATTCCAGCCGGGCGACCTCCGGAGCTATCGTAGCCGAGTCCTCGGTCCGTCGGCGGCGGGCCGCATCGATGGCGCTGCGAGTAGCCTGGATGGTTTGCTGAAGGCCATGCTCCAGCGCTTCGCGGAAACGCTGAACGCTCGCCCCAAGATTCTCCAGAATACTCCATCGGAGGTCCCCGACGTTGCGAGTGACAAGGTACTCCACCTGCTCCATGACTCGCCGGCGAATGCGCGCATGACGCACACGCCGCGGGAACATGCGATCGATCCAGACCTTGGGAATCGAGCCAAACCGAATTTCCCATTTATGGGTCCGCCAATACGGGTGCTCCACGGTCGCCAGCGTGGTCTCCTGCTCCTGGGTCTCAAACGGCACCTCGAACACTCTCGCGACAAGCTGATGGACGGAAGCAATCAGCTCATCCATGCGGTGGCGGTGGGGCGACAGGGCGTCGCGCAGCTCCTGCTCACAGAGCCGGTGTGCCTCGCCGAATTCGCGCTCGAAGAAGCCGGGAACAGCGTCGGCGACGGCCTCGCGGGTCGCTTCCTCGGACCACTTGGCGCCGCCCCTGGCCTCGCAGGTTCGAACCACGTCCTGGAAGAACTCGCGGCTCCGTCGTAGCAGTTGCTCGGCGTGTTTCTTAACGGAATCAGCCAGGCGTGCTTCGTCCTTCGCGAGCCGATCCATGGCCACGATGCGCTGTTCATCGATCTCGACCAGGCTCTCCTCAAAGAGGCGAATGCGTTCGTCGAGTTCGGCCAGCGGCATTTGCAGGGAGCGCCGCGTCAGCTCCAGGCGGTGCTGCACATCGGCGAGGATGTCTCCCGCCTGCCGAGCAAGCGCGCGGTTGAGTACCTCGGTCTTCTCGGTAAGCAGGAAATCCACGATCTGATGTTCGATCTCCGCCATGCCGCTCCGCTGCCACGCGGCGGCATCCCGGTTCCGGCGGGCCGCCAGACCCTCGCGGGCCGAGGCGCAGAAGACCGGTGGCGGCGACGTGAAACCGACTTGTTCGCACAACACCTGCTGGAGAAACGCGACGGCGGCGGGCCGCTCGTCGGCGTCCAGGTAGTCCACCTTGTTCAGGATGAAGAACAGGCGGGCCAGCTTCCGGCGCGCGAGCTTGAGGAACTCCACTTCGACCTCAGTGATCGGCGGGTCAGCCGAGACCACGAACAGCGCCGCATCGCACTGCGGCAGGAAGTTGACGGTCGCCTCGGTGTTGTGACGGAACGTGGAACCGATGCCGGGCGTGTCAATCAGCGTCACACCGTGGCGCAGCACCGGTGCCGGGTACGCGGCCTCGACCATCCGAACCCCCAGCCGGTTGTGCGGGTTGGCGCTCTCCGTGACGAATCGCGCCAGGAAATCGCTCACGGCACCGGCGTCCGGCGCCGCGAACCGCTCTTCCGGCGTACCGTCGTCGAATAACACGCGGGCCGAGATTGAATCGCTGCCGCGCAAGAACGTTGGGATGGAGGTCAGCGGCACAACGGCGGTCGGCAACACGTCGGCGCCGAGCATCGCGTTAATCAGCGTGCTCTTGCCGCGTTTGAACTGGCCGAGCACCGCCAGGTAACAGCGTTCCTCCCCCAATCGCCGCCGCAAACCGTCGAGTTGCAGCCGCTCGGGCTCGAACTCCGCACCGAGCGAGCCGACACAGCGGCCGGCCTCCAAGAGAAGGTCGGACAGGCCGACTCCGCCCGCCGTATCCGAAGCCATCGCCTCTGGTTCCTGCAACGCACTCATGTCGCTACACCCCCACCGGCCCGCGCGCTCTCCCGTCACCGGGCGCCTCGAACGATGCCGGCAGATCGCCGCGCCGCCCCTCCGACGCCGGATCGCCTCCTGCACCGGACGCCGCCGTTGAACCCGGCGAAACCGCATCCGGCTCCGGGAGCGCCTCCCCCGCCCAGTAGCGCTTCCACAGGTCGTTTGCGAACCTGTCATCCCTGTTGTGCTTCAAGACATCGCAAAGCAACCCGCGCGCCTCGTCTTTGCGGTTCAGCCTGATGAGCGCCAGTGCCCAATGTGCTTTGAAGACCGGCTCGTACGGGTTCAGCCATACCGCCCGTCGGAACTGCGCCTCCGCCAGCTCAAACGCCTCGCGACCGAGGAAGTACACGCCCATCCGGTCGCGGTCGTAGCCCAGAAAGCGGCTCGGCCGCAGGGCTTCCTCGCGGGCCAACTGCGGGTCCCGATGCTTGCGCCCGCCCTTATGTCGCTTCGGGGACATCACGGTGTCCCACCACCATTTCCACCGCCCGTCGCCACGCGAGCCGGGTCCGCTCGTCGTCCGGTGGCGAACGTCGGTAATCGAAACTCTCGATAAGCCGCCGCAGTTCCCCCCCGAGCCGCTGAACGGCCGCCTCCGAGGCACGGGCGAAGGCCTGCTTCATCTCCGGTCGGCAAAGGCGCTGCGATACGACGCGAAAATGCGGACCGCACAATCCGTCTGACGCATCAATCGCCGCACGCAGTTCGGCGTCGTCATGATACTGCTCGATCGTCTCGAGGTGACTTTGCAGCACGCGGGCCTCCGCCTCACAGATCACGCACGGCGTCCCAGCCCTTTCCGCCAGGATCGCGCGTCCACAGGACTCGACCAGATCGAGATAAAGAACGGCGATCCCGAGCGCATCCTGCGAATCCGCCAGCATCCACGCGTGCCGGTGACAGAATCCCCTTGCCTTCCGCCACTGCGCCCGGAGGCCCGGGTCGTTGACGTTCTCGTACAGCAGGTGCTCCAGATACCGCCGCGTCGCCTCGCGAACCAGGCGACAGAGCATGCAGCCGGGCTGCTTCGCCGCATCGAGCACTGCAAAGAACGGCAGATGTTTTTCGCGGCTCCCCACAGACCGCCTACCTCACGATTGTTACCGCGCAGGGCGCATAGCTCAGCACCCGCTTTGAGACCGACCCCAGCAGCCATCGTTCGATCCGGCTCTTGCCGCGATGGCCCATGACGATGAGATCGACCTTCTGTTCGGTGGCCTGGTACACAATCTGTTCGGCCGGGTGCCCGACGACGACCTGCGTCTCCAGGGTTACCCCCGCGGACTTGGCGGCCTCGCGAAGCCGGACGAAGTCCTTCTCGAACTGCTCCTGGGCCGCCTCCAGGAGCGCGGAGGTCTCCACCATGGTCGGCGGCTCCGGCGGGCGCGCGACGGACAGGACCGTAAGGCTCGCATTGAACGCCTTCGCCAGCTCGATCGCGAACTCGAATGCCCGCTCGGCCGATTTCGAGCTGTCATATGCGGCGAGGACCTTCTTGAGCATATGTCATCCTTTCTTTGCAATGAGGAGGCCTTCCGGCTTGTGAAGCCCTCCTGCGGCGTCAACCGCAGGCACCGGAACGGGAACCGGCACGAGGTCCGACCCGGCCGCCGCAACCTCACCGTCTTCCGCCGGCCGCCGTTTGGGCAACAGATAATGCGGCACAAAGAACGCGTTGGCAATCAGCGTCGGGAGGACCGCACTGCCAATGACCGCCGCAACCAGGTACGAGTACTGATCCTGGGTAATGACCTTGTGCGACAGGCCGAACAAGGCCGAGATCGTACCAAAAGTCAGGCCGGTGGACATGAGCAACGTCGTGTACACCCCCTCCCGCTTACGGTAGCTGAACGCCTTCGTACAAGGGTAGACGCCGACCGACTTGGCCACCATCTTCGCCCCCAGCAGGACCAGACATGTAACCGGCGCGGCGATCAGAGCGGGCACGGACACGTAGGCGCCGGCGCGAATGAAGTAGAACGGTGTAAGCAGGCCGAACGTCAACGTTCGCAACCGGCGCACCAGGACGTGATCCTTGCCCACCGTACCCGCCAGCACCATGCCGATCAGATACGCGGGCAGAACCGCCTCGCTCTCTGCCCACGTCGCCAACGCCCCCATGCCGAACAGGAGCAACAGCAGGTACTTCGCCTCCAACTCCGATGGGCGATTCCCATATCGCTGGAAGAAGCGCGGCGTCAGGAGCGGGATGACGATGAATGCAACAACGCTGACAGCCACAAAGACGGCCGTGCGGAAGGTGAACGGCGAAAAGATCAGCCCCAGCGCGATGACGGTGCCGAGGTCGTTGATGAAACACGCGGCAAGAACGGCTTTGCCGAAGTCGGTCTTGTTGAGGCCCAGCTCCAGCATGACCGCGTACACGACAGCCACGGATGTTGTGGAGAGCGCCACCCCGGTCAGCCAACTGGCCCGCAGATCCCAATGCAGCAGATAGTGCGCAGCCGCCGCGCAGCCGAAGAAAGGCGCGAAGAAGGCCACCAGGCCGATCACGGTGGCCTCTTTCCACTTCGCACGGAACACAACCGGGTCGAGCTCCGCGCCCGCCAGGAACGTCAGCACGATCGCACCCGCGCCGGCCAGAAACTTGATCCAAGGCTCGCCGGCCCCAAGCGCAGCGGTCCCCGCGACTGCCCCAATGATGAGCTGGGCCCCCGTGCCCACAATGATCTCCGAGAGCGCCGTTGCTATCCGGAGCCGGATCGAGAGCAGGGCCGCGAAGAGCGCAAGCCCCAGCCACAGCGCCGCCGTAAGCCATACGTCCGTCATGTTCAGTGACCTCCGTCCAAACAAAAACCCCGCCGGGGTATTTACCCGGTGGGGTTAGAGCTCTAGCGCGCGGCTGAGGAACGACCCCTACCGAGTAGCACTCCGGTAGGAGTCATTAGGCCCTACGGCCGTTTCATGGCGGACTCCATCGCCTCACCAATTGGTAATAGTATAGCACCTTACTTACCAGCAAGCAAGACTAGTCCAAACGTAACCGCCCTGCCGGCGCGGCATACGACGCCGCCGGAACCCGGCCGGGCCTTGCTCGTTCGCGCAAATCGCTAAGTTGCTACCCCAGCGTCGGTTACGCCCGGGCACGGCCGAAAGCGGCGTTTCGCACGGCACAGCGCCGTTTGCTGAGGTACGCGGACGACCGTATAATATGTTTGTTGTGCGGCGATGGGGTTCGCCGACGTCCGGCGCCGATTGCGGCGCGGACCAACCGCCTGCCTTCGGAACAGGCTGATAACCCCTGCTGATGCGTTTGGCGCCCCGGCAGGGTTACGGCCGATCGAGCTAATCCTTCCGGATTCCCATTATCAGGAGCGAGTCGTCCGGGTACGTCAGGAGGCGCCGGGCATCGCGACTTCAAAGGCAGGTGGTGAACTGCATGTTGCTCGGGAAATGCCATCTTTGCGGCTCTATCCTCCGCATCCATTCGCACTTTGTCGCGGATGGATACCAGCACGAGGAATACTATTGCCTCGGCTGTGGTGAGTTCAGCCGGGGAGTGATCCGACTCCGGCCGGAGGACCCGGTATGGCAGGCCCTTTATGAGCGCCGCCAGGTACTTATCGAACAGGGGCCGCCCGGTCACGGTCTCCTGAGGCGACGGCGCCGCAAAGGCAGCGAGGTGCGGCAGTGGTGTGAGCGAATCTATGAGCTGACCCGGCAACTCGTTGAGGAGGAGGAAGCCTCCCCGCGCGCGGAGCCGGGGACCGCAAGCCGCTGATGCAACCGTGAGAGGACACGCGGAGGCGCTGGTGTGAACGAGTACCATCAACGGGCAATTCTCAACACATTCCGGCACATCGACGGCCAGTTGGCGGAGATCGAGGCAGCTCTGGCCGCTCTGGGGGCCGAATCTCCCCTGTCCCAATACACGCTGGACCTGACGCCGATGCAACGCAAAGTCATCGGGGACCACCTCCGGCGGATTCGGGACGAGATGGGATCGATCCTGAAGCGACTCGAGATATCCCCCGACGGACGCCGCGTGAGTGCCGCCTGGTCGATTCAGTGCCGCCTCATCGGTATTTCCGTGGCGATTGCCGAGATGGATCCCCGACACTTGCGCGGGTACGGCGACCTCGATCTGCAAAGCAGCAGAGAGATTGCGAGGGTCTGCGGAGAGCTCGAGCGGATGGTCAACACGCTGGATGTCTACCTCCGGCGTGCGCAAGGTGGGGATCTGTCGCAGCGGCTGAGCAGACTGGACGGCGCGCCGCCGGATCGCGAGGCCCTCATCGCCCTGGAGCGGGTGATCACGAACCGCGGTTTGCTGGAGCTCCGGCCCCTGCTGGAGGCCGTCGTGTCGCGCATCGAATCGGCCCAACTCGAGATCGCCTTCTTCGGCCGCGTGAGTTCGGGCAAGTCGTCATTGCTCAACCACATCGTCGGGCGGAATGTGCTGCCCGTCGGCGTCACACCGGTTACGGCTGTCCCCACGCGGCTGCGGGGCGGCGAGAAGGCGGAGATAGTGGTCAACTTTGAGCTGTCGAG
>CAZMVY010000055.1:19633-22057 GCA_964569765.1 uncultured Planctomycetales bacterium
GCCCCCAGCGACTGCCGATCGAGCGGATCGCAGAGTTTGTGACCGAGGAGGGCAACCCTCACAACTCGCGGCATGTGACCGGTGTCGAGGTGTTCTTCCCATCCTCCCGATTGCCCGACGGCGTCGTATTCGTGGACACGCCGGGCGTCGGCTCCCTGGCCACTTGCGGCGCCGCCCAGACGATGGCGTATCTGCCCCGATGCGACCTGGGCGTCGTGCTGGTGGATGCGGGCTCCAGCCTGGACCAGGAAGACCTGACGATCCTGCAGGCGTTGCACGAAGCGACGATTCCGGCGATGGTGCTGGTAAGCAAGGCCGACCTTCTGACCGAGGCGGATCGGCAACGCGTGGTGCGGTACGTCGAGCATCACGTCGCCGAATCGCTGGGGCTCGGGATGAAGGCGTACCCCGTCAGCACAGTCGGCGACGCGACGCGTCTGACGGATGCCTGGATGACGGAACAGATCGGGCCGATGCTGGAAAACCAGCGGCAACTGGCACGCGCGTCGATCCGGCGGAAGATCGCCAATCTCCGAGAGTTGGTCGTCCACACGTTGAGCAGCGTGATCGATCGTCGCCGGTCTCGTCCGGATGCTCCGCGACGGATCGACCCGGCGCAGGCGGCGCGGCTCCTGGAGGCGGCGTCCGTGCGAATCGCAGCAATGGAACATCGTCACAACGATCCCCTGGACGCCGAGCTTGCCGCCGCGGTCGGGCGGGTACTCAAACGCGCCGTCCTCCACGCCGCTCGACGCCCGCGACGGACGGCAGCGCACGGGGCAGGGGCATCCTGCCCGTCCGGCCTGGCGGGCGGGACGTCCGCCCCCCGCGACCGCGGTACCGGGCTACTGGCTGCGTTCACGTTTCGGGCCATGGTAAATCGGGCGTCCGCGGCCCGGCGAGAATTGCTCCAACTCGGTCAGTTTCTCGCGGAGATTTCCGCCGCGCTTGCGGAAATCCTCCCCGGCGTCCGAGTCGATGAAACCGAAGATGTCGCAACCCTGCTGAGCCCGTTGCCCCCTGTTCAGGAAACGGATCTGGCCGGGATTCCCGACGTACGTCGTTCCCCGCTTGCTTCGTGGTGGCCGGCCCTGGCGTATCGGATCCTGCGCCGTCGCGTCCGCCGGGAGTGCTGGTGGGCGATCGACGGCGTCCTGCGACAGCACGAGCACAAGTTGCGCGCTTGGCGAAAGAACAACTTCGATCGCATTGTCGCGGCCTACGAAGCCCGCGCGGGCCTGTACCAGGAGCAGCTTCGCCGCGCGGAAGGTGGAACACTGCCGGACCCCGCGGGAATCGCCGAGCTGCAGAAGGACTTGGAGCTCCTGCGGAGCCAGGAGGGCCGGACCGCCGGTGCCGAGCCGGCGCCTCTCAGTAGGGACCTGGAGACCCCTCCGACCGCTCCGGAGTTGAGCGAACCCGAAGGACCGCAGATGCCCGCTGTCACAAGATGAAACCGCTCGATACACAGGCTGTGCCGTTCGCCCTGCCGCCATTGCTCGCGGGAAGCTGCATGAATGAGTTCCTGCGGCAGGCGATTTCCTCTCCAACCGGATGCCCGTTGTGCCGCGCTGCCGAGCGCGACGAGTATGACCTCCTCATCGCGATGATTGCGGCGGTCGGTGAGGACGCCGGAGACTCGAACACGGCAATGGCTCCGCCATGCAACTTCCACGGCACGAGGTTCTCGAAAGTAGCCGCGGGGAGGGCCACGGCGCGCCTTTGCCAGTACCTCCTGCTCCGGCAGGCCGCCGCATCGGACAGCGCGGACGACCGTGCCGCCGGGCGCTGCCCGGTCTGCTTCACGCTCGCCGCCAGACAGAAACAATGGATGGACGCGTTCGATGTCGTCATGAGCGACGAACACAACCGTCGTCTGTATGCTGCCGGCGACGGCCTTTGCGCGCCCCACCAGCATGCCGCACGGACACATCTCGGCGGCGGTGCCACAAGCAGCTTTCTGGACCGTTGCAACGACCCGCAGCGCGAGCGCCTTCTGGCCGGCCTCGAACGCTATATTCGGGAGGGGCACTTCCATACGGATCCCGGGTTGTGGGGCATCTGGAAACGTGCCCGAGAGAAACTCTTCGGCTGTCCAGGGCTGGCCCTCTGCCTGCAGCGTCGCGGCGGCGAAGCCCACTGACGGTCCGGCGCGCGACCCAGCCGCCGGGCAATGCCTCTCCGCGATGGAACAGGGAAGCACCGCTCGCCGTTGCCGCGATGGCGGGCAGCAGGACGACACGCACGAGCGGTCCCGCAGCGATCATCCCATCCGTCGCACGCAGGGTCAGCACGGCCCTGAGGAGGCAAGGCGCGCCCCGGCGCATCAGGGAGCCGGACTTCTTTGCTCCACGTCAAAAAGGTCACGCCGGTGCCAGTTCTCCCAGATATCGAGCGACGCCTTCCGCACGCCCTCCCAATACT
>CAZMVY010000056.1:0-21718 GCA_964569765.1 uncultured Planctomycetales bacterium
GGGCACGCATACGACGATCGGGACCAGTTGTACGGGCACCGAGGCCGTCGCCGCCTGTCCCTTCACGTCATGAACGGTCAAACGGGCGGTGGTGTTGCGGGACACGATATACGAAAGTGTGCTGCCGCCGAAAACCTCCCGGAAATCGTCCGTCTCGAAAACGCCGTTGTTCACGGTCACGCCGCGCAGGAATTGCGTGGCGTTGCCGTAATTGGAGTCGTAGACACGCGTCCACGCCTCCGTGCCGGTCGGGCGGATCCAGTAGGTCGCGCCGGCGGTCTCCTTCAGGACGATGCGAACGTCGTATTGCGTGGTCTTGCTGTACCTCCCCACGCTCCCACGGCCGCCGCCATCTTCGTATACCTGCAGGGTTCCTTCCGTAAAATACAGGGCGTAGGACATCTGGGTGTAGCTGTAGTCGATCGAAAGGTTCTTGAAACCGTACATGGCGTGATTGCCGGACGGCAGCACGCGGCATTCCAGCGCAACATCCTTCGCCCGCGCCACGACCTGTTTCGAGAAGGCATACGCACCGCCCCAGTTGTTGGCCCCGGTCACCAGGAGCCGGTTGTCCTGCGTCGCCCGGCTCAGGTACCACCCGTCCGTGTTCAGCCCGTCGCCGTCAAACGTCTGCGTACCCAGGTCCCATTCGTAGCGGACGATTCCGTAGTCGTCCGTGGAGCGTGTGCCATCCAATGTGACGGTCTCGCGAAGGCCTGCGCTGTACGGCCCGCCGGCATCCGGAACGGGCGGCTGGCCGGTGATATCCAACGGGACCTGCTGCGAGGCCGTGCCCCCCAGGAGGTCGGTCACCGTCAACATCACGGACGTTGGTCCGGCGATCGTACGCTGCGGCGTCGGCCCGTAGGAACGGCGCGTCTGCTCGTCAATCACAAACGTGCCCGAGTCCGCCGTGGCACCGGCCAGCAACGCAGCTTGCGCGCCGGAGTAGGAGTTGTACACAAGCGTCCAGTCGGCCGCATCCGCCGGCTTGATGAAGTACAGCGCGCCGGTCGTGCTCTTCAAGCGAACCTGGACGTCATACGCCTGGCCGGCTGTGTACGTTCCCACGGCGCCCCGGTGGCTGCCGTCTTCGTAGATCCGCAGGGTGCCGCCGTCGAAATAGAGCGCATAGGGCATCTGCGTGTAGCTGTAGCTGGTGCTTGTGTTCTTGAAGCCCCACATCGCACGGCCGGCGTCCGGGATTACCCGCGCCTGTAGGATCGGTGCGCCGGATCGGGTGACCATGTCGCGGGCGAACAGATAGGCATTGCCCCACCCGCCGCCGACAATGCGGACCTGGCCCGCTGTCTGGTAGGCCCTGGCAATGAAGTACTGCCCCGGGTCGGGCCCGTCACCGTCAAACGTGTCAACCCCGAAGTCCCACTCGTACTGGATGATCTCCAGGCCGCCCGTGCTGCCCGTGCCGTCCAGCGTAAACGTCCAGCCGTTGGTTCCCCGGTCGCCTTCGGTCTGCGCGTAGGGACCGCCGGCGTTGGCGACGATGTCCGGTGGATCGACGGCGATGTCGAACGCCGCTGTTTGTGACTGCCCCGTCGAATCCTGCACGGTCAGCATCGCCGGCCCGCCCCAGTACACCTTGTGGGTCAGCGTCTTTCCGTAAAACACCTCGCGCACGTCGTCCATGCGAAACATCCCCGAGTCAACCGTCGCCCCGCGCAAGAGGCTCGTCCCCGAGCCGTATGTCGTATCACGCAGCAGCGTCCAGTCAGAATCCGACGGGAGCTTCCAGAGGTATCGTGCGCCGCCGGCCGTCTTCAGCTCGATGCGAACGTCATATGTCTGTCCCGGTGTATACGTGGCGAACGCGCCCCGGTGATTCCCGTCTTCGTAGATCCGCAGGGTGCCGCCGTCGAAATAGAGCGCATAGGGCATCTGCGTGTAGCTGTAGCTGGTGCTTGTGTTCTTGAAGCCCCACATCGCACGGCCGGCATCGGGCGTCACCCGGGCCTGAAACACACCAGGTAATGGATTGCCGGGCGAGTCGGCCGGGGCCGGCGAAGAATCCGCAAGCTTCACCTTCTTGGGCGGCCGGTTGGGGCCGTTGAATGCGTCCTGAAAGATCCCGAAGTCCGCCGTGTCCACGTCCGCATCGCCATCCAAATCGGCGATTTCGCATCCTACCGCCGAGGGGGCACGATTGGAGCCGCCGAAACACCCCTGAAACAGGAGAAAATCAGCGGTGTCAACGTCCGCATCGGAATCGAAGTCGGCGTTGCGGCTCACGGCCGCATCGGGTGCCCCCGCCGTCAGCGCGGCCGATTCCTGCCGCAGGACGGGCTCGCGGCTGAAGACAAAGCTGTTTCCCCAGCCGGCGCCGCCCAGGATGATGGCGCCGTCGTTGTACGCGTTCTGGGCGATCCACTTGAACGTGTTGAGCCACTGGCCCTCGCACGTATCCGTGCCGAAGTCCCACTCCCACCGGACCAGAGGCGATTCGCCGGTGGAAGCGCTGCCGTCGAATGAGAACGTCCATCCGCCGTCGGCGCGCGTCGCGGCTGTGGCGGTGTAGGGCCCGCCGGGGTTTGCCACAGGCTCGGCGAGAACCGTCTTCGGGCGATTTGCACAGATGACCGCCAGCGCGCACCCGCCCAGAACCAACGCACGGCATTGCGCCCTTGATACCCTGAACATGGTTCTTGAATCCCCGTAAGCCAACGACGCGAATCGATCCCGCCCAGCGATTTCCCGACGAGCGGCCGCCCCTCCAGAATCAGCCGATACCGGGCGGCGGGAGGCCCCGCCCGCGTTGTTCCTCCGGGCGGGTCACCGAGTTCTGACCGGGCAGGCGAGCCTCGGTACGGCGGCAGACGCGCATCGCCTTCCGAATTGCGGACGGCTTCTCGCCCATCCCGGCACGCCGCTGCGGCACGTATTCGCGGGTCGCTGCCGCTGCTGGCGTTCGAGTAGGTTTTCCGGATGCCGGCCATCCGGCCCAAGAAATGAATATACCCCGCGGTTGTCCGGAATGCAAAGAAAATAACCACGAATTCTCTTGACTTCTTAGCTTTTCTGGCTGCCCCTTGGCAAGATCGCAGGCGTCGCGTCCGGAGAAGAAACGGATGCCGGCCACCCGATGACCGACCGTGTGACTCGACTCCCCCGCCACACATGAGCTAACCCTCTGGCCCGCAAAGGGTTGACCTCTATTTCGGGTTGCAGACGCGGCAGCGTAGGGAACGGATAACGGATATTCTTCATCGGCTGGCACGGGATGCTGTAGTGTAGCTGTGTTGGTATGAAGGCATGTGCGGAGGCGTGCTGTGCGCCGTGAGGCCCACGTCGATCGCCCGCACGAGAATCCGTAATCCTACGGCCTGTTCCGGGAGACCTGCTGCGACAGCGGGCGCGTGCCACACCCAGCCCCTCGATTGCAAGCGAAACGAGCAGCCGAACAAGTCCGCGTCGCCGAGAAGCCGCCGGATCGATCAGGCCGCCAGGGCGACGACAGGTACGGATGGCGAACGGGAACGGCGCGCGTTCACACAGCCGAGCGTTCCGAGCGACGGGGCTGCAGCGCCGGCGCCTCCGCGTCAACCGGCACAGACCGCAGATTCCCGCCATGCAGGACCGGCTCCGTCGGCTCAAGCGGCGGGATGACAGCCAACTCCGCAATCTCCTGCGCCGCCGGCGCGGTCTTCGGCATGCGGCGGCCGAGCCACGTCGTGAGCGACACGTAGAAGAAACCCGACATGAACAGTGCGACAAAGACGATGCCGATCGTCACCCGGCCGCTGCTGAAGCACAACCACACACAACCGAACAGGTACAGGCCCAGGGCGAACTCGATAAAGGGCAAGAGACTGATCCTGCGTCGCGCATGGAACACTCCGATCCGCTGCCGCCACCGGCCGTCCGTGGATTGCGTTACGCCGAACTTGGGCGTGCGTTCAAATTCCCCCGGCTTGCCGAAGAAACCGGCGAGCGCCGCCTTTGCGTTGTTCAGCGAGATGCCGATGCCCAGGCTCATCAGGAACGGCAGATACTTGAGGCTCTCCGCCCAGGTGCGATGGACCTCGCGCTGACTGGCCGCGTAAAACGTGCTCGCGGAACAGGTGGCCAGAAGGAGCAACGACGCGTCGAAGACGTACCGGGCAAGCCCCTCCGGGAAGAAATGCAGCTTGAGGTAGACGACCGGATAGAGCATCAGCGTCAGCAGCACGATGAGGATATAGACGCAGCAACTCGTCAGGTGGAAGAACGCCTCGACCTTGATCTTCAGCGGAAGGCGCGACGCGAGCACTTTGGGCAGGAGCTTCTTGCAGGTCTGGGCTCCGCCCTTCGCCCAGCGGTACTGCTGACTCTTGAAGGCATTCATCTCCGGCGGCAGTTCCGCCGGCGAGACGAGATCGGGCAGAAAGATGAACCGCCAGCCCTTCATCTGGGCGCGATAGGAAAGATCGAGATCCTCCGTCAACGTGTCGTGCTGCCACCCGCCGGCGTCGTCAATGCAGGCTCTTCGCCACATGCCGCCCGTGCCGTTGAAACTCATGAACCGCCCCGACCGGTTGCGCGCCGTATGCTCGATCACGAAGTGCCCGTCGAGCAGGATCGCCTGCGTCTTGGTCAGCAGCGAATGATCGCGGTTGATGTGGTCCCAGCGGGCCTGAACCATGCCGACCTTCGGGTCGGTGAAGTAGTGAATCGTCCGAAGCAGGATATCCGGCGGCGGGATGAAGTCCGCGTCGAAGATCATGACGAACTCGCCCGTAGCCGTCTTGAGGCCTTCGGCAAGCGCGCCGGCCTTGTACCCCTCGCGGTTGTCGCGGTGCAGATAGACGATGTCGTGCCCGGCCGCCCGCATCCGCTCCACCGTCTCCCGGGCGATCGCGACCGTCTCATCGGTCGAGTCGTCGAGAACCTGAATCTGCAGGCGATCGCGCGGATACTCGATCCGGCAGGCGGACTCGATGACCCGCCGGGCGACGAACCGCTCGTTGTACATGGGCAACTGCACCGTCACCCGGGGCAGCTCGCGGAAACACGCCGTCAGCTCGGGACGGTTGCGGCGATACTTGTAATACAGATGAACGAGGTAATACCGATGCACGCCGTACACGCACAGCACCAGCATCACCAGCAGGTAGAAACCGAGAAACGCACCGACCTGAGGGCTGAAGCTGTTCACGTGCTGACCGCACCCCACAAAGAATTCAGCATCGCACGCCGAGGACCGCAAGTCAAGGGTCGCCCCTCACACCGTACGCAGCGCCCTCACGAACCGCTCCGCAATCTCCTCGCCGCGACCGGGTTCGTACTTCCCGGCCGGCCAGCGGTACCCTAACGCATCGCCGGCCGTCCGCGGGATCAGGTGGAAGTGAACGTGCATCACAGCCTGCCCGGCGGCCCGGCCCGTGTTGCATAGGAGGTTATAGTCACCCGTTCCGGTGACGGCCATCAACGCCCTGGCAAGCCGGGGGACGGGCTGCATCAACCGCCCCAGCAGATCGCCCGGCATCTCCTCCAGTCGCTCGCAGTGGTCCTTGGGAACGAGAAGCAGATGACCCTCGGCCAGTGGTCCGATGTCGAGAAACGCCAGCGCGGCATCGTCCTCGTACACCTTCAGACAGGGAATCCGTCCGGAGGCGATCTTGCAGAACACGCATGCGTCGGACTGACTCATGGTGCCCTCCTGCCGAACGGGGATCAGGCTCCGGGGGCAGAGGCATCACCCGGAGCAGGCTCGGGTGCGGCCGGGGCCTCGACACCGGCAGCCGGGGCGGGCTTCTGGGACTTTCGGGCCTCCCCGGCGGCGACCGCCTTCGCGGCCGCCTTGTAGCGGGCATCCGCTCGCTTCCTGCGCGCCACCTTCTCCGGGCGCGTCACACTGCCCGGAGACTCCTCCTTGCCCACAAGCTGGAGCACGGCACGGGGACTGTTGTCGCCCGGGCGTCCGGTACCCAGCCGCACGATGCGCGTATAGCCGCCGTTGCGGTCGGCAAACATCGGCGCGACGTCCTCGATAAGCCGTCGAACAACCGATTCGGCGGTGAACTTCAGACCGCCGCTGGCGCGCCCGAGGCGATGGCGACGTCCTGAGCGCGAGCGCAGGACCTTGCGGCGCTTGACGAGCGGCATGCCTTCGTATTCCTCCCGATGATCGGCGTCGATAACAGCCCGATCGCCGAGGAGCTGGATGACGCGGCGTCTGGCCGGCAGTTCGCCGGCCTTCGCCCGCTTGGCAAGGGTAATGAGCCGCTCGCAGAACGGACGGGCGCTCTTGGCCTTCGCTAAGGTTGTGGTCACCTGCCCGTGCTCGAACAGGTTCTGCGCCAGGTTGCGCAGCATCGCGTGACGATGCTCCGTAGTACGATTCAGTTTTCGATCCGCTACCCGATGCCTCATCTTGGATCTCCACCCGCCGTGCGGGGCGCGGATGCCGCCGGTTGCCTCTGGGCCTCCGCAGAAGCGGGCAAGCCGCCGCCGGCACCCTTACACATCACGTTTGAATCCGTCCTTCTCACCCTACCCCCGCCGGCGCCTCCGTCGAGTTCGATTGGCCGGTCCCGGCCCCCGCATCCGCCGCGGGCGACGCCTCCGGAGCGAGCTGCATTCCCAGGCTCAACCCCAGATCCGCCAGCTTGCGCTTCACCTCGCGCAGGGACGTCTTCCCGAAGCTTCGGAGCTTCAGCAGGTCGGCCTCCGTCTTCTGAACCAGTTGAGCCACGCGTTCGATCTTGGCCGACTGCAGGCAATTGGTCGCCCGGACGGAAAGCTCAAGCTGCCCGATCGACATCGCAAGTTTCTCGCGCAGCTCGTCGCCCACCGTCGCGGCCTCGACCGGCGGCTCCGCCGCATGCTCCGTGATGACCTCCTCCCCGATGTCGTAGTACTCCACGAACGGGTTGAGATGCTTGCGCAGAATCTTGGCCGCTTCGACAAGGGCATCCTCCGGCTTGATCGTGCCCTTGGTCCAGATCTCCATCACGAGGCGATCGTAGTTCGTCCGCTGGCCGACGCGGGTGTCCTCCGTACGGTACCGGACGCGCGTCACGGGCGAGAAGACCGAGTCCACCGGGATCACCCCGAGTTCGCCTTCGGGCTCGGTGTTCTCCTCGGCAGTGCGGTATCCGCGGCCGCTGGCTACCCAGAGCTGCATGTCAAACTGAACGTCGTCGGTAAGGGTGGCCAGGACCAGGGCCGGGAGCACGATGGAACTCGCCGGGGCGGCCTGAATGTCTCCCGCGCGGACCTCGCCGCGGCCGCTGCGGGTCACACGCATCGTCTTGACCCCCTCGCCGTCCAGGCGCACGATCAGGGACTTCACGTTGAGAATGATGTCGGTGACGTCCTCCAGCACACCGGGCAGACTCGTGAACTCGTGATCGGCACCGGCGATCTTCACACGGATCACCGCAGCCCCCTCCAGGCTCGAAAGCAGAATGCGACGGAGGCTGTTTCCGACCGTCGTGCCGAATCCCCTCTCAAACGGTTCAACCAGAAAGCGACCGTACGTATCAGTGCTGACCGCGTCGTCCCTGACGACCTGAGTGGGTAGTTCCAAGCCTCGCCAGCGGATTCGCATCGGGTCGTCCTCCTCAGTATTACGGGTTTCGCAACGGGCTCAATACCTGTCCTGGCCGAGATGCACACGAACGCTCTAGCGGCTGCAGACTTCCACAATCAACTGCTCTTCCACCGGGATCTGGACATCGTCGCGCGTGGGCAGACTCACCACGGTGGCCTCCAACTGCTCGGCGTTGAGCTGGAGCCACGGCTGCGGGGTGGCGCCTCCGAGCGACTGGATGTTCTGCCGCACGATGTTGCGGCTTCGATCCGCGGGCTTGACACTGATCCGGTCCCCCTGCCGGACCAGGTAACCGGGCCGATCGAGGCGTTTCCCGTTGACGTAGATGTGGCCGTGAACAACCATGACCCTGGCGGCCTTGCGTGAGTGGGCGAAGCCCAGCTTGCACACGACGTTGTCGAGCCGACGTTCCAGCAGCGACAACAAGGCCGTGCCCGTGTTCTCCGTGGCCCGCTCGGCGCGGCGGAAACACAGCATGAACTGCCGCTCGAGGAGCCCGTAGTATCGCTTGACCTTCTGCTTCTCGCGCAGACGCATACCGTAGCCCGACCCCTTCCGTCGCCACGCATGCATGCCCGGCGGGTTCGATCGCCCCTGTTTCTCCATGGGGCACTTCGCGGATTCGCAACGTGCCCCCTTGAGCATCAGCTTGATGCCTTCACGCCGGCACAGCCGGCAAACCGGTCCGAGATATCGTGACATAGTTCCGATACGCCCCTGTTGAGCCGCTCCGTGCGCGGGCGGCCAGCCCATATCCGTTTGCGGCAATCAGACGCGCCGCCGTTTCGCCGGGCGGCACCCGTTGTGCGGAAGCGGCGTCACGTCCTCAATCGACTGAATCCGCAGACCCGCCTGCTGGAGCGCGGTGATCGCCGATTCCCGCCCTGAACCCGGCCCTTTAACCTTGATCTCGACCTCTTGCACGCCGAACTTGCGCGCTGCGGTGGCCGCCTTCTCCGCCGCGCGCTGGGCGGCGAAAGGCGTACTCTTTCGCGTTCCCTTGAATCCCACCGTTCCGGCCGACGCCCAGCAAAGCGTCTCGCCGGCCATGTCCGTTATTGTGATCATGGTGTTGTTGAACGTGGCCTTGACATGCGCAATCGCGCGGGACACGTTCCGTCGCGCTTTCTTCTTCACGGCCTTAGCCACGGTGCATCTCCTTCACGCCTTTCTTGCCGGCCACCGTCTTCCGCGGCCCCTTGCGGGTCCGCGCGTTGGATCGCGTGCGTTGTCCGCGGACGGGCAGACCGCGGCGATGGCGCATGCCGCGGTAGCAGCCGATATCGCGGAGTCGAGCGATATTCTGCTGGATCTGGCGTCGAAGCTGCCCTTCGATAACGAAGTTCCGATCGAGGATGCCGGCGATCCGGCTCAGCTCGTCTTCCGTCAGGTCCTTCGCCCGCTTCGATTCGTCGATGCCCGCCTCCTTGCAGATCTTCTGCGCGGAGTACGGCCCGATGCCATAAATGTACTGAAGCGCGATTACCGTCCGCTTCTCGTTCGGAATATCCACACCGGCAATACGAGGCACGCGTCAGTCTCCTGTCCTAGCCCTGCCTCTGCTTGTGGCGCGGGTTCGAGCAGATCACGCGGACCACGCCGCGCCGCCGCACCACCTTGCAGTTTTCGCAAATCCGCCGCACGCTGCTTCGAACTTTCATCACGCACCTGCCCGCCCTCGCGGGGTTGGAGGCCGCCCTAGCGGCCGTCCGTCAATACGTCCACACCGCCCGGCGTCACCGCAACGGTGTGCTCAAAATGCGCAGCCCAGAGGCCGTCCTTCGTTACGACCGGCCAACCCGACGCGTCCGCGTACCGGACGTCGGGCGTGCCCATCGTCACCATCGGCTCGATCGCGATCGTCATACCCGGCTTCAGGAGGAAGTCCTCCCGACGCTGCTGGCGATCGACATAATTCGGGACCTTCGGCTCCTCGTGCATCAAACGTCCGATGCCGTGCCCCACAAACTCCCGCACCACCGAAAAACCGGCACCCTCAACCAGCTCCTGTATCTTCGCCGCCACCTCGCCCCACCATCGGTTCGGGCGAACCTCACGGATGGCCAGCTCGAGCGCCTCCTCCGTAACCGCCAGCAGCCGCCGTACCCGCTCACTCACGCGGCCGATGGCGAACGTGCAGGCCGCGTCGCCGCAGAAACCGTCAAGCCGCACTCCGCAGTCGACGCTTACGATGTCGCCCTCGCCCAGACGTCGATCGCCCGGAATCCCATGCACCACCTCCTCGTTGACACTGGTGCACAGTGCCGCGGGAAACGGCGCCTTCGCTTGCGCATGTCGCTGGCCCTTGAACAAAGGCTCAGCGCCAGCCTCCGCAATCATCTGCTCGGCAACCGCGTTCAATTCCGCCGTCGTCGTGCCCGGGCGGGCCAAGGACTCCAGTCGCACCAGAACCTGGCGAACCAGCCGCCCGGCCCGGCGCATCTTCTCGATCTCCGCCGCGCTCTTGAGCGTCGGCAAATCTCTCCGCTTTCGGAGGCCGCGGACCACCCTCTGCCATACCTTCCCGCCGACGCCGCTACTCGCGATTACCAATCCCTTTCACGCAAGTGCCGCGGCGTCAGGGCCTGCCGCCCTGCGATAAGCTCCGCTCGCCGCAGAAGTTATAGTTCCTGGCGGCGCGGGTTACGCCCTGCCAAAACCGTTCATATTACCCAAACGCCGGAAATAAGCAACCCGCCGGTCCACCGGCGCACCGAAAGCCCGTCATGCATAGGCGCCCTTGATGCGACCGCCCTCGTCACCCAGAAAGCCCTTGTAATTCCGCTTCACCAGTTCCGCCTCGATCCGCTGCACCAGGTCGAGGGCCACGCTGACCACGATCAGCAGCCCCGTTCCGCCAAGGAACGCGGAAACGCGGTACGGAATATTCAGCCAGATAGCCACCACGGAGGGGATCACGGCGATGATCGACAGGAAGCCGGCACCAACATACGTGATCCGCGTCATGACCGTTTCGAGGTAATCCGCCGTCCGCTTGCCGGGCCGGCGCCCCGGAATGAAGCTGCCGTAGTCGCGGAGATTGTTGGCCATCTCCTTCGGCTGGAACTGGACGGTAGTCCAGAAGTACGCGAAGAAGAAGATCATCCCGATGTAGGTCAGCTCGTACAGATACCGGCCGGGGCCGAAACTGCCCGCGAGGAAACTCCAGAACCCCGCCGTGTACCCGCCCCGGAAGACGTTGCGGAGCCAGTCGAAGATGATGCTCGGGAACAGGAGCAACGAGCTGGCGAAGATGATCGGCATCACGCCGCCGTGGTTAACCCGCAGCGGCAGATACTGGCGCTGGCCGCCGTACACACGGCGTCCGCGCGTATGCTTGGCCTGCTGAATCGGGATGCGGCGCTGCCCCTGCGTGATGAGGATGGCGCCGGCCACGACGCCAACGAATGCGAAAACGAGGAAAAGGATCTTCGGGGGCGTCAGCTCGGCGCCCGTTGCGGCGCCGCCCATCTTCATCTGGGCGAGGCGCACGACGTCGATAATCGCGTTCGGCATTCGGGCGACGATACCCGCCATGATGATGAGGCTGATCCCGTTACCGATGCCGTACTCGTCGATCTGCTCGCCGAGCCACATCAGGATGATCGTGCCGGTGGTCAGCCCGAACAGGCCCATGAGGATGAACCACATGCTGTCGGAGTAATCCTGAAGCACGTAGCCCTGCGAGCGCATGTAGTTCACCCAGAAAGTGGCCTGGATCAGGCAGAGAAGCACGGTGGCGTAGCGGGTGTATTCGTTGATTTTCTTGCGGCCGGTGTCGCCCTCCTTCTGAAGTTTCTCGAGGGCGGGCACCACGGTAGTAAGCAACTGGAAGATAATGCTGGCCGAGATGTACGGCATGATGCCGAGACCGAAGATGGTGCTCTGCTGCAGATCGCCGCCCGTGAAGAGCGCGAAGTACTCGGCCAACTGTCCCAGCCCGGTCCCGCCGGAGGTGCGCGCGGCCTTGGCCATCGATTCCTGGTTCACGCCCGGCAGCGGCACATGGAAGCCGATCCGGTAGAGGGCCAGGAGCAGAAGGGTGAAGAGCACCTTGTTCCGCAGGTCCGGGATCTTGAAGACGTTACGCAAGGTTCGAAGCATGGGGAATACCGTCCCACGAAGAGCTATCTGGCAATCGGAACGACGCTGCCGCCGGCGGCGGCGATCTTCTCCCGGGCGGTCTTGCTGAACCGGTCCGCCTCGACCGTAAGCTTCTTGCTCAAAGAACCATCCCCGAGCACCTTGACGAGGACGTCATCGCGGTCGATGAGTCCCGCGCTGCAAAGGGCTTCCTTCGTCACGCGAGCACCGTCGGCAAACTTCCGGTCAAGCTCCGCCACGTTCACGACGGCGACTTCCGCGCGGAAGGCGGCGTTGTTGAAGCCGCGTTTGGGCAGGCGACGGAACAGCGGCATCTGCCCGCCTTCCGTAAGCAGCCGCCTTCTGTACCCGGACCTGGCCTGTGCCCCTTTGGTCCCGCGTCCGCAGGTCTTGCCGTGCCCGCTGCCCGGCCCGCGCCCGACGCGCTTGCGCCGTTTCTTCGCACCGGCCAGTTTCGTAATCGTCGTCAGATCCATCGTCCGCCACCTCCGCGTCAGGCTTCAACCGGAACGCCGCGCAGCCGCTGTACCACCTCAGCGCTGCGCAGTTGCAGCAGCCCGTTCAAGGCCGCCTTGACCAGATTCTTGGGAGAGTTCGATCCGAGGCTCTTGGTCAGTACGTCTTTGACCCCCGCCAGCTCAAGCACCGGACGAACGCTCGCGCTGGCAATGACCCCCGTTCCCTCACCCGCTGGCAGCATGACCACCTTGCTGGCACCGAAGCGCCCGACGACCCGGTGCGGGATGGTGGTGCCGCGAAGATGCACGGTAACGAGGTTCTTGCGGGCCGCTTTCGTGCCCTTCTCAACCGCCTGCGGCACTTCGTTGGCCTTGCCGTAGCCGACGCCGACGCGGCCCTGCCGGTCCCCCGAAACGACCAGAGCGCCGAAGCTGAACCGGCGGCCTCCCCGGACGACCGTTGCACAGCGATAAACCTGCACGATCTGCTCCTGGAAGGGGCTGGATTCCTCGTCGAACCTCTTCTTGGGTTGCCTCTCCATGAATGCCTCTGGGCCTATGGGCCTGTCAGTCTTCCGCGACTCCGGACCGCGGAACGCGAACCACGCCATGCACCCCGGACCGTCCGGGCGCCGGCCGGATCACATCGCGATCCCCCCTTTGCGAACCGCATCGGCCAGCGCTTTGACGCGGCCGTGGTACTTGTACCCGTTCCGGTCGAACGCCGCCGCCGTGATCCCTGCGGCCTTCGCCCGCTCCGCGAGGGCGGCGCCGACCTTCGCGGCGGCGTCCTTGTTTCCGCCGGACTTGACCGCGTTGCGGAGCTCCTTGCTCAACGTGCTTACCTGCACCAGGGTCCGCCCCGCCGTGTCGTCAATCAGTTGCGCGTAAATGTGTTGCAGACTGCGAAACACCGACAGCCGCGGGCGTTCCGGAGTGCCAAACACACGTTTACGGACCCTCTTCTTGCGTCGAAGCCGTTGAATCGCCTTGAGTTTGAGCCGTTCCATGATCGTTCCTTCGGCGGCGTTCGGGGCGCCGGGGCCCTGCCGCCGACCTCTAAGTTCCTTACGAGCCGGTGCCGCTGGCGTACGCCTTGCCCTGCTTGCGACGGACGTATTCGCCCTCATACCGAATCCCCTTGCCCTGGTAAGGCTCGGGCGGCCGGAGACCGCGGACCTCCGCGGCAAACTCGCCGACCTGTTGCTTGTCGGCGCCGCGGATGACGAACTTGGCGGGCTCGGACTCGCCACGCGCCGCGGGGACCTCCACATCGACCGTAAGCCCGGCGGGGATGTCAATCATGAACTGGGCGGGCTTCTGAAAGCCCCGGCCCATGAAGCCGACGTTCAGATGAAGCTGCCTGCCCTGAAGCTTGCAGGAATACCCGGTTCCATAGATCTCCAGACGCCGCTCGTACCCCTTGGTCACCCCGATCACCATGTTGTTGATCAGCGCCCGGGTCAGCCCATGCATCGCGCGGTCCCGCTTCTCGTCGGTGGATCGCGTGATGTGGATCAGCGAGGCCCCGGCGTCATACTGGACACTGACGCCCTCGGCATACCGCCAGGAAAGCACCCCCTTGGGGCCCGAGACCTGAACGCCGTGGTCCTTGAGCTCGACCTTGACGCCCGGAGGCACGGGGACCGGTTTTTTGCCTATCCGCGACATGGTTTAGCGCCTCAGTACACCGTACACAGCAGTTCGCCGCCAATCTTCTCCGCGCGGCACTGGCGGTCACTCTTGATGCCGCGGTTGGTGGACACGACGGCGATACCCAGGCCATCGAGCGGCCGAGGCACCTCGTCGACGCCGGCGTACACGCGCCGGCCGGGCTTCGAGACGCGTTCGATGGCGTTGATCACCCGTTCCCCGTCAGGGCCGTACTTGAGCTGAATCCGAAGCAGGCCGATCTTCCCGTCGTCAATCACCTCGAAGCCGGCAATGTACCCTTCCGCCTTCAGCACCTCGGCGATACCGACCTTCATTCGGGATGACGGCATCCGCACTTCCGCCGCCCGCACCCGGACCGCGTTGCGGATTCGCGTGAGCATGTCGGCGATCGGATCACTCCACATGGTTCTGCATCCTTTCGCGCATCGCGTCTACCAGCTCGCCTTCCTCACACCCGGAATCCGGCCCTCGTTGGCGAGGGTCCGGAAGCAAATCCGACAGATCTTGAACTTCCGATACACCGCGCGGCTTCGGCCGCAAATCTCGCAGCGGCGCACCACCCGACACTTGAATTTCGGTTTCTGATGCGCCTTGAAAACCCATGCCTTCGTCGCCATGCGCGTCGTCTCGCAAACAGGTATCTTAGTTCGTTCGGAACGGCATACCCATCAAAGCCAGCAGGCGCAGCGCCTCGCGGTCGTTGCGGGCAGTCGTAACGATCGTCACGTTCATGCCCTGCTGGAACTCCACCTTGTCGGCGTCGATCTCCGGGAAGATCGTCTGTTCGGTAATCCCCATCGAATAGTTGCCCCGGCCGTCGAAACTCTGCGGGTCGAGACCGCGGAAGTCGCGAACGCGGGGGATCGCCACGTTGATCAGGCGGTCCAGAAACTCGTACATCCGCCGGCCGCGAAGCGTGACCTTCAGGCCGGTCTCGTTGCCGGCACGGACCTTGAAGTTCGACACACTCTTACGGGCCTTGCAGACGATGGGTTTCTGCCCCGTGATCTGCGCAAGATCCCGCGCGGCATTCTCCAGCCGCTTCTTGTCCTGGAGAGCCAGGCCCACGCCCATCGAAACCACGACCTTGTCCAGACGCGGCAGCGACAGCAGGTTGTCGCGATGCAACTCCGACCGGAGCGCCGGGACCACATCCTTCCGATATCGTTCCAGTAACCGTGCCATTGTCGTCTTTCCGCCGAGTCGTTACCGCTCGCCGGCCTTCGTCACCTCGCCCAGGACCGTGCCGGAGGCCGTCACGCGGCGCTTGCCGATGACCTTGCCGCCCGGATCGCGATCAACCGCGAAACGCACCCGCGCGGGGCGCCCGGTCTTCGGATCGACCGGCAGCACATTGCTGATGTGCACCGGCGCTTCCTTCTTGAGCCGGCCGCCCTGGGGATTGCGGCGGCTGGGGCGAACGTGGCGGTACACCATGTTCACACCCTCCACCACGACAAGCCCCTTCCCGGGATCGACGCGGAGGATCTTGCCCCGCTCGCCCTTGTGGTCTCCGGCGATCACGATCACCTCGTCGCCGCGTCGTACATGACAAGCCATAGCCGTGAATCCCATTTTGGATTCCAGATTCTCGATCTCGCCTCGGCTCGCCGACGGCCGACCCCATCCCGAATCCGGAATCTCAAATCCAGAATCCAGAATCCAAAACTCAGAACCCGCTCAGACCACCTCGTCCGCCAGAGAAATAATCTTCATGAAGCCGCGCTCCCGGAGCTCCCGGGCGACGGCCCCGAAAATCCGCGTGCCCCGCGGCTCGTTGTTCGGATCGAGCAGGACGACCGCGTTCCGGTCGAACCGGACGTAGCTGCCGTCGCTCCGCCGCGTGGGATGATGCGTCCGGACGACAATGGCGCGGACCACGCGGGCCTTATGGTTGCCGGGCTTCATGAACTCGGTGTTGGGCAACGCCTTCTTGACGGTACAGATGACGATATCGCCGACCCCCGCCGTCTTTCGTCGGGGCTTGCCCGCGCGGCCGGTGCTGCCCCCGAGAACGCGGATCACCATCGCCTGCTTGGCGCCGGTGTTGTCCGCTACGTCCACCATGGTGTTCTGCTGAATCATCGCTACATTCACTCACTCGCCGGGAGCCCGGCGCACAATCCGCACAAGCCGCCACGCCTTTGTCTTGGAATACCGCCGACATTCCGCCAATTCGACCAGGTCGCCGGGGCGTGCCTCGTTCTTCTCGTCGTGAGCGTACAGCGTGGTCCGGCACCGGATGAGCTTGCCGTACTTCGGGTGCGGCCGGGTGTACGGAATCCGCACCGTGATCGTCTTGTCGCCCTTGTTCGAAGCGACGACGCCGACCTGAACGCGCCGGGCCGATCGTCTCTTCATGTCTACGGATGCCTGCGTCATCTCTTGCACCTTCTCCACGGGCCCGCTGCCCGCCGCATCAATTCACGCCTTGGGACGCCCTGCCGCTGCCGGCGACGACGTTGAGGTGATACTGCGTCTCCTCAATGCCCGTCTCGCCGCGCTGCCGCAACTCGGTGAAGATCCGGGCGATCGCACGCTTGGTCTTTGTCAACTGGGAGGGATTCTCCAGCTTCTCCGTAACCGCCTGCGACCGCAGGTCGAACAGGTGGCGACGCAGCCGATCAAGCTCGGCATGCAGTTCCTCGGTCTTCATCTGTCGAATCTCGACCATCTTCATTCGGCACCGTCGCCTTTCCGTCAGAGTCCGTGCCGCCGACGGACGAGGCGGCAGCGGAACGGCATCTTGTGAGAGACGCGAGCAAGCGCGCGCTTCGCCACGTCCTCCTCCACGCCGGCAATTTCAAAGAGCATCGTCCCCGGTTTCACGCATGCCACATAGAACTCCGGCTCGCCCTTGCCTTTACCCATCCGCGTCTCCAGAGGCTTGGACGAAACCGGCTTGTGCGGGAACACGCGGATGTACACCCGCCCCTCGCGATGGAGGAAGTGGGTGGCAGCGACGCGGCCGGCCTCGATCTGCCGCGCGGTGAGCCAGCCGCCCTCCAACGTCTGCAGCCCGTACTCGCCGAACGCCACGGTGTTGCCGCGCGTGGCATTGCCGCGAATACGGCCACGCTGTGCCTTCCGGAACTTGATGCGTTTGGGCATCAACGCCATGGTTCACATCCTCAGTCCTGAAACCCGGCCCCCGTCGCGCGGCACGACCTATCGCCGTCCGCGACGGCGCGGCACGCCCTCCTCAGCCGCCGCCGCGACCTCCTCGCCGAACATTCCACGATAAATCCAGACCTTCACGCCGATCGTCCCGTATGTGCACCGGGCAACCGCGTGTCCGTAGTCCACATCCGCCTGCAGCGTCTGCAAGGGAATACTGCCGACGATCTGCTTCTCCTGGCGGGCCATCTCCGAACCGCCGAGGCGGCCGCTGCACAGGATCTTGACGCCCTTGGCGCCGGCGGCCATGACGGCCTCGCACCGCATTTTCATCACGCGGCGGAAGCTGGCCCGCTTCTTGAGCTGCTCGGCAATCGCCTCAGCACACAGCCGGGCGTCCAGGTCGGGCTGCTTGATCTCGACGATATTGATGCTGATCTTGCGGTCGACGAGGTTCTCGAGTTCCTCCTTGAGCTTGTCCACCTCGGCGCCCTTGGGGCCGATGACCAGGCCCGGGCGCGCCGTATGGAGGATGACCTTGACCTCATTGCGGGTGCGTTCGACCTCGACCCGGGAGACGGCGGCATACGGCGGCTGGCGATTGAGCTTGTCATCGATGTAGCGGCGGATCTTCTCGTCCTCGACAAGAAACTCGCCGAACGCCGCCTTGGGGGCGTACCAGCGAGAACGCCAGCCCTGCGTGATCCCCGTGCGAAACCCGATTGGATTGACCTTCTGGCCCACGACCGGCTCCCTATTCGCGCTCCGCCACCACAACCGTGATGTGGCTTGTCCGCTTGAGAATCTTGTGCGCCCGACCGCGATCTTTCGGCCGGAACCGCTTGAAGAACGCCCCATCGTCCACGCAGGCCTGCTTGACGTACAAGGAGCGGAGATCAGCCTCCTGCTCATTGGCATTGGCCATCGCGGAACGCAGCACCTTGTCGATCAACGCCGCCGCCCGCTTGTCCGTGAAGCGGAGGATGTCGATGGCGTCGTTCACCCGGCGTCCCCGGATGAGGTCGATGACGAGCCGCGCCTTGCGCGCGCTCGTCCGGGCGCACCGGTAGCCCGCCTTCCATTCCCGCGTCTGAGTTGCCTCTGTTGCCATCACTCTATCCTTCGACTGTCCCGGGGCCGCCCGATCGACGCCCCCGCAAGCGTTCCTGAAACCGCCGCACGTCGGGCCGCGGCGTCGTCGCCGCCTCAGGCCGACGCCGGGGCTGCCGCCTTCTTCACGCCGCTGTGGCCGCGGAACGTGCGCGTCGGGCTGAACTCGCCGAGCTTGTGGCCGACCATGTCCTCCGTAACAAAGACCTTATGAAAGGTCTTCCCGTTATGGACCTCGAACGTCTGCCCGACGAACTCCGGCACGATCGTGCACCGCCGGCTCCACGTCCGGATCGGGGAACGGTCGCCCGTCTCCCGCGCGCGCATCACCTTCCGGAATACCTTCTCGTCCACGAACGGGCCTTTTTTCAGGCTTCTCGACATATCGAGCCTCTCTGCGGGCCACGGGATTCCGCCGGGCGGTCGTCCCGGCCGGATCCCCTCCGGCCACTCACTTCCTCTTTGGCAAGACCAACTGCCCGTACCGCACGCTCCGACGCCGACGCAGAATCCGCTTGTTGGAAACCTTCCGCGGGCTGCGGGTGTGGCCGCCCTTGGCCAGTTTGCCCCACGGACTGCACGGGTGACGCCCCCCGCCGCTGCGGCCCTCGCCGCCACCCAGCGGGTGTGCGACCGGGTTCATCGAAGTACCGCGGTTGTGCGGACGACGGCCCATGTGGCGCTTCCGCCCCGCCTTGCCGATCACGATGTTCTGATGATCCAGGTTCCCGAGCTGGCCGATCGTGGCACGGCACTCCACGCGAACCTGACGCATCTCGCCGGAAGGAAGCACGAGCGTCGCCCACTCACCCTCGCGGGCAACCAGACGCGCGGTGCCGCCGGCCGTCCGCACCAGCTTGCCGCCCTGACCGGGGATCATCTCGATGTTGTGAATGTCCATGCCGACCGGAATGTTCTTCAGCGGCATCGCGTTGCCGATCTTTGGCTCGACGCCCGGTCCGCTCTCGACGGAATCGCCCGCCTTCAGCCCCGCCGGCGCCAGGATGTAACGCTTCTCGCCGTCCGCATACGCCACCAGCGCGATGAAGCACGAGCGGTTCGGGTCGTACTCGATCGCCTCGACCTTGCCGACGACGCCGTCCTTGTTCCGCTTGAAGTCGATCACGCGGTACATCCGCTTGTGCCCGCCGCCCCGCCACCAGGACGTGATGCACCCGTGGTGGTTGCGCCCGCCCGTCTTGTGCAGCGGGGTAAGAAGCGACTTGGTCGGCCGCCGCTTCTTGTCCGTCAGTTCGGCGAAGTCATTGACCATCCCGTGTCGGCGACCCGCTGACGTCGGCTTGTACTTTCTGATGCCCATGACTGGTTCGTCCGTTTTTCCCTTCGCCCGTAATTCCGTGGCTCCGTCGCCCCGCTACCGTCCGCCGCTAGAACAGGTCAATGTGGTACTCAGGTTTCAGGACGACGACCGCCTTCTTCCAGTGCCGGGTGGTTCCCGTCTTGTACCGGACCCGACGCGGCTTGCCGCGGCGGTTCGACGTCCGAACCGACTGCACGCGAACGTTGTAAATCTTCTCGATCGCCTGCTTGATCTGGGACTTGTTCGCGTCCGCGTGGACCTCGAACGTGAACGACCCGCCGCGGGCCGGACGGCTGCGCGTCGCCCCGTGAGACAACTGGCTCTGGTGCGTGCCCTTCTCGGTCACGAGCGGCCGGATGATCGTGTGATAAATATCCATCGTGCTATCCCTGCGCCACCTTCGCGCCGCCCAGCGTCGCCGGGTCGGCCAACAGCGTCTCGAACGCCGACTTCGTGAACACCAGCTTCTTCCGCCGGATGACCTCGTACGCACACAACTCGTTGATCGGCCGGATCTCCGTGCGGGCCAGGTTACGACCCGACTTGTACAGGACCTCGTTCGGTTCCCCGAGCGCCAGCACACATCCGCGGTCGGCACCGACGGCCTTGAACGCCTTGGCCAGCTCGCGGGTCTTGGGACCGGTCAGCGTGATGGGATCGAGGATCAGGGCGTCGTTGTCCCTGATTTTCGCCAGGATCGCGCTGTTGCGCGCGAGACGGCGGGCCTTCTTCGGCATCGGCTTGCGGAAATCGCGTTCGAGCTTCGCAAACGTCACGCCGCCGCCCCGGCGAATCGGCGTGCGGACC
Organism: uncultured Planctomycetales bacterium; assembly: GCA_964569765.1. Taxonomy (GTDB): domain Bacteria; phylum Planctomycetota; class Phycisphaerae; order UBA1845; family PWPN01; genus CAZMVY01. The sequence continues at coordinate 20,141 of CAZMVY010000056.1, forward strand.
TGCCCCATACGGGCATTGCCCGTGCCCTTCTGCCGGAAAAGCTTCCGCGTGGAACCGTCGACCATGCTCTTGCTCTTGGTCCGGGCGCTGCCTTGGCGCTGCGCGGCCAGGTACGCGACGACGGCCTGCTTGATGAGCTTCGGACGCACGCGGCCGCCCAGGGCCGCCTCGTCGATCTGCATGCTGCCCGTCTGCCGGCCGGACATGTCGTAAACCGGTACGTCGATCATGATCCACTACCCACGAAAACGGCCGATGCGCCGCACCGGCCGTCAATACCCGAGGTCTCTATGTCTTCGTCTTCGCCTGTCGGACCGCCACAAACCCGCCATTGGGACCCGGAACGCTGCCCTTGACCAGGAGAAGATCGTTCTCCTTGTCGACGCGGACCACCATCTGATTGCGCGAGGTCCGCAACACGTTGCCCATGTGGCCGGCCATCCGCTTGCCCTTCTTGATGCAGCGACCGCGACCCCGCTGACCGGCCATCGCACCGATGGCACCCGGGCTGCGGTGTTTGCGTTCGGTGCCGTGGCTGTTCGGTTGTCCGCCGAAACCATGGCGCTTCATGACGCCCGTGAAACCCGCGCCCTTGGTCGTGCCGATGATGTCCACATACCGAATCTTGTTCGCCTCGAAGACCTCGACGGTCACCACGTCGCCCGGCTTGACCTCGGTCGGCTGAGTGAGGCGGAACTCGCGGATGAACGCCTTGGGACCCGTCCCCGCCCGTGCGGCGTGCCCAATCATGGGCTTGGTGGACCGGTGCGGCTTGACATCCCTGTAGCCGAGTTGAACGGCCTCATAGCCGTCCTTCCCATCGGCCTTCTTTACCTGCATGACGGTGCAGGGACCGGCCTGAATGACCGTCACGGGCACGATGACCCCGCGGTCGTCGTAGACCTGAGTCATGCCGATCTTCCTGCCCAGGATGGCCGCGATCATGACGAAAATCCACCCTTCTCGGAAACCACTTTTCCGATTCCATTGCGCGCGATTCGCCTCACGCGCCAGTCAGTTCAAAAGCCGGTGAAACGCGACCCTGTGTCGGGCCGCGCCGTCCGTCGCCGTTATCCGTGCGAGCCGGAACCTGCAACGGCACCGTTACGCCTTGATCTTTACGAACACCCCGGCCGGAACCACCAGCCGGTTCAACGCCTCGACCGTCCGCGCGGTCGGTTCGTAGATATCGATCACACGCTTGTGCGTGCGCATTTCAAACTGCTCGCGAGATTTCTTGTCTATGTGCGGCGAGCGAAGCACCGTATACCGCTCGATCCGGGTCGGCAGCGGAATGGGCCCGCACACGCGGGCGTTCGTTCGCTTCGCATGATCCACGATCTCACGGGCCGACGCATCGAGGGCCCGATGATCGTACGCTTCCATCCGGATTCGGATTCGTTCGCCTTGCACGCCAACCTCGCTCGTACAACTACACGTAAGGGAACTACTTACGGCGTCGCATGCAGAGACACAACAAGTTACTGCATCGTCGCCGGGCTGTCAAGGGCCGATTCGCAGAAATGTTGGGCGTCCCGGGTGCGGCCGCCGCAGGCCCCCGCCTGGACCTTTCCACCG
>CAZMVY010000057.1:0-6301 GCA_964569765.1 uncultured Planctomycetales bacterium
GATAACCGGGACTGCCCACGCCGGTCCGCCGGGCGTTGGCCGCCGTGGTCCGGACCGCCGCACGTGAGATGTCGCTGGCGACCACGTCGCGGCCCAGTTTGGCAAGACAGATGCCGATGATGCCCGTGCCGGAGCCCAGGTCGAGCACGCGCCCCCCGGGCGCCACCTGCGTACTCACAAGCTGCGCAAACGCCCGGCTGTCCTCCCGCGCCGCCGACACCCACGGCGGGCAGGCGACCTCGATCGTGTTGCAGAGCCGGCGTACCGGCTCGGGAACATGCGGCGCCGTCACACGGGCCCGCCGGAGTTCCCGTCCGGCCGCCCACTCGGCGAACGTCGTCGCCGTCCACGCATCCCGCCGCAGGAAGTCGTACAGGGCCGGAACGATGAGCGCATGGACCTCCGCCGCGCGCTGCGGCGCGCGGACGTAGCGGCGCAGCCCCGGCCCCGGGTACTCGACGTCGCGAGGATCCGGCCCTATGGCGGGATGCAACAGGACCTCGACGCTGCCCGACGGCACCGCCCGAAGCCCCGCCACCACCGTGCCCAGGTTCATGTGCGACGTGTAATTCACACCGACGAAGTAATCCGTAACGGCGATGTCGTACTCGCGCGCCACCAGCTCGTTCACGCGGGCGAAGCGATTCAGCAGGAGGTGCTTGACGTAATTCGAATTCACGAAGGGCTGAAGGCGTTTGCCGAGCCCCCCCGCGCCGTAGGGCAACTCGCGGACGAGCCGAACGCACGGTATCTCGTATTCCCGCGCCAGCCGGCACGCGATCCGAAACACCTCCGGGATCATCGTGACATGCTGGTGCGAGTTGAGGTGATCAACGCGAACGCCGTCCGCCAGCACCTTCTCGATCTGCGCGCGAAACTCCCGCTCGATCTGGCGGCGGCCCCGCGGCCGGCGAGCAAGCTTCATGAGCCACAGAAAGCCCCGGCGGAAGGAGCCGTCCCGCCCCACCAGCAGCGGCACGCGGTATGTCGGCGCCACGCACCGGGCCTCGTTCAGGCATAAATGAACCCCGACGCCCAGGCCGGGACACGCGGGAAGAACCTCGCGAACGGCATGTTCGTACGCGTACCCGTTGGCCCGCAGACACGTACTCGTCAGGCCGCCCGCCTGATACGCGCGACGAATGCCCTCGTTGAAAGCATACAGCAACCCGAGGTCGTCGCCCTCGAGGATCACGGTGCGATGGCCGGAGCGGGCCGCCGAGCCGGTCTCCCACATCTCCTGTCCGCTCGCCGTCACGCCGCGAATCGCCGGACCCGTCGCGACAGGTATGCCGGGGTGAACAGCGCCCGCATCCCGGATTCCCGAGCCTGTCGCGCGTACGGCCATCGTTCAGTCCCCGAACCGCCGTAACGCGGAAGCCATGCTCTCCGGGCTCGCGCAGTCGGCGGCGTCCTCGCGGGAACATTCTGTATGCGCTACGACGACGACGCAAGCGAGACGCAAGCCGGTGCGTGAGCCGCCCCGCGCGACGATCAATCCGCACCGATGGAACCCCACGCTGTCCTGTGGTATACAAAGCGCCGCGAGTTGAGGGACTGTATGTCGTTTGTACAGGAGACTGAAACGATGCAGCGCGGCAGCGATCGTCGATTCATGCGGCGAAGCAAACGCGGAATCATTCTGATAGCGGCAATCGCGGCCGCTTTCATCGGTATCCAACCGATTACGGCCTCCCCGCCGAAGAGCCCCGATTTCCCGTTCCTGCCGATCTCGGACGTGCACATCGAGCCGCATCCCGCGGGCGCGCAGGCCCCCAACGGGGGCCGAAGCGTCGAGGCGCTCCGCTGGATCTGCGCCGAGGCCGCCAAACCGCAGCCGCTCCCGCCGTACAACATCACCGCCCCCCCGCCGGCCTTCGTAATCGCGACGGGCGACCTGACGGAATACGGCGTAATTGGGCAGACATGGTCGGATATCGAGCGGTACGTCCAGCCGCTTTCGGTCCCGTTCCTTATCACCCCCGGCAACCACGATAACACGTGGACGGCGATCCTGCCGATCATGCGGAAACGGCACGGCGGCGATTCCTACTCCTTCGACAGGTTTGGATGCCACTTCGCCGTCCTCAATTCCGCCGCACCGCAGGAACCGGTGCCTTGCCTCGACCGCCGCACGCTCAACTGGCTTCGGGCAGACCTCAGCAAGCTCACGCCCGACACGCCGGTCTTCCTGTTCATGCACCATCCGCTCTACACAACGGAGTTCGCCTTTCCGTACGAGCAGTTGCGTCTGCTGGACGCGATCGAAGGACATCGCATCGCGGTCATTCTCGACGGGCACGGACACAATCCGACCGCGGGCAAGTGGGAGAACATCGACCGCGTCATGGGCGGATCCACGTTCGGCGAGAACGCCGGCTATAACATCGTTTCCGTAGTCGGCGGTGTGCTTCGGGTGGGGTATCGGTTCCACGCCGACAAGCCGATGAGGGCGAATCTCGAGAAGCCCCTTTTGGGCCCCGAGCCGACATGCGACATCGAGATCGTTTCCCCCGTTACGGAGAAACCGGTTACCTCTGCGAACCAGGTGGCGGTCGTGGCCGGCGTCCGCGCGAAAGGCTTGCGCGTAGCCCGCGTGGTTTTCGACGTAGACGGCCTGGAGAAGTCCGGCGGCGAGTTGAAACCGGCCGGAAACCGCTTCCGCGGCCTCCTCAACGTAAAAACGCTCCTGCCCGGCCGGCACTTCCTCCGCGTCAGCGTCACCGATGACGCAAAGCGAACCTGGGATCGCGCGGCCGCGTTCGAGATCGCCCTGCCCGAGAGCGGCTCATCGGAGTGGGCCGCCAACCGGTATCCGCATGATGCCGGCATGAAAGCGGCGCCGCTGCTCTGCAACGGCCTGGTAATCGCGGTGGACACCGGCGGCAAAGTCATCGCGTTCGACCGCTCTTTCCGGAAGCGATGGACGTTCGAAACCGGCGGCGAGATCCTCGCGACACCTGCGGTCGTCGGAGACGTTATCGTGTTCGGCTCCGGGGACGGTCAGGTTTACGGGCTGTCGGCGCCGTCGGGTCAGAAACTCTGGACGTACATGGCGGCCGGCCCGGTGTACGGACAGCCAATCGTGAAGGACGATACGGCGTACTTCGGCGATAACGAGGGGTACGTGCACGCGATCCGCGTCCGGGACGGTCGCAAGCTCTGGGCCGTCAAGCACGCGGAGTTCAGCATCGAGGCAGCCGGAACCATCTGCGACGATACGTTCTGCGTCGGCGCCTGGGACGGCTGGGTCTACGCCGTGAAACTCGCCGACGGAACGCTCAAGTGGAAGCAGCGCGGCCCCACCGGTCAGGCCGGCCAGGCAAGCCGCTATTTCGCCCCCGCCGATTGCCCGCCGGTGCTGGCAGGCGGAAAGCTGTTCATCACCGATCGCGGCTACAACCTCGGCCTGTATCAATCCGACGGCCGGTACGTCGGTCAGTTGCAGAAGGGCTGTGCGGCCGTCGGCCTGTCGGAGGATGGCCGCTTCGTATACGCGCGAAGCCTCGGCGACGGCCTCACGAAGTACGACGCTGAAGGCAAGGTCGTCTGGAAGCAGGACGTGCCGCTCGGCCGATTCCCGATCCAGCCGACCGAACGCGGCGGGAAGGTCTACGTGTGCTCCAACCGCGGGCTGCTGAGCATACTCGACGCGCAGGACGGCAAGATCGTGTGGCAGTATCAGGTCTCACCGCAGTTGCACGTGATGGCGGGCGTCGCCGTGGATGAGCGGGGCGTTGCGTACACGGCGGACATGGACGGGGGCCTGACGGCGGTGGGGCCGCGGGCGGCAATGGCGGCGCGGTGATCCCGCGAGCCAGAGAGGGCAGATCTCAGTAGGCTGCGCGCCCGCGCACCGACCGAACGGTACGCAATGGCGTACCCTACGCTTCGCCTACCGCCCGGCAATCCGCAGGAGGGTACGTCGTACGGCGGCCAGACGTTCGCCGCGTTGCGCGGGCGAACCGTTTCCCTTGTCGGCCGGGCTTACGCCACCGGGCGGCCCGAAGAGTGACGAATAGGTAAACAGACTGAAGCCTCCCTTCCATCGGTCTGCCAGCTCGATCTGACGGATGGCGCTCTGCGCCGTGCCGGTCATGTGGAGGCCGATGCCTATGACAACCGCTTTGCCGTGGGCGCACCGGCGCCAGGCCTGCGCCCGTTGTATAAAGACCGACTCGTTATCCGTGTAGTTCATCGGCAGCAGATAATCCACCCAATCCTTGGCGGCCCACGTCTCGCCATCCTGAAAATACGCCGTCCTGGCTCGCACCGGGTCGGGGTTGACTGCGGCGGAAACGGTAATCTCCGGATTCACGCGACGCACCATTACGCGGGTCTCATAGACGAGGCGCGACACCTGCTCCGTGCGCCACTGGTCCCAGATCGCGCGGCTGTCCGCCGGGGTTCGGCCCGTAGCCTCGCGGTACAAGGCGAGCGTCCGCGGGTCATGCGGGTAATCCACACCCCTCGGCGCGTTGTCGTTCGGGAAGCGGATGTAGTCCAGGTGCAACCCGTCGATCGTGTAGCCCCGGGTGATCTCCTCGAACACCGAGACGAGGTATTGCCGCACCTCCGGCAGACACGGATTGACACTGACATACCATCCCTCGCGGCGGCCCTCAATCATCTGGACGAGCGGCTGGCGGCAGCCCTTCTGATCGTACCAGAACCACTCCGGCCGGGCGGTGTAGAGCTGCTTCGGATCCTGCGGCGGGTCGGGGCCGCGCCAGCCGGGCATCACGTTCACCCAGGCATGCAGTTCCAGGCCGCGGGCGTGGGCCTCCCTCACGGCCACCTCAAGCGGGTCGAAGCCCGGGTCGCCCCCCCCGAACGCCTCCGACCAGGGCTCGATCCGCGAGCGGTAAAAGACCGTGCCGTTGCCGCGAACCTGAAACAGAACGGCATTGAGCCCAAGCCCCCGGCAGTTGTCCATGACCTGAGCGATGTCCGCCGGCGTCCGGTAGGCAAACCGCGTAACCCAGACGGCCCGAAGCGGCCCGCTGTGAATCACCCGGCCCGCCGGCTTCGTCTGTCCGCCAATGAGCTTTCCGGAGCCGCCGAAAAAAGCGGGCGGCCGCCCCGCCATAGCGGCAGCAGGCTCGCCGGTTGGCGTGCAGCCGGCCAGCCACGCGCACATCCCCAGCGCCGCCTGTGTCCAACCTTTCCCGTGTGTCATCGCGGGGAAGGTAGTGCGGCGCGGGGGTTTGTTCAAGCGGCCCCGAGCGGCGATAATCACCTCTCCGTTGGCGGCATAAGACGGAGAGAACGTGTATGAAATGGCGGATGATCTGCGTTGCGGCGCTTGGCTGCATGAGCGGATGGCAGTCGGCCCTTGCCGATGAACCCGGGGCGAGAAGACCGACAAGCGGCGCGACCACAAAGCCGTTCCTTGAGCCCGGCGACGTCGGCCAGACGACCGTCGCACCGAGCACGGAGGACGGCCCGCTGCCGATCGCGATTCGCTGGTGGGGCCAGGCGTGCGTGTCCATCGAGACGTTCTGGGGATTCGCGATCGTAGTGGACCCGTTCTCGCCAACGGAGGAAATCGGCTTTCCGAAACCGGATCTCACCGCCGACCTCGTGTTGGTCACTCATGAGCACTTCGATCACAACGCGGTGGACACCGTCAAGGGTAAGCCGGTCGTGCTGCGCGGGTTGACCGATGGCGGCAAAGAGTGGGCGAGGATCGACCATTACCTGGATCGCCCGCCGAATCAGCCGGCCGCCGCCGTCTTCCCTCGCGAGGAGGCCAGGAATCTCTCGCCGTATGCCGTGCACGTGCTCGGCGTCGGCGTCTTTCACGATGATCAGGGCGGCACCCGGCGCGGCAAGAACACCATGTTCCTGATTGAAACGAACGGTGTCCGCATCCTGCACTGCGGCGACCTCGGCCACGTGCTCACGCCGGAGCAGGTCACGGCGATCGGGCCGGTCGACGTGCTCATCCTCCCCGTGGGCGGCACGTACACAATCGACGCCGCTCAGGCCATGCAGGTCGTGCAGCAGCTCAAGCCCCGCCGATTCGTCTGGCCGATCCACTTCCGAGCCGCCCACAGCACGCTGCCGCTGGCCGGCGTAGAGCCGTTCGTAACGCAGGCGCGCCGCGCGGGCCTCCTCGTGCGCCGCGTGAAGGGAAATGCGATCGCCGTAGCCTCGTTGTCCAACGGCCAGAAGCCCCCCATCGGATCGCCCGCCGTGATCGTCTCCGGCTGGATCCCTGAACGCCCCCAACCCGACGTCGAGCGCTCGCTCCTGGCCCTGCGCGGCGACCGCCAGGCCCTGCTCGCGGCCCTGGGCC
>CAZMVY010000057.1:6311-11123 GCA_964569765.1 uncultured Planctomycetales bacterium
GAAGACGCCTGACGAGTGAGTCGGCTCGCCCCGCCGACGAAGGGCCGCTCGACGGTATCGGGGAGGAACTTGAAGTCGAGCTTTGGACCGAGAAACAATGAGAAGGTCGAAAGCGTGATTCTGGGATAGCCCGCAGTGATCGTGTCCGGATTGGCGCCGCAGCGTCCGAAGCCGGACGTGGAGCGGTCGCTTCTGGCCCTGCGCAGCGACCGGCATGCCCTGATCGAGTCGCTGGGCAAGGTGTCGAAGAAGCAACTCGATTGGAAGCCGTCGGACGGCACCCACACGATCCGCTGGAACTTCGAGCATACGACGGCGCGAGAGCTGGGCTTTTTCAGCCAGGTGTATCACGCACTCGACCCCTCCATCCCAGTCATCAACTGGAACCCGGCGCAGATGCCGCCGGATTACGTCCCGAGGCGACCCGACTGGGACACGGCGGAGATGGTGCGGCACGTCCAGCGGGTCGGCGCGTTTACGGAGCGATTCAGCTACCTGCTCGCCGACACACCGGCCACCATGCGAATCGAGGGCACGCGGTTCTCGATTGACTACCTGACGGCGCTCGTCATGGGACACTACAAGAACCACACGACGAAGGCCGTCCACAAACTCACACTGCCCGACTGGCCGAAGGACTGACCCCCCGGACCCGAAGGAGCCGACTGCGAGCCCGACCATGCCGCTCGACCACACCGGCCCGGAATCCTGCCGCCCGCCCCTGCACGACCTCGCGCGGAAGGTTCTCGTGGCCTTCGTGTTCACGTTCATGGCGGCCCGGATCCTCGTCTTTCTCATCATGAGCCGCCGGATACAGGACCTGTACGTCCATATCGGCGGTACGCACATCCATCTTCTCACCTACGGCATCTTCCTCCTGAGCGCCGTCGGCGGCTACCTGCTGTTCGCCCGACCGGTCGGCCGCCGGCTGACGGTTTCGGCGCTGCTCTACGGCATGGGCCTCGCGCTTACGTTCGACGAGTTCGGGATGTGGCTGCACCTCGACGCGCACTACTGGCAGCGGGCAAGCTTCGATGCGATCGTGGTGATCGCCTGCCTGCTGGGCATCATTGCCGCGGCGCCCGCCATCCGCCAGTTTCGCCCCCGGCACTGGACCACGGCCGTCGCGCTGGGCATCGCCGCAATCGTGTTCGCGATCATGCTCAGGGATTCACTCCGATACGCCGGGCGGCGAATCGGCCCCAGACTTCAGACGATCGAGTCCACGGCGCCGCCGTAACCGCAATGACCGCCTTCGCGGGAAGGGGCACGCCCCTCGCACCGCGGACGCGGCAGCCGCCCACCGACGGGTTTCGTCACTTCCGTGGACGCCCGTTCGATTCCACCGCCGCGACGACTTCTTCCGGCCGGTGCGCTACCGTCACCAACGCGGCATGCTTCGGGCGGACCTGCGCGACCCGATCGACCAGCGGCCGCCAGAAATCGCCCACGATCACGATCGGTCGGGGCGCGATCAGCCCCTTGGACACGAATTCCCACACAATCGCGAGTTCCGTCAGCGTCCCCGTGCCGCCCTCGAGCACGACGAACGCGTCGCCGAGCTGCATCATCTCCTGAATGCGGGCGAACACATCCTCGTGCACGATCTCCCGGTCCACGTACGGGTTCGCCTTGAGGGGCTTGCCGCGGTAATCGCTGAAGATGGCGCAGGTCACACCGATCGTACGTCCGCCGGCATCCTTGGCCCCGCGGCAGGCGGCCTCCATCGTGCCGTCGTAGCCGCCGTTGCACACGGTGTATCCCGCCGCGGCCAACGCGTGACCGATGCGATAGGCCAGCTCGTAAAGAGCCTCCCCCGGCCGGGGCGAATAGCTGCCGAAGATCGTCACGACCCGATCGCGACCGCCGCCGTTACCCGAGGTCATTCATGCCTCCTCCTCTTCCGCCACGACGATCTTCTCGATCTTCACCGGCTGCACCGGAGAGGATATCTCGCCCGTTCCCCCGTCGCGGACGGGCACCCTGCCGATCTTTTTCAGAGTCTCCATCGATGCCTCGTCGTCCAGCCTGCCAAACGCCGTATACTGCCCGTCCAGAAAGTCACACCGGTCAAGGCAGATGAAGAACTGGCAGCTCGCCGAGTCCGGATCTGCCGCCCGGGCCATCGAGAGGACGCCTGCCTCGTGTCGAACATCGTTGAACTCCGCCCGCAGCCGCCGCGGCCCGTTTCCCGTGCCGTCGCCCCGCGGGCAGCCGCCCTGAATCATGAAGCCGTTGATGATCCGATGAAACGTCAATCCGTCGTAGAACCCCCGTTCCGCCAGATCAAGGAAATTCGCCACGTGTCGGGGGGCCTTGTCGGGGAAAAACCGCAACGTCATCTTCCCGAACTGGGTATGGATGGTCGCCTTCTTCAAGGGTATCTCCTGTCGGTGTGCGCCGGGAACCCGGGCGGGCCGACGTCCGATCCTGCTGTCGGAGCGGATCCGCCGGCTCGCGTGACCGGGGATTGTAGCCGCTGGGCCGGATCGAACGCCAACCTGCAACTTTTCTCGCCGGGCGGGGTTGCAGACAGGCGGCCGCGTCCGCTATATAATGCCGGCGCGACCTGCCCGCATATGGAGAGGCAGGCATCCCGTCGGAACGTCATGGAGGATTTGCCGTGAAACTCGTCGTACATGGTTGCTGGCTCGTAGCGATCCTGGGGCTTGTTCTCTGCCCGGCCTGCAAAAAGCCGGAGGAGCCCATCCATCAGGTGCCGGAACTCAAACCCGACTACAACCACCCGCTGCCCCCGGGCGAAAAGGCCCTGCGCAAGATCGACCCGAGTCGCTACCCCGACTTCAGCGCGGGTTTTGTGAACCGGCCGGGCCTGGAGGAGTCCATCCGTAACAGCATCGCCTACCTGGGCAAACCGTCGAGCAAGCAGTTCTTTCCCTACTTGGACATCAGCCACGACCGGGCCATGAAGAGTTGCCGCGCGCTGCTCGACGTGCTCGCGCAGGCCAAGACCCCGGCCGAGTTCGACGCCCTCATCCGCGAGCGGTTCGAAGTCTATCAGTCCGTCGGTTGCGACGACCGCGGCACCGTGCTCTTCACCGGCTACTACCGGCCCATCTTCGACGCCCGGCTCCAGCCCGACGCCCAGTTCCGCTACCCGCTGTACAAGGCCCCCGAGAACCTCGTGAAGGACAAGGACGGCAATACGCTCGGCATGAAGACCGCCGCCGGACAGGTCATCCCCTGCTGGACCCGGGCACAGATCGACTCGCCCCAGTCCCCCCTCAAGGGCCACGAGATCTGCTGGCTCAAGGACCCGTTCGAGGCCTACATCGTCACCGTCCAGGGATCGGGCAAGCTCCGCCTGGCCGACGGCTCGTATTTTGAGATCGGCTACGCCGCCAACAACGGGTACCCCTACACCTCTGTGGGCCAGGCATTGATCAACGACGGCGCGATGCCGGCCGAGCAGCTTTCGCTCCAGGGCCTCATCCAGTACTTCCACGACCATCCCGAGCAGTTGGCGAAGTATCTTCCGCGAAATCAGCGCTATGTGTTCTTCCAGCCGCGAAGCGGCGGACCGTACGGCAGCCTGAACGTGCCCGTAACGCCCTACCGCTCCATTGCCACAGACAAGTCCATCTACCCGCGGGCCTGCCCGGCGTACCTCGTAACCCAACTGCCTGTACGGCTCGGCAATGAGATCCGGAACCAGCCGTACGGCGGGTTCGCGATGGACCAGGACACGGGCGGGGCCATACGAGCGGCGGGGCGCTGCGATATTTTCATGGGAACCGACGACGACAAGGGCTCCGTGGGCGAACTGGCCGGGCGCACCTTCAACGAAGGGCAGCTCTACTACGTCTTCGTCAAGGAACGCGCTGCGCCCGCAACGCCCCCGCCGGCCGAGGCAAACCAGTAGCCCCGCTCCGCGCGCCGGAGCCTTGTATCCGGCCGCCCCAGAGTGTTCCCGATACCAGACCGGCGCCCGGAGGTTCGCCCCGGGTGCCGGCGTGTTTTGCTTTCAGGATGGCCGCGCGCAGCGCTCGGGCTTACTTCGTGGCAGGCGCGGTTCTCGGGGCCGGTCCCGCCGAAAACTGCATGGCCATCTGAAGGTTGTTGACGACGAGGTTGGCCCCCGCTCTGCGCCCCCTCTCGCTCGCCGCGCTCGCGTTACCGTCCAAGGTGATCTGGTAGCTCGTGTCCGGCGCCATGACGAAGGTGAACTCCCGAACGTCCGATCGGGTCGCCTTGCCGGGCGAATCATCGCTCGAAAGCGACTCCATCGGAATCTTCCGGTTCACTCGGCCGGTCGAATCGCGGACCGCGACCGTAAGTGACAACTGAGCCAGATTACCCGGGGCGACAGGCTCGGCCGTCAGCTCATGAACCAGCTTGAAGCTCACCCGCACCGCAACCGTGACGGGAACGTCGCTGCGATAATCGATTGCCTGGCCGAGGCGAAACTCCCCCGTGGCCGATCCGCCGTCGCCGGCGCTCGTCGAACACGAGGCCTCGCCCCACCCGTTCGCATCCGCCACGCCCTGCGCGGTGCCGTTGGCCCCGGGATTCTGCGCGCTCTGTTTGACGTGAATGTTGAACGGCTGCGCCTTCGGCAGGACGACCTCCTTGCCGACAAACGACTCCGTGATGACTTGGCGCTGCTCCGGCGGAACGCGAACCGATGGCGCGAAGTCCATCCCCGCGCCGCAGCCGGCCAGACCGACCGCAAGGCCCGCGAACAGCAACATCACCCTTTCAATCCGTTCCGGTGATCCCAGTGCCATCATGCCGCTCCCTGTCGAAACGATTGCGCAAGCACCTCACGTCCCGCGGGTCGCAAGGCCACAA
>CAZMVY010000057.1:11133-18020 GCA_964569765.1 uncultured Planctomycetales bacterium
CCTGCGTCCCTGAACCGCGCCACCCGACGAGCACAAACTAACACGCCGGGTTGTCCCTGTAAAACGCGCCGCCGACGGTGGCCGTCGGAACGCGTCGTTCGCCGGTTTATTTTCGCGGCACCTCTGCTTGCATTCAGCAACCGCGCAGATAGAATAACCCCTTTTGACAGGGCCGTAACTCTCGTAGAGGCAACGGTGACGACGCGTAGAGGTTGCCGCGAAGTGTAGACCTTCCCCCCACTCTTGCCGCCGGCGGCGAATCAGGGGCGGATGGGGCCATTGACCCGCAGGCGGGCATAACAACCACGGACGGCCGGTTTCGGGCACGTTCCATAAAGACCAGTCGGGCAGACGTGCGATGTACTGGATCAGCAAGGCCATCCATCACTTCAGCCGATTGCGCCGCCGAGGCCTGATCCTTCTGGCCGTCCTTGGGCCGGGGATCATCACCATGGTCGCCGACAACGACGCCGGCGGCATCTCCACCTACTCCGTCACTGGCTCGAAATACGGCTTCAACCTCCTGTGGATCTTCTTCATCCTCGTGCCGATGGCCTATTACGTCCAGGAAATGACCGTCCGCCTCGGTGCCGTGACGAAGCGCGGGCACGCGGAGGCCATCTTTGACGGATTCGGCCCGCTCTGGGGCTGGTTCTCCATCTTCGACCTGGCGGTGGTCAACTGGCTCACGCTGGTCACGGAATACATCGGCATGGTCGAGGCGATGAGCATCTTCGGCATCCCGCCTGCGCTCACCTACCTCGTGGTCACGGTCATCCTCATGGCGGTCGTCATGACCGGCAGGTACTGGACGTTCGAGAAGCTCACGCTGTTCTTCTGCCTCTTCAACCTCGTGTACATCCCGGCGGCCCTCTGGGCGATGAAGACGCCCACCGCCCCCGGCTGGGGCGCGGTGATGAAGGGCTTCTATCACCCGCACTTCCCGCACGGCCTGACCCAGGACCTTCTCTTCATCGTCATGGCCAACATCGGCACGACGATCACCCCCTGGCAGATCTTCTTCCAGCAGAGCGCCGTCGTGGACAAGGGCATGGATATCCACGACATCCGCTTCGGAAAACTCGACACGTTCCTCGGCTCCTCACTGACGGGCATCGTGGCGATATTCATCATCATCGCCACCGGCGCGGCGTTCTACTACCACAATCCTCCCATCGTCGTCGAGGACGCCAAGCAGACTGCCAACGCCCTGGTGCCCCTGCTGCCGGCGCAGAAGGGCGACTGGGCCCGCCGGCTGTTCGCCATCGGCCTGTTCGACGCGGGCTTCCTCGGGGCGTTGTGCATTTCATTGTCGACGTCATGGGCCGTCGGCGAGGTGTTCGGCTGGGCCCACTCGCTCAACAAGAGCGTCAAGGACGCCCCGTGGTTTTACGTCGTGTACCTGCTCACGCTGGCAACGGCCGGGGCCGTCGTCCTGATCCCCGGAGCGCCCCTGATCACGATCACGATGTTCGTCCAAGTGGCCGCCGTCACGCTGCTCCCGGCCGCCCTGGTCTTTCTCGTGCTGCTCCTGAACGACAAGGATCTCATGGGCGCGCATGTGAACACGCGGTGGCAAAACATCGCGAACGGCTGCATTGTGCTCTTCGTCATCGTCATGTCCACGGTCTATGGCGTTTCGATCCTCTTCCCGGGGCTGCTGCGATCGGGTTCCTAGGGTGCCGTGATGGCTGTACAAACCAACAATCAGACGCCGAAACCGCCCGCGCCGTCCTCCCCTCCGAAGGACTACCAGACGTTCTACTTCTCGGAGCTGCTCAATCGCCCCGTCTGCGCGGGCAAGATCAAGGACCGTATCGGCAAACTGACCGATCTTGTCTTCCGCCTGACCGAGCCGTATCCGGAAGCCGTCGGCATCTACATCGAACACGGCTGGGGCAAGCCGACCGAGTTCGTTCCCTGGGAAAAAGTCCTGCGGATCGAAGATGACGCGATCTTCGTCGCCCCCGCGGAGGGCGGCGGGCCGTATCCCCCGTTCGTCGACCAGCCAGGGTGGATCCTCGTGAACGAGCACCTGATGGGACGCACGATCTTCGACATGGACGGGCGACGGATCGAGCCGGTCAACGACGTGCACCTGCTGGCGTCGAAGGGCAAGATGATCATCGTTCACGTGGACACCTCGTTCAACGGTTTCCTCCGGAAGTGGGGCCTGGGCCGCCTCACGTGGATCAGGGACCAGTTCATCAACTGGCGCTACGTCCAGCCCCTCTCGCTCGAGGATGCGCGCGCCTCCGACGCCGTCTCGCTGTCCATCACCCGGAAGCAGATCCACGAGTTGCCCGGCGAGGACCTCGCCGACGCCCTCGAGGAACTCTCCGGCAAGGAGCAGGAGGCGTTCTTCTCCGCCCTGGACCCCGAAACCGCCGCCGAAGCCCTCGTCGAAGCCGAGCCGCGGGCACAGCGCCAGCTCATCGCCGACCTGCGCCGCGAGCGGGCGCAAAAGATCCTGTCCGAGCTGTCCGTGCCTCAGCTCGTGGATCTCCTCTCCGTGCTACCGCACGACGACTTCACGAAGATGATGGGGCTGCTGCCGGAAGATCAGGCGTACCGCGTCCGTGCGATCATCTCCGAACGGGAGGCAACCGCCGGCGACCTCAAGGCGACCGACTACGTAGCCGCCACCCGGGAATCGACCGTAGGACAGGTCCTGGACCGGATCCGAAACGGGAAATACGAACGCCACAGCATCTCCTACGTCTACATCCTGGGCGAGAACAAACTGCTCGTCGGCGTCGTGGACCTCCGCGAACTCGTGCTGGCGCCGGACACCGCGACGCTCGGCGAGATCATGACCTCGCCCGTCGTCTCCGCCCAGCGGGACGACCTCCGCGAGGATCTCGAGGAGATGTTCGCCAAGTACCACTACCGTGCGATCCCGGTGGTGGATGAACACGACTGCATGCTCGGCGTCGTGTACTACAAGGATATCATGAAGGGGCTCGTGACCCGGGCGAAGACGTAAGGCAGGAGCCGCCGATGCCGCGCATCAAGATGACACCAATGGTCAAGGTCGTCCTGTACGGCCTCCGGATCTACCTGCTCGTCCTCCTCGTGCTGCTCGTCGCCAAGTTCGTAAAGACATTCCTCGCGAGCGGCTCCTGAACAGATCTGCACGAACGGAAAGGGGGCCGCCGGGCAGCCGATGCCTGTGTCGCCGGGCGGTCTCGGCGGCATCCCGCCGGCTCTCTTCCGGGAACCCGGCCGTGCAATCCCGCCCCGGCAATCCGCCCGCCTCCCGTCCCCGCGAGTCGCTCCCCTTCAGGCCCGCAGCCACAACCACCCCGCCGCCAGCGCGAGCGTCAGCACCGTCACGGGCACGCCTATCCGCGCGTGCTCCCGCCATGTGATCCGCACATCGAATCGCGCCGCCTGATCGACCACGATAATGTTGGCGATGCTGCCCACAATGAACAGGTTGCCCGCCAGCGTACTCGAAAGCGCCAGCACCGGCCCGGCCAGCGGGTGCGTCGCGCTCGGCAGCAGCAGCATCACGGCGGGCACGTTCGAGACGAGATTGGAGAGGAACACGGCGATTCCGAACAACCAGGCAGGACGGGATACCGGTACGCCCGACACTGCCAGACCGCCCATCGCCCGCCCGAGCGCCCCGGATGCTACCATAGCGTGATTTACAACGAAAAGGCCCGAAAACAGAACGAGCAGATGCCAGTCCACCAACCCGAGAATATCGCGCGAAGCCATTCGTCGACTGGTGAGCAGCACGCCGGCGGCGATCATCGCCATCACGTCGCGCGGCCACGGCGTCGCCAGAAACGCGATCACCAGCAGAACCAGCACCACGATCCCTTTGCCCGTTTGCCAGACGTTGAAGCCGTTCGCCGGAACGTCGGGAATCGGCATCTCCTTGTGCCACCGTCCGCGGACTTGCCACCGCACAACAAGCCACACGGCCGCGAGCCCCAGCACCGATGGCACCCCCGCGTCCAGCAGATACCCCGAAAAGGAAAGGTGCAGCGTCTGCCCGATCCGCAACTTCTGCGGATTCCCGATCAGCGCAGCCGCCGAGCCCCCGTGGGACGCACACGCGAGTGCAAGCAGAACCGGCACGGGATCCCGCCGCCGCCGGGCACAGCCCTCCACGAGCACGGGCGCCATGGCGAGGCAGACGATGTCATTCGCCAACAGCGCGGATAACGCCCCCGCTACCACGATCAGCAGCGCCAATAACGCGTCCGGCGAAACCGGAGCCCCGGCCAGGTAGCGGGTACTGCACGCATAAAAGCCGCCGAGTCGGAACTGCGCTGAAACGACCATCAACCCGAAAAGCAGCGCGATGGTCGATACGTCCACCGCATCCCACGCGGCCTGCGGACTGACCCGCTCCGTCGCCAGCAGCGCGATCGCGCCCAACAAAGCCACGCCCGTGCGGTCGAGCGCAAGCCCGGGAATCTCTCCCAGCATCATGCCCAGGTATACAAACGCGAAAACGGCCAGAATTGTCGTATCCAACGCAGCCAACCCCGAGTAACCCCGATACGGCGGGACAACTCGCCCCTTCCACCGCGCACGGCCATCGGCGCAGCCGCACTACGTTACCCGCGCCGCCCTCGTCGCTCAAGCCTCAATCGCCACGGCCGCGCGGTCGGGGACCGCTCCGTTGCGCCCTCACCGCTGCGGAAATGCCCGAAACGGGTCATCCGGCAGAAGCATCGCGCCGATCAGGATCGATCCGCCAACCCTCTCCTGGCCGGCCGGCGGCGATACTGCCTCCGACTTCACCGGCTCCGGGGCAAAAGGCTCGCTGCGCACCCCCTCCACGCCATCCCTCACTCCCTCTTCCAGCGCCGCCACATGTTCCGACGCGGCCGCTGCCTGTGCCGGATCCCGCGCGATCAGCCACAGATTGTCCGCAATATCCAGATCTTCCGGCACTGACCGGTCCGTTGCCGCTTCGCAGGTAACGCGGAACGGCCCGTCCGACGCTGCGCTCGCGCCAACCGCTTCTCCATGCGAAACCCGGAAAACGCGCACCAGCGACATCAGGTGCTTCATCGTTCCGGTCAGCGTCGTCAGTACCTCACGGGCCGCCGGAATCACGTCCGCCGGAACGCGCGGCAACGGGCTGGCCTGTTGCCATGTTCGCGAGGCTTCGCCCTTTGCCTCGGGCGTCGCTTTCGCATCCGCGGGGGCCTTCGATGCCGCGATCTCCTCACCCGATCCGGCTGAACCCGCCGCCGTACGGGCCGGTCGCGTGGCCGGTGCCGCGGCGTGCGGCTCCGTCCGCGCCTTGGCCGCCAGCGGCCGGAGTTTCTCCAACCGCTCCCTCGCCGCCACCATGCGCGGGTTCTTCTCGAGGGCGGCGCGGAAGGCCTCGCTCGCCTCGGCGTATCGCCCGAGGGACTGATACATCAGCCCCATGTTGAACTGCGCATCTGCCTCCTTGAGAACGGCCCGGAACTCTTCCAGCGCCGGGTCGAACTTCCCTTGTTGCGCCAGCGACATGGCCAGGTTGATCTGCGCGCGCGCGAAGCCCGGTTTCAGCTCCAGGGCATTTCGCAACTCGGCCTCCGCATCGGCCCAACGACGCTGGCTGATGTAACAGAACGCCAGGTTGTTGCGCAGGTGCGCCCGGTCGGGCGCCAACTCGATCGCCTTGACGAACTGCTCCTCCGCCTCCCGGTAGCGTCCCAGCCGTGTGAGACAGACACCCAGCCCGTTGTAGGCGTCCACGTACTTCGGATCGAGCGTCACGGCGGCGCGGTATTGCTCCACCGCTCGCTCAAGCTGGTTCTGGCTTTCATGCAGACGTCCGGCGGCGTAATGCGTGCGCGGCAGCACGTCGCGTTCCGGCACGGCGGCACCGGAGATCTGGTCCTTCGGCCCCTGGGTCTGAGACCACCCGTTTCCCCCGGCCTTCGCCGCGTCGGGCGACGGGCCTTGACATCCCCCGGCGAGTCCTGCGATCACGCAGGCACACACAAGGGTCCCACCGCGCGTCCGAGTCATCATCACCAGGACCTCCCTGTCGTCGTTGCTGCCGGCCGAGCCTCCGGGCATGAGCGGCCTCCCGCCCGGTGTGCCCCGCTCCTAGTAACCACCCTGCCCCGCCCCTGCGCTCGATGAGCCGGTCTTCTCCTGCTCCGTCTTGCCGCCCTGAAGCCTCTCACGAGCGGCAATCGCCTCTTCCGCGGACATGCCGTCCACTCCCGACGGCCCCCGAACGACCGTCAGCTTCGCCGGATCCGCACCCGCCGCCCTCAGATACTCCCGCACGCTGGCAAGCCGCGCCTCCACGAGTTTCGCGTCCGTCAACTGCGTGTCGTACTTCAGCTCCCCGCCGGACTCCTTCAACAGCGCGGCGTACCGATCCAGCCGACGGGCGCCGAGCGAGTTCAATGCAGCGCTATGCGGCGTGAAATGCACGTCCGTAACATCCATCTCTGCGAGCAGCGCATTGTCCGTCATGTAGACATAATGCTCCTGCGTCGCCGCCTGACGCGACGACCACCCCTGGGGTGGCGCGTTGAGCCGCTGCGGCGGCGCGGAACAGCCCGTACCACCGACAGTGGCCATCGTCACCGCCGCCAGGAATGCCGCAACCCGTAACAACAAACGAGCAGTGCTCGACATGATCGGCTCCTTCCGCAATCGCAAGGCACCCCGCCGCGGGGGTGCGAGTTCCCGAGGTATTGCAGCCGTCCGTGGCTGTTGCGAAGCTTATCGGTCAAAACCCCCGGAGGGGTTCGTTGAGGAGGGGGTTTTTTTCCGCGAAATCAATCCCGGCGTGGGCGATCCGATATTCGCCGCGCCGAAAGGCGGCGCGCCAGTACTGCCGCGCGGGTGGAAATGGCCGTCCCGACGCCCCTCCGGGCGCCGGATCCCGCTCCGGTCCTGCGCGCGAT
>CAZMVY010000057.1:18030-21450 GCA_964569765.1 uncultured Planctomycetales bacterium
GCGCCGGAGATTCGGTCCCCCGGGCGGGACTCTGCTGCAGGCGCGTCTGCGGGAGCAGCGCCGATCAGAACCTGCCCTGCATGAACTGGCGCATGATCTGGAGCATCGCCGGCCCCAGCAGTACCACGAAGATCGCCGGGAAGATGAACAACACCAGCGGCAGCATGAGCTTAACGGTGGTCTTCTGGGCCCGCTCCTCCGCCTTCAGTCGTCGCTTGGTCCGCATCGAATCCGCCTGATTGCGAAGCGCTTTAGCAATACTGGTACCGAACTTCTCCGCCTGGGTGATGACCGCCACCAGGGCCTTCATTTCGGCCACTCCCGTGCGCGTCGCCAGGTTCTGGAGCGCCTCGCTCCGGGGAACGCCCATCTGCGTTTCCAGTGTTGCGATCGTCATTTCCTCGCTCAGCTCCGGATGCACGTGCCGCATCTCCTCGCCGACCCGCTGAAGGGCCGCGTCCAGCGCCAGGCCGGATTCCACCGTGATGACCATCAGATCGAGCGAGTCCGGCAGGCCGTTGCGAATCTTCTCTCCCCGCTGTTTCGTGGCCATCGAGAGCCAGAGATTCGGGAGCATGAAGCCGATGCCGGCCAGGAACGCCGACGTCCCAAGCACCCGGCTCATTTCCTGACCACTCGTCCACGTAAACATCAGCGCAACAATCAGCAGCACGATGCCGAGGACCGTCTTGCTCGCCAGAAACATCGCCGGCGCGGCCTCGCCGCGAAAACCGGCGTTCGACAGCTTGACCCGAAGCGAGGACATCTCCTCTTCGCTCTTCGGCATCACCGGTTTCACCGCCAGCGGGGCCACCTTCCGCAGCATCTTCTCCGCCGTCGATGGCTTGGCCGCCTGGCGCAGACCCGACGCCTCGTCGCCCGTCCGCCGGCCGGACATGCGCTGGAGCAGCTTTTCCTGCCGCCGACGCCGGCCGGGCAGAAGCGAATACACGATCATCGCCACACTGAAGGCGACCATCACGCCGATGAGGATGACTTGCGCCATGACCGCTCCCCTTTACACCTTGATGTTGACGATCTTCTTGATCATCGCCATGCCCATCAACTGCATACCGATCGCCGCGAACAGCATCAGGCGGCCCTGCGGATCATAGAGGAGCTGGCTGGCGTAGGTCGGGTTGATGTACATGATCACGAAGAACACGACCACGGGCAGCGCCAGGAGCACCCAGCCCGACAGCCGCCCTTCCGCCGTCAGCGCCTGCACCATGCCCATCAACTGAATGCGGTCGCGAACGACGGAGCCCATCTTGTCCAGCACCTCGGCCAGATCGCCGCCCGTCTGCCGCTGGATCAGCACGGCCGTCACGAAGAACCTCACATCGAGCTGCCCGCAGCGATCGGCCATGCTCATCAGTGCGTCTTCGATCTTCACGCCGAGGTTCTGCTCCTGGAAGACTCGGGCGCACTCCGTCCCGATCGGATCGGGCATCTGCTCGCTGACCAACTGGATCCCGCTCGCCAGCGAATGCCCGGCCCGAAGCGCCTGACTCATCAGCTCGAAGCAGTCGGGGAGTTGCTCCACCAGCTTGCGCATCCGCTTCTTGCGTTTGCGAAACAGAATGAGCAGCGGCATCGCGAACACCGCCGCCCCCGCGGCCACACCGGTAAGCACGCTGCCGCGCACGAAAACGAGTCCGGAACCCAGCAGGACCGCCGCCACAAACAGGTTCCTCAGCATGCGCGCCGCCGACCAGTCGACTTTGGCCTGGTCGAGAATCCGCTGAAGCTTGGGCACCACGCTCAGCCGGGAGACGAAGGAGTCCAGCGACCCTGCGGCTGCCTCAACGGCTCGCTTGCGGATCACGGCGTCCTTGCTCAGCCGGCCCTTGGAGCGTGCCTTGCCCGAGCGGTCCTGCAACCGATCCAGGACCTTCTGCCGGCTGTTGCCGCGAAGGTCCATGATGACCTGATAGATCCCGAAGGCCAGCAGAAGGGAGCCGGCCATCGGCATCACCATGAATACGATATTCGCCGCGCCGCTGAGGGCGGCCAGCATGGGGACCGCTGTCATGGACATTCCTCCGGTCCGACCCGTTGAAAACCCATCGCCGTCACCGCGCGACACGCCTTGCGGGCGGGCGGCCGCGTGGCGCCCGGCGTCACTGGTTCGGCTCATCCGCCAGAAGCACCCGGCGTTCAAAGATGCCGGGGTCGAGGTCCGTGCCCGCCGTCCGCAGACGCTCCATGAACTGGGGGCGTATGCCCGTCGCCACGAAGCGACCGTACGCGCGGCCGGTGTGGTCGATCCCCTCCTGCTCGAACAGGAAGAGATCCTGCATCGTGATCACGTCGCCCTCCATGCCGCTGACCTCGCTGATGCCGACGATCTTGCGCGGCCCCCCCGTCAGGCGCTGCGCCTGTACGATGACGTTGATG
Organism: uncultured Planctomycetales bacterium; assembly: GCA_964569765.1. Classification (GTDB taxonomy): domain Bacteria; phylum Planctomycetota; class Phycisphaerae; order UBA1845; family PWPN01; genus CAZMVY01. The sequence continues at coordinate 20,431 of CAZMVY010000057.1, forward strand.
GCCGAGGCGAACTGCTGCCGGATCGGTTTGAGCGGCAGATCAAAGCCCGCCATCATCACCATCGTTTCCACGCGCTGCACCGCATCCCGCGTGCTGTTCGCGTGAATCGTCGTGAGCGAGCCGTCGTGGCCCGTGTTCATGGCCTGAAGCATGTCCAGCGTCTCCGGCCCGCGGCACTCGCCCACGACGATCCGATCGGGGCGCATACGCAGGGCGTTGATCAGCAGGTCGCGGATCGTGATACGGCCCTTGCCCTCGATGTTCGCCGGACGCGACTCCAGCCGGACCACGTGCGGCTGACGCAGGCTCAGTTCCGCCGCGTCCTCGATGGTCACGATCCGCTCGTGCTCCGGAATGAAGCTCGAGAGGTTGTTCAGCAGTGTGGTCTTACCGGAGCCCGTACCGCCCACGATCAGAATATTCATCCGTGCGATCACGCAGGCCCGCAGAAAGTCCACCATCTCCGGGGCACAGGACTTGAACTTCAGGTAGTCGTCCCACGTGATCGGATCCTTGCCGAACCGCCGGATCGACAGCGTCGGCCCGTCGATCGCCAGCGGCGGAATGATCGCGTTCACACGCGAGCCGTCCGGAAGGCGCGCGTCCACCATCGGGTTGACCTCGTCGCACCGGCGCCCCACCGCGCTGACGATCTTGTCGATGACGTGCATCAGGTGCGCGTTGTCGCGGAACTGTACGTCGCTCTTCTGGAGGCGGCCCTTGCGTTCGATGTAAACGTTGCGCGGGCCGTTCACGAGAATATCGCTGATCGTCGGATCGGCCAGGAGGACCTCCAGCGGCCCCAACCCGAACGTCTCGTCGAGTACTTCGTTGATCAGGCGCTGCCGCTCGTTGTAGTTCAGCAGCGCGTTTTCCTGTTCCGAAAGCTCCGCCACCAGCTCGCGCACCTGCGCGCGCATCGACTCGTCGTCCGCGTTCAGCCGCGCCAGGTCCAGTTGCTCCACGAGCTTCCGGTGGATCCGCGACTTCAGGTCGTGGTACTGCTCAAGGCGCTCGGCG
>CAZMVY010000058.1:0-20904 GCA_964569765.1 uncultured Planctomycetales bacterium
ACGGCCCAGGCGATACATGAGCCAAGCCAGCAGCGCCGCGCTGACGATTCCGGCGGTCGTCAGTGTGCTCAGCCGAACGCCAAAGATGCGATAGAGGCTCGCGTTCGTGTACGGCGCCAGCGGGCCGTACCAATAGCGTACGTCTTTGTAGAGTATCTTGCCGGCCAGGAGTTGCCTGGGTGTGTCGAGTTCCCGGCCGGAATCATAGATCAGGTCGCCCCATCGTTGCCACGTCATCTGAAGATTATGCGCGAGGGCAAGGAGGATCACCGCGATCACGGCCGCGCGCATCGCCCAGCGACCCACCCGCGATTCGAGAATACTCTTCGCCGGCGGCCCGGGTGCGTGAGGCTCGGCCGGCGTACAGGCGACGTCGGACGCAACGTTTACGGCGGCCGGCTCAGACTTCTGATCGAGGGTCATGATTGCCGGGCGAAGTATATCCCGGGTCTCAGCAGGCGTACAGGCATCGGCGCGCTCGCACCAGCGGGCGGTGTGTAGTGGCGAAAGATGTTTGCGACCTTTCCATGACAGCTTGCCCGTTTCCGGATGGGTCGCGACCGTCAGCGGATGGGGGGCTTCGCTCGTAACAGGGAACGGCCTTTTTCGAGGACTTCTTCCTTGAGAGTCTCGTCGCGCAAAAAACGCCTCCGCGTTTTTTGCCCGTCAGCTCAGGCCTGCCGGCCGTTTATCGGACGGTAGCCCTTACCGAGCCGGCAGCGTTGGTACGTACCATCCACATCCGCGCCTGCTCAACGTTATCTGCCGAAGCGGAATAAGCTTGGGCGAGTCGTCCGCTCTGGCCCCTCGGTTGTAGCCCATCGCCTCGCCGAGCGATGTTCTTTCGTCGTGCCCTCTTTGGTTCGGGCTCAACCCAAGCGGCAGTTTCTGCCGACGAACAGGCTCGGACGTGATCGCCCCGACCAGGAAGGTCGGGCCGGAATCGAGGCTCAGGATGAGCGACGCGGTTTCGACCACGCGGGATGAGCAGGGGCTGCGGCATTTCGCCACGCGGTGGCAGGTCCCGCTACTGCTCGGTTCCTGCATCCTCTTCGGGTGGGCCCTCTGGAGCCTCCGGCCCGCGCCGCCGCAGATTCCCTTCAGTCAGCGTCTGGACCACATCCTCGCGCTCCGCAAGGCCGGGCTTCCTTTCGAAGCCAGCAAACTGGCCGAAGAGCTTCTGATGTCGCCGGAGCGGTCCGCCGAGGAGCAGGCCCGGCTCCACGAAGCCCTGGCGGAGATCATCTACGATGTCGAGTCGAAGGCCCCCATCAAGAACCCCGTCAATCTCGAGCGGCTGATTCGCCACTATCGTCTCTCTGTCAAGGAGAGCGAGGAGCTAAGCGGCGAGGCTTTTCGCCGCCTCGGCGAGGCGTGGGAATGGCTCAACCGGCCGACCGAGGCCGTAAAGTCCTATAAGCAGGCCATCGCCAAGGGCCACAATGATTCCCTTCGCCTCCGGCGGCGGATTCTCGACATCGAAGTTGGCACCGGTGCACTTTCAGGCGATGCCCTGGCGCGGGAGCTGGACGCCTTCGTGGCTTCCGCAGGCCCGGGCGGGCTCCGCTCGGATGATCTCCTGTGGGCGGCCGGGCGCCGCGTTGACCTGTACTTGCAGCAGGGGCGTTACGGCGATGCCGAAACGTACCTTGAGTCGCTGCGTCCGGCCGTGGAAAAGCACGCGAACGAGGCGGAGCGCAACCGCTACGAGTTCCTTCAGGCCTGGGTGCTTTACAGAGAGGATCGTCCGGAAGAGGCCGAGCGGGTGCTTCGCGCCCTGCGCAACCGGATGACCGTGCGTGACGATACGGATGCGGCCTCCGGCTGGTTGCTCGGCAAGATCGTTCAGGGTTACTCCGCTGCGGAGATCGCACTGGGGCTTTTCGACGCGGTTTGCGAGACGCATTTCGACGGGCCGTATGTGGCGGCGTCGAAGCTGGGTCGGGGAGAATGCCTCGCTCAGCTCGAGCGGCACAACGAGGCGCTTGCCGCCTACCGGGAGGCGGCGGCCATGCTGCCCAAGCTTGCCGCCAACCCCGTGGTCGATGAGGCGACGGTGTTGCTTTCGGCGACAGGGTGGTATGAGTCGATGCGGGCGTCGGGCAGGCTTTCCGAGGCGCTCGGATACCTTCAGGTGGCCATGGGGCTGATCGCGCCCGACGACTATCGGCGGCAGGCGATCTACATCGAACGGCAGGCGGACCTCGTGTCCGCGCTGGCGGAGCAGGATCTGCGGCTGGCCGAGTGGCCGGGCGAGCGGGGCGAGCCGGCCGGTACGGCGCGCGCGACCGAGCGTGCGGAGGCCCGGGAAAGGGCCCGGCGGCGCCTGGAGCAGGCGGGCGAAGACTACCTGCGTCTGGCGGACCTCCGCACCGAAGACGAAGCCCAGGCGGCCGCCGCCGTCTGGAAGGCAGCGGACCGCTTCGATCAGGCGGGCGAGCGGATGCGTTCGATCGAAGTGCTGGAGGCCTTCGTGCGGGGCCGGCCGACCAGTCCGCGGATTCCGGCGGCGCTGCTTCGGCTTGGGCAGGCCTACCAGGCGGTCCATCGCTACCCGGAAGCCATCCAGCGGTATCAGCGGAATGTGAGCGAGTTCCTGCGGACGCCGGCGGGGCTGGCGTCGATCGTGCCTCTGGCCGAGTGCTACATGGCCATGGGGCCGTCGCACGCGGCGGAGGCGGAGCAGACGTTGCTGAGCATCCTGGAAGAGCCGCCGGATCGGCCGCCGCTAATCACGCCGGCGGCAGCCGAGTTTCGGGATGCGTTGTTCAGGATTGCCGACCTCTATGTCGAGACGGGGCAGTTTGAGCGGGCGATCGTGCGCCTGGAGGAGGCCTTGTCACGCTATCCTGAGGATCCGCGGGTTCTGCGGGTCCGCTACCGGCTCGCCGAGGCGTATCGCAAGAGTGCGGCGCAGATTCCGGCGGCACTTGCCGAGGCGAAGAATCTGGCACCGAGGGACCAGTTGGCGGCGGAGCTGCATCGAAGGCTTCAACGTGCCCGGCAGCTCTACGATGAGGTGATCGCGGCGAGCGACGGGCGCGCCCCGGCCTCGCGCCCGGCCGGCGGCGAGAGGGAGTTGCAGGAGGCGTATGTACGGCTGAGTTATCTCTACCGCGCGGACTGCCTGTTCGACGAGCTGGAACAAGGTGGCGGCACGCCGCAGGGGTATGCCGAGGCGATTCGCCTCTACGAGCAGGCGGCATGGCGGTTTCGCAGCGATCCGGCCGCCCTGTCGGCGTACGTTCAGATCGTGCATTGTTATCTGCGGTTGGGCGATCTGGCCCATGCGCGCACGACGCTGGAGCGGGCGCGATGGATCCTTCGCGGGATCCCCGACAGCCCGGAGGTGTGGCGCGTTCCGGGCGAGAGCAAGAAGACGTGGAGCGACTACCTCGCGTGGTTGGGCAACAGCCCGACCTTTCGCGACCGGTGACCCTCGGCGTGCGGCCTCTCGCATCGCGAGAAGGGCACGAGGGAATCCGGGTTCTGCCGGGCCGCGCCCGGGATAGGGCAAGGTGACCATGATTTCCGGCGGCGATCCTGACAATGGGACGAGCGCAGAGCGCGTGCTCGCGATCCTGGCGAATCAGCGGGACGAGTACCGGGCCCTCAAGCTGCTGGCGGAGGGGCAGCGAGCGCTCATCACCTCCAGCGAGCCGGAGAAGCTCCTCGGCGTTCTTGCCGAACGCCGGCGGCATGTGGAGCGCCTGGCGGACCTCAACGGGCAGGTGAAGGAGCTGCGCTCGCGGTGGCCGGATATCTACGGGGCGATGAGCGACGCGCAACGGAAGCAGGCCGACGGTCTGATTCGCGAGGTGGAGACGACGCTGGCCGAGATCCTGGCGGGCGACGAGCAGGATGCGAAGCTGCTTTCCGTCCGGTTGGCAGGCACGCGACAGGAGGCGGTTGCCCTGGCCGAATCGAAGCGGGCGTACGCCGCCTACGGATCCGCCGCCGCACGGGGAAGCGGCGCGGCGCCCCACTCGGAGGGGCGGTTCATCGACCAGACGGACGATCAGGCATGAACGCATCGCAGGCACAGGTTACGAGCGGAACGTCCTCTTCCGGCGAACCGCGGCCGCCGGGCGGCCCCGCGCGGAAGGACGCCGTTCCTCTGTCGGATCGCGAGCGGGAACTCGGCGCGATCATTGCCGCGTACAACGACGTGACGGAGCGGCTCAAGGATTCGCACGACCGATTGCAGCGGGAGGTGCGCCGGCTGAGTCTCGAACTCGCGGACAAGAACCGCGAGCTGGCCCGCCGGGAGAGACTCGTCGCGCTGGGCGAGATGGCGGCGGGCCTTGCGCACGAAATCCGCAATCCGCTGGGCGGCATCCAGCTCTTCGCCGGTCTGCTGACGCGCGACCTGGCCGATCGCCCGAAGCAATGCGAACTGGCCCGGAAGATCTCCCAGGGCGTCCAGACGCTGGAGAAGCTCGTGACGGACATCCTCGCGTTCGCGGGCCAGGCGGAGCCGCGCTTCCGCGAGGTGGATCTGCCCCGGCTCCTGAACGAGACCTTGGACCTGGCGGCCGCCACGTTCGATCGGATCGGCGCGACGGTGGCGACGTCTTGCGATCCGGCCGCCGATCTGCGGCTGGAGGCCGACCCGTGCCAATTGCAGCAGGCGCTGCTGAACCTGCTCCAGAACGGCGCCGAGGCGGCGGGCGCCGGCGGCCGGGTGGAACTCCGCGTGACGGGCGAACCGGACGGCTTCGTCCGGATCACCATATCCGACGACGGGGACGGCGTTCCGGCGGAGCTGCTGGACCGGATCTTCAATCCGTTCTTTACGACGAAAGACCGCGGCACGGGGCTCGGGCTTGCCATCGTGCACCGCATCGCCGAGGCCCACGGAGGGAACATCCGCGTCGCGAACCGTGAGGAGGGCGGCGCGGTCTTCTCGCTGACCCTGCCGCGACGGCACGACGGCGAAGCGGGTTCCGGGTTCGGGGTTCCGGATCCCGGGGCCGAGGCGCGGGAAGGGCATTCGAGACCGCGGCGTGGGGACAACGGACAAGGGAGTATTGCGGAGACTGTGTGATGGCCCGCATCTGTGTGGTGGACGACAAGGAACTCCTTCGGGATTCGCTCGCCGAGACGCTCATCCGCGAGGACCACCAGGTCGTCACGTTCGGCGATTCGCTGGCCGGGCTCGAGGCGATCAAGTCGCAGGCGTTCGACGTGGTCGTGTCGGATCTGAAGATGCCCGGGCTCGACGGCATCGGGCTGCTTCGCGAGCTTCGGGCCGCCGGCTGCGATGTTCCGGTGATCCTGATGACGGCGTATGGCACCGTGCCCACTGCCGTGGAGGCGATGAAGCTCGGCGCCTTCGACTACATCCAGAAACCCTTCGAGCCCGAACAGCTCTGCGTGCTGGTTGACCGGGCCGTTCAACACGGGCGCATGCAGGCGGAAAACGAGGCCCTGCGGCGGTCGCTGAACGACGTGCATGCGGGACGCATCCTCGTCGGCACCTCGCCGGCGATGCAGGCGATTCGCGAGACGGTCCAGCGCGTGGCCGCCAGCCAGGCGACCGTGCTGATCCAGGGCGAGTCGGGCACGGGCAAGGAACTCGTCGCCCGGGCGATTCACGCGGCATCGCCCCGGGCGGATCGGCCGCTGTTGTGCCTGAACTGCGCGGCCCTTTCCTCGAACCTTCTGGAAAGCGAGCTGTTCGGCCACGAGAAAGGCGCCTTTACGGGCGCGGACCGGCTTCGCCGCGGGCGTTTCGAGCTTGCCGACGGGGGCACGCTCCTGCTCGACGAGGTGAGCGAGATCTCGCTCACCCTGCAGGCGAAGCTTCTGCGCGTCCTGCAGGAGCGGCAGTTCGAGCGCGTCGGCAGCAGTGTGACCCGCGAGGTGGACGTCCGTGTGATCGCCACCACCAACCGCAACCTGCGCGAGTGGGTGGCGCGCAAGCGGTTCCGCGAGGACCTGTACTTTCGCCTGAGCGTTCTGCCGGTCGAGGTCCCGCCGCTGCGGGAGCATCGCGAGGACATCCCCGAACTGGTGGCCTACTTCCTGGCGGCCGTGGCGCGGCGGGATGGGCGGGAGCCGCTTCGCGTCGAGCCGGCGGCGGCCGAACTGCTGCGCGCCTACGACTGGCCGGGCAACGTGCGCGAATTGCAGAACGTCTGCGAGCGGGCCTCCGTGCTCGTTCAGGGCGGCTGCGTGCGCGCGGAGACGATCCGGCCCTGGTTGAACGGCCTGGCGGCTAAGGAGTCCGGCGCCGCCGCCGGTGAGCTTCTCGTGCGGCCCGGTCGGATGCTGGCCGACGTGGAGCGCGATGTGATCCTGCGGACGCTGAACGAGTACGGCGGGCATCGACTCAAGACCGCCCGCGCCCTGGGCATCGGCGTTCGCACGCTGGGCATGAAACTCAAGCGATGGCAGGAGGAGGCGCGTGGTGCGTGTGCGGAGAGATGTGCCGGATGAGTGTTCGGGGGCTTCGCGCAGATTCTGCGCCGACGGCGCAAGGATTGCGCGTGATGGCGGGCGAAATAGCCCATATTAACGCTTCGTCGGCGCGAGAGGTTGTGGCACGGCGTTTGCTTAGACGCGAGACGGATGAAGGGCCGGCGGAGCCAGCCCGAGGTGCGTGATGGTGTTCGCTAATCTCGTCGGCCGTGAAACGCTGCCGGTATTGGAGAAGGCACTGGCGTTTGCGGAGGCCCGGCACCGCGTTCTCACCGAGAACATCGCGAACGTGGATACGCCGGGTTACCGAACGAAGCACCTGGATGCTGCCGCATTCCAGGAGGCCCTTGGACAAGCTCTGGCGCGCCGGAAGGAGGATCCGTCCGGCGCGCTCGAGCTTCCATCCTCACGCGAGTTTCACGAGGACGCCTCGGGGCACCTGGTGGTGACTCCGACGGAGGAGCCGCCGGAGAACATCCTGTTTCACGACGGCACGAACGGGAAGCTGGAGCGGCAGATGGCCATGCTGGCCGAAAACGCACTGATGCATCGTGCGATGGTCGAGCTCACGCGGAACCGGTTCGACATTCTGATGGCGGCGATTCGGGGGAGGACGACGTAAGCGTCGGCGGCGGATTGACGGACTGACGATTCAACGGATTCACGGGTGTACGACGAATGTTCGGTTCACTCGATATCAGTACCTCGGCGCTGGTGGCCCAGCGGACGCGTATGGACGTCATCGCGGGCAACATCGCCAATGCCTACTCGACGCAGCGGCTCGACGGTCAACCGGGGCCGTACAAACGCCGGTTCACGGTCTTCGCGACAGGGAATCCCGCCGCGGCGACGCCGGCCGCACCGGGCGTCCATGTGGAGGCGATCGAGGAGGATCCGGCGCCGGGGCGGCTGGTCTATGATCCGCAGCATCCCGATGCGATCCGCACAGGGCCGCAGGCCGGTTACGTGGAGTATCCGAACGTCGATCTGGCGACGGAGATGGTCGACGCGATCGAGGCGGCGCGTGCCTACGAGGCGAACATTACCGCCATGGATGTGACGAAGAGCATGATTTCGGCCTCGCTGCGGCTGCTGGCATGACGGCGTGCCCGCCGCACGGCGAGCGATTGGCTTGAGGCAGGACGATGGCAGGACCGATCGATTTTGACCCGGCACGCAGCGGGATGGGCCCGATCGCTCCGGCGGGGGCGCCGGGGGCCGCCGGGCTGCGCCGATCCGCGACGGCGGCGGAGGGCCCCGAGGGCGGTGCAAGCTTCAAGAACATACTCCTGGACAGTCTGGACCAGGTGAATCGCCTGCAGCAGGAGGCTTCGCAGGGCGTAGAGAGACTGGCGACGGGCCAGACGGCCAACGTGGCCGAGGTATTCACGGCGGTTCGCAAGGCCGACGTGGCCTTCAGCCTGCTCATGGAGATGCGCAACAAGCTGATGGAGGCGTATCAGGAGATTCGGCAGATGCAGGTGTAAGCGAGACGAGGGTTTCCGGAAATGGAGTTCCTGAAAAAACTCTTCGCCCAGTCCAAGGCCCACCTTGCCGGGCTGAGCGTTTCGCAGCGGGCCGCCATCGGTCTGTGCGTGATCGTGATGCTCGGCGCGCTGGCCTGGTTGCTCCAGTGGTCCGCCAGGCCGGAGACCGTGGCTCTGCTGAACCAGGATCTCAGCACGGACGAACTCGGCCGGATTCAATCGCGACTGGAGGAGGCCGGCGCCCGCTACGAGGTCCGCAACAACCGGATTTATGTTTCGCCCGACCAGCGGGCGATGTGGCTTGCCCGCCTCGGCGAGCAGCAGGCCCTTCCCAGCGATCTGAGCGTGAGCTTCGAGACGTTGATCCGGGACCAGAGCCCGTTCCTGAACATGGACGAGCAGGCCTGGCGGCGTTCCGTGGCTCTGGGCAACGAGCTGGCCCATGTGCTGCGGCAGTTCAGCGGCGTGGCGGACGCCCGCGTGTTCATCGACAAGACGGAAAAACGCGGGATCGGACGGGCGCCCACAGTTCCCACGGCGAGCGTGTATGTGAAGATGAAGCCGGGCTCGGAGCTGGACAAGAACAAGGTATTTGCGCTGGCGAGCTTCGTGTCGCGGTCGGTGGGGGGGCTGACCGTGAAGAACGTCGGCGTGACGGACGCGACGACGGGCCGATCGTACACCGTGCCCGATCCGAGCGACCCGGCGGCGTTTGACGATCTCGACGACCGGCGGCGGAAGGAGGAGTACTTCACGCAGCGGCTGCTCCGGGTGTTCGCGCACATTCCGGGTCTTCTCGTCGGGGTCCATGCCGAGCTGGACGCCGAGGCGAAGACCGTGGAGTCGACCAAGTACGGCAAGCCGGTCAAGACCAGCGAGGAGACGGAGACGACGACGCAGGATCGGGGCTCGGCGGGCGCTTCGCCCGGGGTCGTTGCGAATACCGCCCGTACGGTGGCCGCGGGGGGCAACGCGGAGAAACTCGAGAAGACCCGGGGAACCGAGCAGTACATCGGCGGCGGGGACCAGACCGTCGAAACAAGCGACCGGATGCGCAACGGGCTGCGGAGCCTGCGCGCGTCGATCAACGTGCCGCGCAGCTACTTCGTGGCGATCTACAAGCAGGCCAACGGCGGCAAGGAGCCAAAGGACGCGGACCTGGAGCCGCTGATCCGGGAGCAACTGGCCCGGATCCGCAAACAGGCGAGCGCCCTGATCCCGGCGGGTCCATCGGGCGGCCCCCTTGCCGCGGCGGACGATTCCCACATCCAGGTGGATTGGTTCTACGACACGCCGCTGCCGGGCATGGCAGTCGTCGAGGCCGGTGCCGGCAACGAGATGATGGGGTGGGTCAAGGCGTATGCCGGTCAGGCGGGACTCGGGGCACTCGCGATCGTGAGCCTCCTCGCCATGATGATGGTGGTGCGCAAGGCCTCGGCCGCGCCCATCCTGCCCGGCGAAGAACCGCCGCCGGAGCCGTCGCCGCTTTCGCGACACGCGAAGAAGGGCCGTGCCGCCGAGGCCGGAATCGACCCGGAGATCTTCGTGGCCGGCTCGCCGGTAGGCGAAGCTCAGGTGACCGAGGGGTTGCTGGTCGGCCGCGAGGTGGACGAGAACGCCGTCCGCGCGCAGCAGGTCGTCGAGCAGGTGTCGCAGCTTATCGAGGACGACCCGGATACGGCCGCGGCTCTGGTCAAACGCTGGGTGGAGTCGTCGAGGTGATGGCGGTTGGCGGGGGCCGCCGGCCGGTTCGATCTGCGGCCGGGACTCCGCCATGCGGAATGGCGGGTAAATCGCACGATGGCGAAGAAGTCGAAACCGACGAATCCGGAGGAAGACCGCGGGACCGGTGGGCTGACGAAGGCGGCCATCCTGCTGCTGGCTGTCGGTCCGGATACGGCGACGCAGATCCTCCGCAAGCTGGACAAGGAAACGGTAGAGGAAATCACCCGCGAGGTGGCGTCGCTCAAGGATGTCGATCCCGAGAAGCGCAACGCCGTCGTGGAGGAGTTTTACAACCTCGTTCTGGCGCGGCAGTACGTGGACTCGGGCGGGCTGGAGTATGCGCGGAACCTGCTCGAGAAGTCGCTTCCCCGTGACGATGCGGCGCGCATCATCGAGCAGATCGAGCATCAGGTGCATCAGCAGCCGTTCAGCTTTCTGCAGAAGGCTGAGAGCGAGAACCTTCTGACCTTCATCCAGGAGGAGCATCCGCAGACGATTGCCCTGATCCTGGCGCACCTGCCCAGCGCGAAGGCCTCCGAGATTCTCGTGGGGCTGCCGGGACCGAAGCAGATCGAGGTCGTTACCCGCGTGGCGAACATGGAGCAGACCAGCCCGGAGGTCATCAAAGAGGTGGAGAAGGGGCTGGAGCAGCGGCTTTCGGGCATTGTGTCGCAGCGGTTCCAGAAGGTCGGCGGTGTGGAGGCGGTGGCGGAGATGCTGAATCTCGCCGACCGCGCCACGGAGAAGGCGATCTTCGAGTCGCTCGAAAGCGAGGATCCCGACCTCGTGGAGCAGATCCGGCGTCTCATGTTCGTTTTCGAGGACATCCTGCTGGTCAACGACAAGGGGATTCAGGCGGTCCTCAAGGAAGTCGACAACGACGACCTGGCGCTGGCGCTGCGGACTGCGAGCGAGGAGCTCAAGGAGAAGATTTTCAAGAACATGTCCGAGCGGGCGGCCCAGTTGATCAAGGAGGACATGGAGTACATGGGGCCCGTCCGCGTCAGCGACGTGGAGACGGCGCAACAGAAGATCGTGGATGTGGTGCGGCGTCTCGAAGACGCGGGCGAAATCGTCATCGCCGGCCGCGGCGGCGAGAAGGAACTGGTAGTCTAGCGGCGGCGAGGCGCCGGCGATGCGACGGACAGACGGATAGATGCGATAGCGGACGACATGCCAACCGTCATCAAGAATGCGCAGTTGACCGGACATCGGACCGGGCCGTTGCAGGTGCTCAACCTGCTCGACTACGAAGCGGAGGCGCGCCGGATACTGGCCGCCGCGCGGAAGCAGGCGGAGCTTCTGCTGGCCGATGCCGAACGGAAGGCCGCCCGGCTTCGCGAGGAGGCCCGGCAGTCCGGGCATCGCGAGGGCCTGGCCAAGGGGCTTGAGGAGGGGCGCCTGGCGGGGCGCGAGGAGGCGTTCCGCCAGGCCGTCGAGGAATTCACGCGGCAGCAGGCGAGCCTGGTACAGGCGTTCGGCAACGCTCTGGCCGGCATCGAGGAGCAGAAACAGCGGCTGGCACTCGCCGCGCGCACCGACGTGCTGCGGGTTGCCGTCGCCATCGCACGTCGCGTCGTCAAACGCATGGCGGAGGATCGGGCGACGGCCGAGGCGATCGCCATCGAGAACGCCTCCGAGGCGCTGGAGATGATCGGTCCGCGTACCGACGCGGTGCTTCGCCTGAATCCGGCCGACCGGGAAGCACTGGAGGCATTTGCGAAGGATCTGGCGGAGTCCGCCCGACAGAAGCGGCACATCCACGTGGTGGCCGATGCGGCGGTGGCCCCGGGCGGCTGCATTCTGACGACGGAGGAAGGGCGGATCGACGCCCGGCTGGAAACGCAACTCGCCCGCATCGCCGAACTGCTCGTGGGGGAAGAGGGCGCAAGCGAAGGACCGACGAATCGACAAGGCGACGAAGCGACGGAAAGCCGCAGCGACGCGGCGACGTAGCGACGGAGGGAGTGGGCGTTCTTCCGTTATTCCGGCGCGGGCTGCCGGACGGAACAGCGGACGGATGGAACGACGCACGGACGGATCGACGGATCATGGGCCTGTTTGACCGCGAAATCGAGCTGATCGGCGCCGCCCCGGCCCTCGAGGTGCGCGGACGCGTCGCCGACCTCACCGGGCTGACCGTCGCGGTGAACGACTTCCCCGCGGCCATCGGGTCCCTCTGTCGCATCGAGCGTCGTCGCGGCGAGGGAATCCCCGCGCAGGTCATCGGCATCCGGGAGCGGCAGGCGATTCTCATGCCGCTGGCCGAGCCGCTGGGCGTGGCGCGAGGGGATGGCGTGGTGTGCCTGGCCGCGCAGGCCCGTGTGAACGTGAGCGAGGGTCTGCTGGGCCGCGTGGTGAACGGTCTCGGCGAGGTAATCGACGGGGGACCGAGGCTGGAGGCGGAGGACTGGTACCCGCTGTACCGTTCAGCGCCCGATGCACTGGGCCGGCCGCGGATTTCCGAACCGCTGGGCACCGGCATCCGGGCGATGGACGCACTGCTCACGGCGGGGCGCGGCCAGCGGCTCGGGCTGTTTGCCGGCACTGGTGTGGGCAAGAGCGTGCTGCTCGGGATGATTGCGCGGTACACCGCCGCGGACGTGACCGTCATGGCGCTGATCGGAGAGCGCGGGCGGGAAGTCAACGACTTTCTCGAAAAGGACCTGGGGCCGGAAGGGCGCAAGAAGACGGTACTGGTAATCAGCACGTCGGACGAGTCCCCGGTGCTGCGTGTCCGCGCCGGGTTCGTGGCGACGGCGATCGCCGAGTTCTTCCGTGATCGCGGCAAGGACGTGCTGCTGCTCATGGATTCGGTCACGCGGCTGGCGATGGCGCAGCGGCAGATCGGTCTGGCGTCGGGCGAACCTCCCGCGACGAAGGGATACACGCCCAGCGTCTTCGCCCTTCTGCCGCAATTGCTGGAGCGCTCCGGGCGGACGGCCCGGGGCAGCATCACCGGTTTCTACACCGTGCTCGTCGAGGCGGACGACATCAACGAGCCGATCGCGGATGCCGTGCGAGGGATTCTCGACGGACACGTGTGGTTGAGCCGTCCGCTGGCCAATCGAGGTCATTACCCGGCGATCGGTGTACTGGAGAGTATCAGCCGGGTCATGGTCGATGTCGTTACGGAGGAGCATCAGGCGGCGGCGCGGCGTATTCAGCGGGTGCTGGCCGTCTGGCAGGAGATCGAGGATCTCGTGAACATCGGCGCCTACGCGGCGGGCACGAATCCGCAGTTCGATCTGGCGGTGCAGGCCAAGCCGCTCATCGACGCATTCCTGCAGCAGCGGATCACCGAGCGCGTGACGTTCGACGAGGCGCGGCGGCAGCTTCTATCGCTCGCGCAGCAGTTGGAGCAGATGGAGCAGCGTTTGAGCAAGGCAGGCCGGGAGCCCGTCCGGCCGGAGGCGGGCCAGGGCCGCAAGGCGGCGGTACGCTGACGCCGGCCCACCGGCAGCGGCCGCGCGGGCGAAGTGACGGATTCACGGGCGCATCATGGCCAAGCGGTTTGTATTCAGGTTGGAGACGCTGCTGAAGCTTCGGCGTCAGCGCGAGGATCGGCAGAAGCGGATTGTCGCGGAGCGCCTCCGCCAGATCTCCCGCGTTCGCAGCGAGATCGAGCTGTTGGACCGGCGGATCGCCGAGCAGATCCGTGCGATGCGCGCCGACGCGAACCGCCCCTCGCTGGATGTGCAGAATCTGGCGAGGAATCGGCACTGGCTTTCGCACCTGCAGCGCGGCCGGCTCGAAGCGGACGGCCACCTCCGTCTTCTGGAGGCGCGGCTGGCTCAGGAGCGTTCCGTGCTTGCCCACGCCGCCCGGGAGAAGAAGGTGATGGAGAAGCTCCGGGAACGTCAGCAGACCAGGTATCTGCGCGAGCTCGAATGCCGGGAGCAGGCCGAGCTGGATGAACTGGGCACCATGCGGTTCGTGTTTCGCCGGAAGGCGGATCGCCGGGAGGTCGGCGCGCGGGACAGAGCGAGCGAAGGGCCGGTCCTGACGGGCGCGGGCCTTTCGGATGAGACGTTCGAGTGATGAAGCGGTTTTATCAGATTGTTTCGCTGATCGCCGTGATTCAGCTCCTCGCGACGAGCGGGCTGATCGGCTACATGTTCGCGACGAAGCGGCTCACGGCGGAGCGCGTCGATGCGATCGCGCGAGTGATCCGGGGCGAGACGGCGGCGGCGGAGACCCCGGCGAGCCAGCCGGCAGTGGAGCCGGGCAAGCCGGAGTCCGCCACGTCGCAGATCGCCCGCACCCAGGCACAGGAGGAATGGCTCGCCCTCATGGTCGAGCGCCAGGGCCGCGAGTTGCAGGACCGGGCCCGGCTCAACCAGACCATACAGCTCGATGTGATGCGGAAACTCGAGGAGATTGACCGTCGGGAGAAGGCGTTCGCGGAACAGCAGAAAAAGTTGCAGGAGGAGCAGTTCCAGGACGGTTTCGCGCGGGAGCTGGAGTTGATGACGGCCATTGAGGCCACCCGCGCCCGGAAGCTGCTCATGATGCGGAAGGAGCCGGATGCGGTCCGCCTGCTAATGAGCATGGATGCGGCGCGGGCCAAGAAGATCCTTGATACCTGCAAGACCGCCGAGGAGATGGAATGGGCCGGGAGGATCCTGGACCAGTTACACAAACTGAACAACGAGCGGGCCGACTCGGCACGCTCGGGGCCCAGCGGCGCGGAGGCGTCTGGTTCGAGCCCGACAGCACCCAAGGGAGGTTGACGGATGTCAACCGTCAAGACGCTCGTGCCGGCGCCCGCCGGGGCCGCCGATGCTTCGCACAACGCGCGCGGCGCGTTCGCCGTTCCCATGCCGCGCTCGATTCCGGCGGCGGATGCTGATCCACGCGACGGTAGCGAGTCTTCATTCCGTTTCTTGCTCACGCAGGTGAGTCAACGCGATCGCTCCGCCGCGGCGCTCGAGAGCACGGCGAAGGCGGCGCCGAAGCGCTGCAGGTCCGAATCCGCGACGGACGGGCAGCCTCTGGAGTCTGCCGCCCGCACGGAGCGAAAGAGAAAGGCCGATCACGCGGAGCAGACCGGGAAGCAACGCGAGGCCGAACGAAAGAAGCCGGGCCCGGACGACGACGCCGTTGCGCAGGAGGCGCCCACGGCCGCGGGGCCGGCCGACGAGACCGCGCCCGCCTCCGTCGGCTCGACGAGAGACGCAGCGGATGCCGCCTGCCCGGAGAACGATGCCGCGTCCGAGAGCTGCCCCTCCCAAGAGATGTCACAGGCAGACGACGCGAATGCAGTATCGCCGGTGGATGAGATATCGAAAGAAGGCCGGTTGCACCCGGCGGAGAAACTGCTGCGCCAACTGGCCGCGAAGAGTTGCGGTGGACAGGTCCTGCCCGACGTTGGCGCCGCCGTGTCCGACGCCGGCGTTGCGACATCGCCGGTGGGCGTCGTCCCCGCCGATCGCGACATGGAGACGCAGACGGTTGCCCGCCCGTGCGATGCTACGGCCACCCAGCCACAGGCCAACAGCCAGGCGGCACAGTCGCGTTCCGGCGTACCGGGTGCGACCGGCGCTGCCGACGTTCGGCGGGCCGGGCTTGTGGCCGGCGGTCCCCTTGGGCCCTCGGCGTCATCGGCCATGGATCTCGAGCCCGTGACGCCGGCGGCCGCTTCATCGGGCAGCGAGTTGGCCCGTCTGGTTGCACTGGCGGCGGGCCTTGCCGGCGGCGGGTCGTTGGAGACGGCACCGCAGCCGGAGCCGGCTTCCCTTGCCGCATCGGCGCGGTCTGATCCTCGTCAGGGGCAGCAGGGCGGCGCCGACCAGACGGGGGCCCGTGCGGCGATGATGCCCGCCGGATCGCGCCCGGAGGCAAACGCAGCGACACCTCGCACGGAGTCGTTCGCGCAGGTCCTGGTCGGCGGGCGTCCGTCGCCCGCGGAGCAGGCAGCGAACATTGAACGCGTGGCGGAGCTCGTGCGTGCGAACGTCGGCGCGAAGAACTCCTCGATCACGATCCGACTGGACCCGCCGGAACTCGGTCGGATTCAGCTCGAGGCGCGGCTCCGCGACGATGTGCTTTCGATCCATGTGCAGGCGGAGACCGCCGCCGCGCGGGATCTCCTTCTGTCGCGCGCGGACGATCTTCGGCACGCACTGACCCGGCAGGGAATCACGATCGACCGCTTTGACATCGATGCCCGGCCGGGGGCGCCGACGCACGGCGGCCAGAGCCCCAACGACCGCAATCCGAACGGACAGCAGCCCTCCGGCGACGGCGGAGCGGCCCAGCAGTGGCAGCAGCGCGATGCCTCGTCGGGCTCCGCATGGACAGGCGGTCGGGACGCGACTGCGCCGGCACGGGAAGTGGAGGCGCCGGGCGCGGGCGCGGCGAACGAGGCCCCGTCCGGTCTTTCGGCGGAGGGCATGGGCACGACGGTAAGGACCATGCCGGACGCACCGGGATGGTCCGTCAACATGTGGGCGTAGTGTGCAGGAGCTTTCGGAGAACCTCTCATGGATATTGCGGCGACTCTATCCGCTTCACAGGCCGGTACGACGATTACGGGCACCGGGCGCGGGCTCAATCAGATGAGTTCGGATGACTTCCTCAAGGTCCTGATCACCCAGTTGCGGTACCAGGATCCGCTCAAACCGATGAGCAACGAGGAGATGCTCTCGCAGATCTCACAGATTCGCAACATGGAAATGTCGACCACCCTGACCGACTCCCTGCGGACGTTGACGGAGCAGCAACGGCTCGGCTCCGCCGCGACGCTGATCGGTCAGTACGTTACCGGCAAGGTCCGCGCCGAGGATGGCACCGAGACCGTGGTTGCCGGGGTCGTGCGCGGCCTGCGGTTTGAGGACGACGGCGAGCCGATCCTCGAGTTGGACAGCGGGGCGGACTTGCCGCTCAAGGCGATTACGAACGTGACGGACGCAAACCGGCTCGTGGGCAAGTATGTGGAGGGCGTGAGCACGAATGCGAACGGCGAAGCGGTGACGGTATCGGGCGTGGTTGCGTCGGTGAGCTACGCCGCGGACGGACAGGCGTGGCTGCAGTTGACCAACGGCAGCACGCTGCCGGTGGCCGGCCTCGCCCGGGTCGGCGAACCGCCGGCCGGTTCCGCGACCGGAACGAATCAGACGGGGAGCAAGGACACGGGCGTAACGGCGAAAGTTGTGCTCGGCAAGTAAATCACGATCGCGCGGCACATCGCCGCACGAACGCAGGGAGGTATACGATATGGGTCTTACCTCGGCCATGTACACGGGGCTGTCCGGCCTGAACACGAACCAGTTCCGCATCGACACGATCGGCGACAACATCGCCAACGTGAACACGACGGCGTTCAAGGCCAGTCGCAGCATGTTCCAGACGCAATTCGCGCAGACGTTGGCGGCCGGTACGCCCCCCGGCACCACCACGGGCGGGACGAACCCGATGCAGATCGGGCTCGGCTCCGTCCTCGGCAGCATCCAGAGGGATTTCAATTCCGGCTCGATCGAGACCACCGGTGTGCCGACCGATCTGGCGATCGAGGGCAACGGTTTCTTCATCGTCCAGTCGCCGGACGGCCGGCAGTTCTTCACGCGCGACGGCACCTTCAAGCTCAGTTCGGCAAGCTATCTCGTGACGCAGGACGGGGCCTTCGTCCAGGGCTTCGGCGTGGACGACGATTTCAACATCGTTCCCGGCACGACCACCCGTTTGAGCATTCCCCTCGGCTCGATGAGCACCGCACGGGCCACCAGCAACGTGGAAATGAAGGGAAACCTGTACGCCAACGGAGAGGCCGCCACGCAGGGCACGATCCTCTTCTCGCAGGTTCTCGAAGAAGGCCCCGGGGCGCCGGCAACCGCGGCGACGCTGCTGACCAATCTGTATGATCCGGCCGTTTCACTTGCGAACCCGCTCTTCGCCGTCGGAGATGAGATCACACTTACCGACGTCAAGCGGGGTGATCGAAACGTCGGCACGGCGACCTTCACCGTTACGGACACAAGCACTCTCGGGGACTATCTGAACTTCCTCACCGGCAAGGCGGGCATCGATACGACGGGCGATCCGGTGAACCACCCGGGCTGGTGGGTCTCGGACGGCACGGCGCCCGATCCGGCTGCTCCCACCGCCGGTCAGGCGGCCCGGGCCGACGGGCAACCGCCGGCCGGCACCATCGTGATCGAGGGCAACATCGGGTGGGATAACCGCCTCTCGATGAAGAGCGGTTCCATCACCTCCACGAACGCCACGAACAAGAGCCCGTTCACGTTCTCAATCCCGAACGATGCCTTGGGTCGGCCCTTCGAGGCAAACGGCGAGAGCGCCTACACGAGCCTGCTGGTCTACGACTCGCTCGGGACCGAGCTGCGCGTTGACGTGACGGCCGTGCTCGAGAGCAAGGCCACGGGTGGCAACACGTGGCGGTTTTTCGTCTCTTCGCCGGACAATACGCAGGTCTCGCGCGTGCTCGGCAACGGCACGCTCTACTTCGGCGACGACGGCCAACTGAAATCGACCACGGGCAACCAGATCAAGCTCAATCGCGACAACACCGGGGCGGTGACGCCGGTAGGTGTAACCATCGATTTCGACCAGGTTAGCAGCTTCTCGAATCGTGATAGCCGCTCCGCGCTCTACATGGCGCAGCAGGACGGGTTTGCCCCTGGGTCGCTCAACAGCTTCGCCATCGGCAACAACGGCATCATCACTGGTACGTTCAGCAACGGCCTGACGCGAACGCTGGGCCAGATTGCCCTGGCAACGTTCGCGAACCCGGAGGGTCTGGTTGCCGAGGCCAATAACCGGTATACGACGGGCCCCAACTCTGGGGTACCTGTCATCACGACGCCCCAAAACCTTGGGGCAGGCAAGATCGTGAGCGGCTCGCTGGAACTGAGCAACGTGGATCTTTCCAAGGAGTTTATCGGACTGATTACGGCAACGACAGGGTTCTCGGCGGCCAGTCGCGTAATCTCGACAGCCAACGATCTGCTCAACCAATTGTTGTCGGTGGCCCGATAAACCACGAAGAGCCGGTGCGCCGATTCCGGCGATTTAGAGGAAGCCCCTGGCTTGATTCAGTTGACGCGGCTGAACGGGAAGGTGTTCGTCCTTAATGCGGAGTTGATCCGCACGATTGAGGAGCGGCCCGATACGACGGTGACCTTGGTGAACGGCGACACGCTGATCGTCAAGGAGGCGATGGACGAGGTGGTTCGCCGGGCGGTGGAATATGCCCGGGCCGTTCGGACGTTTCGGGTGTAAGCGTCGTTCTCTCTTGAGGGGAGCCGGGCCGCGTCGCAGCAACCAGGATGGGTCCACCCCCGGGTTCCGGGGTGGCGGCAGGATGCCATGGATTATGCCACGTTAGTTGGGATCGGATCGGTCTTAGTGCTGGGACTCTGGGCCGTGCTGGCAGGGGCCGGCGGGGACCTCGGCGCGTTCTGCAATCTGCCGGGGCTGCTTCTGGTGCTGGGCGGAGCGGTCGCCGCGACAGTGGCGTCGTTCACGCTGGCCCAATTGGGGTTCATCCGGGGCGCGCTGCGAAAGGCTTTCACGGAGCAGGGGGAGTCCGCCGCCGCCGCGATCGACGAACTTGTAGCGCTGGCCGACCTGGCGCGCCGCGAAGGCATTCTCGCGCTGGAGGGACGGCTCAGCCCCGACGACAACCGCTTTCTCGCCCGGGCCGTCCGGATGGTTGTGGACGGGTACGACCCCTCGGCCATCGAGGCGCGGCTCACGGACGAACTGGAGGCAACGGATGCCCGGCACAATTCCGGGCGGCAGTTCTTCGACCTCCTGGGCCGCTATTGCCCAGCCTTCGGTATGGTGGGGACCCTCGTCGGCCTGGTGCTCATGCTGAGGAACATGAATGACCCGACGAGGATCGGGCCCGGCATGGCCGTCGCACTGCTTACCACCCTGTACGGGCTTGTCCTCGCAAACGGCGTCTTCCTGCCGTTGAGTCAGAAGCTTGCCAACCGCAGCGCCGCGGAGTTCCTGGTCAAGACGATCATCCTCAAGGGCGTGCTGGCGATCCAGGCGGGCGACAATCCGCGCGTGGTGGAGCACAAGCTTCTGGCATTTCTGCCGCCGAGCGAGCATCCGCGCCGGGTCGGGCAGGCTGCGCGCGGTGCATCGGCAGCCGAGCGGACGCAGCGACCGATTCGCCTTGGCCCGGCGGCGGCATAGGGGAATGTCGCAATGGCGCGAGTGCCGAACCGGTATATTTGGCATAAAGGAACGCCTCCGCCGGGGCGACCGGACGGAGTGTGGTCGGTTTCGTATGCCGACCTCATGACGCTCCTGCTGTGTTTCTTCGTGGTGATCCTGATGGTCAGTCCGCCGCCCGTGCCGCGTGCGGACAAGGTGCAGTCCGTGATGGCATCGTTGCGGTCGGCGTTCAGCATGACGCGCGACGCCGGCCGTGCGTCGCCGGCGCGTCAGGGGACGCTCCTGGAGCAACTTGTGGCGATGACGGAGAACGCCGCGGACAACGGGGCTGGCCCGGGGCGATCCGCCGCAGTCAGTGTGAACCACGAATCCGACGGCATCCATATCCGTCTGCGGTCGGATGCCCGCCCGGTGCATGCGCTCTCGGATGTGCCGGTGCTCGAAACACAGGCGGAAAGGGCGCTGCGACGGATGGCGCCGGCGCTGCGCGATCTGAATCCGTATATCGAGGTGCGCGCCTATGCGGGGGCGCTGGGAAGGTCCGGTAACGCGACCGAAGAGGCGACCGACGGGCGTTTGTCCGTCGCGGTGGAGGGGGCGTTTCAGCGGGCGCGGGCCGTGGCGGACGTTCTGACTCAATGCGAATTGCCGATAGACCGATTGCAGATAGTGACGGCGACCGGGGCAGGGTCTGCCGGCGCGGGCGCGGCAGCCGGCGCGCGCGATGCCGGCGGCATCGACGTGGTCGTCCAGGCCCGGCGTGATCCGGTCCAGACCTTCGTGTCGCACCCGCCCTTGCCGCGTGCAGAATAAGGAAACATCGGCATGGCTGAAGACAATCGAGCTGCCGAGCGTGAGGCGCGTGCCGCGTAAGAGCCGAAGCCCGCATCGGGCAAGAAGGGTCGCTTTGCGCTGATAGGGCTGATTGGTGGTGTGATGGTGGTGGAGGGCATCGCGATCTTCGCGGCAACGCGCTTCTTCAGTGGCCCGGCCAAGGTGGAGGCGGGCGTGCCAGGTCTGGCCGGCGGGGAGGGCGGGGAGCACGGGGGAGGCGCCAAGCCGGTAGTCAGCGAAAAGGAGAGCGTCGTGGCGGCGTTCCGTGCGATGAATGATCGCACGG